>DHWG01000118.1:0-35959 GCA_002413075.1 Desulfosporosinus sp. UBA5188 | reverse complement strand
TTTTTTTACCATACAGAGAATATCATTATGGACAAGCCTGGAGGACGGACAGTTGAAGGGTGGTGATTCATAATGAATATTACTGATGTGCGGGTTCGTAGAATTAACACGGAAGGAAAGATGAAGGCCGTCGTCTCTGTGACTTTTGATGATGCTTTCGTCGTCCATGATGTTAAAGTCGTTGAAGGTATGAACGGTATTTTTGTAGCGATGCCCAGCCGTAAAACACCTGAAGGGGAATTTCGTGATATCGCCCACCCTATCTCGGCAGCAGCAAGAGAAGTGATCCAAACCGCGGTCCTAAAAGCCTATCAAGAAGCGATCTAAACGCTTTTATTTTCACAATTGACCATGCTATGGGGACCTTCCAGATGGGTCCCTTTTTTGGATGAAGCAATAAAAATTCGTCAAAAAAGAGGATATTCACCCTAATTCGACGAATGAAGTACTTTTGGATGTAATAAAAGTAGACGGTTAAACTATACCTGGAGGCGAATTCGATCATGCATAATTTGGTAGCGGTGATTATGGCTGCAGGAAAAGGGACAAGGATGAAGTCAAAGCTGCCAAAAGTCATGCATTCATTAGCTGGTAAAACTCTCATTGAACATGTCTTAGACACGGTAACCCAAGTTGGGATCGAACGCCCCTTGGTTATTGTAGGGCATGGACGAGAGGAGATTAAGGCCCACATTTCTCAACGCGCAGAGCTTGTAGCTCAAACTGAACAATTAGGAACGGGCCATGCAGTCATGCAAGCTCTACCTTATTTGGAGGGTGCCCAGACCGTTCTGGTCTTAAGCGGGGATCAGCCATTACTTAAAGTCGAGACCTTACAGGCTCTGATTAATTTGCATGAAGGCGAAGGTGTTAGCGCCACGGTCTTAACAGCCACGATTGTCCAGCCGTTTGGCTACGGCAGAGTGATAAAAAACGGGATCTTGGTTTCTAAGATTGCTGAAGAAAAAGATGCCACCTCTGAGCAACGCCAAATTAAGGAAATTAACACTGGGACTTATTGTTTTAAGGCGTCGGCACTCAAGGAAGCTCTCGCGCAAATTACCACTCAAAATGCACAGGGAGAATATTATCTGACAGAAGTCTTTGATGTTCTTTTGAAGCTTGGAGAGAAGGTACTGGCGTATTGTACCCCAGATTCTAACGAAGCATTGGGCATCAATAGTCGGGCTCAATTGGCGGAGGCCGAAGCCATCATGCGAGATCGTATTGCGGATCATTGGATGTCTGAAGGGGTTACGATTGTGGATCCCTCCTCAACCTTTATCGATATGGAGGTAGAACTTGCTCAAGACATCACAATTTTACCCTTTACCCGCTTAATGGGTAAAACTAAGATCGCAGAGGATGCGGTCATTGGTCCACAGACTAGTCTTGAGAATTGTGTCGTGGGGTGTGGTTCAGAAGTGACCTACACGGTGGCTAAAGATGCGGTGATTGGAGAACGCTGTCACATTGGTCCGTTCGCTTATTTACGGCCAGGCACGAAACTAGACGCCGAAGTAAAAGTGGGAGATTTTGTAGAAATAAAAAATAGTTGGATTGAGAAGGGATCAAAAGTACCGCATTTGAGTTACATAGGAGATACACATGTGGGAAAATCCGTCAATATTGGAGCAGGTTCCATCACCTGTAATTATGATGGAATAAAAAAACATCCCACTAAAATCGGAGATCATGCCTTCATCGGCAGTAATTCAAACTTGGTGGCTCCTGTTGAAGTGGGAGAGTTTGCTATTACGGGCGCAGGTTCAACGATTACGAAAAATGTTCCAGCAAATGCCTTGGCTGTTGAACGGAGTCCGCAGATAATCAAGGAACATTGGCATCAGCGAAAAGATTAAATAGGGGGCTAAAAGACCCATGGCATCAAAAGAATTTAAGATTTTTTGTGGGAATGCCAATCGTCCATTGGCACAGGAAATTGTGGACTATCTTGGGGTTCCGCTTGGTGAAGCTAAAATTCAACGGTTCGGAGACGGCGAGATCTGTCTTGCCATCGATGAAAGCGTGCGAGGGTCTGATATTTATGTCGTTCAACCCACATGCTATCCAACCAATGACAACATCATGGAATTACTGATTATGATCGATGCGATGCGTCGAGCTTCGGCGCGCCGTATTACGGCGGTTATGCCCTATTATGGCTATGCTCGTCAAGAGCGTAAATCAAGAGCACGTGACCCGATTACGGCTAAATTAATGGCGAATTTGATTACTACAGCTGGAGCAGACCGTATCGTAACCATGGACTTACACGCACCCGCTATTCAAGGATTCTTTGATATTCCGCTGGACCATTTGCCGGGGGTCCCAATTTTGGCGGAGTATTTTCAGGAGAAGGGGCTTGAAAATCTCTGTGTCGTATCTCCGGACTTAGGTGGCGTTACAAGAGCTCGTAATTTCGCGGAACGAATCGGCGCAACCCTTGCTATTATCGATAAGCGGCGACCTGCTCCCAATGTTTCTGAAATTATGAATGTCATTGGTGAATTTCAAGGTAAGACGGTTATTATGATCGACGACATTATTGATACTGCCGGAACCATTACACAGGGTGCTCTTGCTCTGAAGGAACGGGGCGCTAAGGAAGTTTATGCGTGCTGTACCCATCCGGTTTTATCTGGACCCGCTATTGAACGTTTGAAGAACTCGGTGATTCGTGAACTCGTTGTTACGAATACAATCCCCATTGAGAAAACAATTCCCATGATTAAGGTGTTGTCTGTGGCCCCACTCTTGGGTGAAGCCATTGTCCGCATTCACGAAGATCTGTCTGTCAGTAAACTCTTTAGTTAAAAAGAACCCCTGGGGTATTAGCCCAGGGGTTCTTTGATTATGGGTGTTTCGGAATCAGTCTCTTGGATTTCTTCTGTTTCGGGTAAGTTGACCAGTTCCTTAGCGACAGCAGTGGGAGGAGCAGATTTGGCTTTTTCTTTTTTAAAGTAACTGCTGATGGTGTGCGTTGTTTCTGAGGCTAGATTTGACGTGGAGTGAATGAGGTTTTTAAAGGAGTCGCTGAGTCCTTTGTCCGCGACGGTGAGAGAATTCTCACTACCTTTTTGTGTAATGATGACATCGTGGCCAATGGTCGTAATGTATTCTGCAGAAATAAACGCCTTGCCACTTAAGAAACCTTCGATTTTGCCACCTGAAATCTCTATCTGGGCTATTTTCCCGGTTGCCTGATCGACGTAATATTCGTCGGCTATTCCAAGTGTTTTTCCGGTTTCCGTGACCATCTTTGTTCCAATGATGGTCAACTTTTCCTTGACTAGATCAACCAATTCAGGAAGATTTGTGGTTTTTTCTACGTGAGACTCTTTGTCAATAGTGATCGCGTCTTCGCCCACACTGACGACCCTGGAATAAGGGATAATACGTTGATCCTTAAAAAATCCCTTGGTGTCTACGACAATAGCGGCTAAAGCCTTGGTACCAGCATCGAGAATTAAGCTTTTTACATACCCGATTTGTTGCCCTTCTTGGAGCGAAATAATAGGTAAGGATAAATACTTTTTACTGGGTTTCATAGGTTCACCCCCTTATCGGAAAAGATTAGTTTTGTATACTTAAAGAATGTATTCAGAGTATCGGTTGAATATGCTTAGGAGGAGATTGAAATGAAGGTTATTGTCGGTCTTGGGAATCCTGGACCTCAATATGCAGAGACGCGCCATAATATCGGCTTTTTGCTGGTAGACTTACTGGCTGAGGTCTATAAGCTTCAATTTCGTGCCAAGTTTCAGGGCTTATGGGCTGAGGGTAAGGTGGAGGGAGAGCGTATCTTCCTCTTAAAGCCCCAAACATTTATGAATTTGAGTGGTCGTTCAGTGAGAGAATTCACTAGTTTTTATAAAATTCTAGGCAGTGACATACTGATAGTTCATGATGACATGGATTTGACACTAGGAAAACTTCGTCTGCGCAATCAGGGCAGCGCTGGGGGCCATAACGGCATTAAATCCATGCTCGAGGAATTGGGAACAGATCAATTTTGGCGCCTAAAATTGGGTATTGGTCGTCCACCGAAAGAGTATGACCCCGCACGTTATGTGCTTTCCCACTTCGGGGAAGAGGAGATTTCTCAGTTAGAAGAAGTCTTAAGACGGGCAGAAAAGACGACGAATTTATGGATTAAAGGGGAAGCCGATCGGGCCATGAATTTATATCATCGTTCACCTGGAGTATAACCTTCCTTGCTAGGGGCAATTCTACTAGCGAGGGAGTGATTAGGTTATGAAGATATTAAAGTTATGCCATGTCTGTGATCGAATTATTGGTGAGATTGAGTTAGATGACTTGACCAGCAACAACGCTGCCCCTATAATGGATATTGTTGGAAATGTAGCCTATACGCTTTGTCCTAGTTGCTTGCAAGAAATGGAAATAAAACCTGGAATTGTTTATCAGTAATTTTGGGTGGTGACACAGGACGTGGCTAGTGCCAAATGCGCCGGCGGCATGACGCCGGCCCTATTTTTATAATAGTTTTTAAGGGGTAGAAAATGGGGGTCCTTTCACGGACGTTCATCTTTTTTGCACCCCGAAAGGATGCGCGGTTTGAAGACAATTCATGATTATCTACGACAGGGACTTGACATTAAAGAGATTGATCAAGCGTTAAGCCAGGGCGAATGGCCCCAGATGATTTGCGATTTAACAGGCAGCCAGAAAGCGGCCTTTGTTGCTCAGCTCTTACAGAAGTCGAAAACCGGATTGATCCTGACTTATTCGGAAGAGCAGGCTCAAAAGTGGGTGAACGATTTACGCACGTGGTGCCCTGAAGAAACCATTCTACATTTGCCCACCACAGAGTGGCTCCCTTTTGAAGTCCTTGGTAAAAGCAGGGAAACGACCTCAGACCGCATTCATGTCATGAATCGATTAACTCAGGATCATAAGTGTACAGTCGTTGCTTCTGTCTTAGCCATGGAACGGCGAGTATTCCCTCTGGAACGCTGGACAGATTATATGTTGACCTTTGAAGTGGGGAAAGGATATAACCTACCGGAAGTTCTTACTTCCCTAGTCTCTGGTGGATATGAACGGATTGAGACCGTGGAAGGAAAAGGACAGTTCGCCTTAAGAGGCGGAATTTTGGACATTGCACCCCTAGACGGAGAGGCTGTGCGAATGGAGTTTTTCGATGATGAAATCGACTCCATTCGTACGTTTGACCTGGACACGCAAAAGTCTATTGCTGCTGTGAACAAGGTGCGTATTTCTCCTGCCATGGAATATGTAATCACTAGGGAGGAGCTGGGGCAGCTTCGATTTGCAATTCGAGCAGAAGCTCGCAAAGCGACCGGACGTCTCACACGGGCTGGAAAGAAAGAGGCGGCAGACCGCTTACAAACTAAAATAAATTTCTTGGATGAACGCCTGGAACAAGGAATATTAGATGAAAATATTTATTCCTTTTTAAGCTTAGTCGATATACCGCTCGTTCCCTTTTTCTCTTATCTTGCGGAGGATCATTTTGTTATTTTGGATGAGCCTCTTCGCTTAAAAGAACAGTTAGAGTTTCAAGCGAATGAACGTTTATTAGAATTCACTCACCAGTTAGAGCACGGTGAGGGGTTTGTTCATCCAGAGACTCAGTTTATTGACTACAATGATCTACTAAGACACGGAGAGCGGCATCCCCTAATTAGTCTTTCAACACTTTTAAGGCAAGCTCCAGGGCTTTCACCCAAAAGGATTTTCAACCTAATCGCTCACCCCTTGACGGGCTTCATGGGAAAAACGAGTAAGTTAGTTGAGGAGATAGAGCACCGCAAGGATGCAGGGAATGTGGTGGCGCTGTTTGTTGGCGATGAGGAGCATGTGGAGCGTTTGATTCAAGGCTTAAAAGACCGTGGTGTACTGGCCTCCCGTAAAGAACTTAAGGATCCTGTTGAAGAAGGACATGTTTATGTCTACCCCTATTCTCTTGACCATGGCTTTGAGTTACCCCTCGCGAAACTAGTCATTTTGACGGAAACTGAAATCTATAAAAGGGAGAGCAAGGCGGTCGGTAAGAAGCCTAGCCTACCTGCTCAGAAGAGTATATTTATTTCAGATCTAAAGCCAGGGGACTATGTTGTACATGGTCACCACGGGATTGGACAGTTTACCGGCATTGAGCGATTAGCTGTTGGTGGGATAGAAAAGGATTACTTTGGGATCCGCTATGGTGGAGAAGATCGACTCTATGTTCCCTTGGATCAACTGCATCTCCTCCAAAAATATTTGGGAAGTGGTGCAGACACCCTGCCTAAACTTTACAAACTCGGAGGGACTGAGTGGTACAAGGTCAAGAGTAAAACGCGCAGTGCTGTCAAAGAGATGGCGATAGATTTAGTGAAACTTTATGCTAAGCGCGAGGCAATCCAAGGCTTTGCCTTTTCCCAAGATAATGAGTGGCAAAATGAATTTGAGGAGAAGTTTCCGTATATTGAGACCCCAGATCAACTCCAAAGCATAACAGATGTGAAACTTGACATGATGAAGCGACGCCCGATGGACCGCTTACTTTGCGGGGATGTGGGTTATGGTAAAACAGAAGTTGCCCTTCGGGCCGCCTTTAAAGCGGTGCAGGACAGCAAGCAAGTGGCCGTGCTGGTTCCGACAACTATTTTGGCCCAACAACATTTTAATACCTTCCGTGAACGCTTTATGGGGTATCCTATTAACATAGAAATGCTGAGTCGTTTTCGGTCTCAGAAGGAACAGAAGGAAATACTTCAAGGCCTTAAGGAAGGCCGAATTGATGTCATTGTGGGAACACACCGCATCCTCTCAGAAGCTGTAAAGTTTAAAGATTTAGGGTTATTGGTGATCGATGAAGAGCAGCGCTTCGGGGTTACCCACAAGGAAAAATTGAAGACCTTGAAGGGCAATGTTGATGTGCTAACCTTGTCGGCAACGCCCATCCCAAGGACTTTGCATATGTCGCTGGTGGGCGTTCGGGACATGAGTGTGATTGAGACGCCACCTGAAGGTCGGTATCCGGTTCAAACCTATGTTGCAGAATTTCGGGCTGATGTCATTCGTGACGCTATTAGACGTGAGATTCAACGGGGTGGACAAGTTTTCTATGTACATAATCGAGTTGAGGATATGGACAAAGTAACCCACTTCTTAAGTCAATTGGTGCCTGAAGCTCGGCTTGCTGTTGCCCACGGTCAAATGCGCGCAACAGAGTTGGAACGAGTCATGCTTGATTTTTTGGAGCAGGAAATGAATGTCCTTGTTTCTACGACGATTATAGAAACGGGCCTTGATATGCCTAATGTTAATACCCTGATTATTGATGAGGCTGATCATTTTGGCTTATCTCAACTTTATCAATTGCGCGGGCGTGTTGGGCGATCCAATCGCAAAGCTTTTGCCTACCTTATGTATAAACCTCAAAAGGTACTCACGGAAATTGCGGAAAAACGTCTGGCAGCGATTCGTGAGTTCACTGAATTTGGAGCGGGCTTTAAAATTGCCATGCGAGATTTGGAAATTCGTGGGGCAGGAAATTTGATTGGTGCTCAACAGCATGGGCATTTGGCTGCCGTGGGGTTTGAAATGTACAGCCAGATGCTTAAGGAAGCCGTTCAGGAACTACGCGGAGAAAAGGTCGAAGAAGTCATCGAACCGAGCATTGAGCTCCAGGTGGATGCCTTCTTACCGGATTTCTATGTTGTGGATAGCCAAGCTAAGGCTTTGTTGTATCAACGACTTGCCATGGTTCGGAACGAGGAACAACTCAGCGAGATGGTTGACGAATTGGTCGATCGTTTCGGCACACCGACGCGTGAAGTTGAGCACCTAATTGAAATAATACGGATCAAAATACTGGCAAGTTCTTTAAATGTCGAACAAATACAACAAGATAAACAAACTATTATTATTCGTTTCGCCTTAGATATGGGTATGAATGGAGAGAATCTCATGGCGGTGGCCGCTGCTTCCAAGTATCCTTTGGCTTTCAAAACGGGGGGCGGTGGGAATCTAGAGTGTAAAATTCGCATTCGTACGCTGAGCCAAGAAGAGATGATTGAGGCAGTATGTCGAGTACTCTCTGCCTTTTGCAATATTGCTTCAAGCGCAACTCCTTGATATACTGTTCACAAGTCAAGTGAAATCGTTCAGCTAAAGCTGAACATCGATACTCCTTCTTGTAGAAGTGGGAGCCTTGAAAGTGGATGAAAGGTTGTGTCTAAATGAAGAAGTCTCGGGTGGGGATAATAGTAGGAGTTCTAGCTTTGATGCTTGTGGCCACGGGGTGCTCTTCGTTGGTTGGCGGTAAATGGGCGGTAAAAGTGAACGGAGACTCAGCGTTAATTAAAGATTATGATACCAGAGTTGCGGAAGCTCAAAAGACGTATGAAAAACAAGGGATGAAATTTGACACAGAAGAAGGTAAAGCAGCGATACCTCAGATTAAAAGCCAGCTTTTAGACAGAATGATTGAAGGCAAGCTTATTGCTCAAGAGGTTAAGAGTCAAAAACTTGATCCAGAGAGCGCAAAAGTCAAGGAGCAGGAAGAGATCATTAAGAAGAATCTTGGCGATGATGCTAAATTCCAAGATACCCTGAAACAACAGGGCATGTCAGAAGCTGAATTAAAGAATTTCTTGACGGTTTATGAGAAAATAACGGCGGATGTTAAAGCGCCGACCGACCCTGAGGTTAAAGCTTATTTTGATAAAAATGTTGCAAATTATAGCCAGCCTGAAACTGTAAAAGCTCATCACATACTGGTTAAAACAGAAGATGAAGCGAAAGCAATTATTACTCAACTCACAGCAACTAAGGACAAAACCACAATTCTTGCTCAGTTTGAACAACTTGCTAAAGAAAAATCCACCGAACAGGGCGCAAAAGATACGGGCGGAGATCTGGGCACCATTTCTAAAGGACAAATGGTGCCTGAATTCGAAACAGCGGCATTTGCCTTAAAAGATGGTACATTTTCAACAGCTCCTGTAAAAACAGAATTTGGTTTTCATGTTATTTTTGTTGAAAAGCACACGCCTGCTACAGTCGCAGACTTTGCCAAGGTGAAAGATCAAGCGGTACAGGATGCACTGATCGCGGCGAAAGATCAGAAGTTTGGTACGTATTTTGACGATTTGCGTAAGAAAGCGAAAATTGAATATGCTAAGGGATATCAGCCCGCAACCTAAGCTAAGATAAGAACAAAAAGAAGGCAACTAAATTTAGTTGCCTTCTTTTATTTTCCTTTGAAAAAAATGAATAAATGGTAATCATTAGATATATACTAGCATTGAATTTATTTATAGTTCTAAATCAGATGCGAAGTGGTTTTTGGAACGACAAAACGGAAGGTGTAGGTGTGTTTATGAAAGCAACAGGAATCGTAAGAAGAATTGATGATCTAGGTCGTGTCGTTATTCCTAAGGAAATTCGTCGGACTCTTCGTATTCGAGAAGGAGATCCGTTAGAAATTTTTGTTGATCGGGAAGGGGAAGTCATCCTTAAGAAATACTCCCCTATTCGAGAGTTGGGGGAATTTGCCAAGGAATATGCTGATTCACTTTTTGAGACAACCGGACATATCACTTGTATTACAGATCGCGATACGATTATCGCAGTCTCGGGAGCGTCAAAGAAGGAGTATATGAATAAAGCGGTAGGACCTATCATAGAGCAAGCCATGGAGGGTAGAAAGACCATTCATATTGGCGTTGCTGGGGAGCATGCTTTGTGTAAAAGCTGTCCTGAAAATGAGGACGAAGCACAATGCAAGTATACCAGTGAAGTCATAGCGCCGATTATTTCGCAAGGGGATCCAATTGGTGCGGTGATGCTCATCTCCAAAGAACCAAATATGAAGATGGGTGAGTTAGAGATTAAATTAGTCGAGACAGCTGCCGGCTTTTTAGCAAAGCAGATGGAACAATAAACCTGTTCAGTTAAAGCTGAACAGCGGGACTTCCGTGACGAAAGCCTCCAGTGGAGGCTTTCGCTGAAGTTGCACAGCATAAAAGGAACACGAAACGGCAAATGCGTACCCCCCACTTGGAGGGGATAATGTAAAAAAAGTAGTAATAAAGCGGTTTACCGCTTTATTTTTTTACCATTTAGAAAGTTTATGGTAAAATACTCCTTGGAGGTGATGAAATGTCCTCGTGTCTTCATGTTATCGGCTTAGGCCCTTCAGGAATGGAACAGTTAACCCTTGGAAACTACCGCCGTATATGCGGTGCCAAGAAAATATTTGCCCGTACTGCAGAGCATCCCTGTGTTCAGGAGTTGATGGCCGAGGGTATATGTGTGGAATCGTTTGATGAGATCTACACCAAGAAATCTTCCTTCGAAGCGGTGTATGAGAGTATTACTGAGCAACTGCGTAAAGAGCTTGAAAAGAGCTCTGAGGTGATCTACGTGGTTCCGGGGCATCCTATGGTTGCTGAGAAGACCGTACAACTTATTGGAGAACAGCTTGCTCACGACTATGAGGTCGTGATTCATCCAGCCATGAGCTTTGTCGACGAAATTTTTAGAGTCTTAAAGTTTGACCCGATTGACGGGGTGGTCATACGAAATTATGATGCTCTAAAAGATATAGGACTGTCGGGGAAGGAATGGTTAATTATTCCCCAGGTGTATAATAAATTAATTGCCTCAGAAGTCAAATTAGACCTCATGAGTTCTTACCCTGATGAGGCATGGGTGTATATTACTAAAGCCTTGGGAACCTTTGAGGAACGGGTGGACAAGCTTCCTCTCTTCGAGATGGATCATGGGACGTTTGATCATCTGACGACGGTCGTCTTACCACCTAACTCAGAGGTAACTTCCTTTTCTAGGTTGACCAAAGTGATGGCAACCTTACGTTCGGAGCAAGGGTGTGCCTGGGACATTGAACAGACCCATGAGACCTTAAAACCATGCCTAATTGAAGAAAGTTATGAAGTCCTTGAAGCAATAGAAAAAAAAGATATGTATAATTTATGTGAAGAGTTGGGAGACTTATTATTACAAGTTGTTTTTCACGCTCAACTTGCTTCCGAAGAAAGTGAATTCGATATCCAAGACGTACTTCAAGGGATTATTCAAAAACTGATTCGCAGGCACCCCCATGTTTTCGGGGATGAGAAGGTAGCAACAGCTGATGATGTGGTCCTGACTTGGGATAGAATTAAGCAGGAAGAGAAGAAAGGGGGAAATGGGGAGGTAGAATTCTTCAACGACCCTTTAGGGTTACCAGCACTCATGTGGGCTTCTTCAACGCAACGTAGAGTTGCCAAGGTTGGTTTTGACTGGTCAGATATTGAAGGACCTTGGGGGAAAATTGAGGAGGAACTACAAGAACTTAAAAGTGCATTGTCAGAGGGCATCGGAGTACGTGAAGAATTAGGTGACTTGATGTTTTCCGTCGTCAATTTAGCCCGTTTTTTAAAGCTTGACGCGGAAGAGGTTCTAAGGGATACCATACATAAGTTTCAACGTCGTTTTCTGAAAATGCTTGAATTCACTAGAAAAGACGGTCTGGACTTTGAACAATTACCTCTAGAAGAAATGGATCTCTTTTGGGAAAAAGCTAAATCCCAAGAAAAAGTTAATGTAATATAAATTAAAAAAGCAGGAGATTGATTATTTATCGCGAAATATAAATTATCGTGATAAGTCAGTTATTTAGGAGGAATATTTTTTGAATAAGACTGAATTAGTTAGCGCTGTTGCTGAGAAAGCAGACATGTCCAAGAAGGATGCAGAAAAAGCAGTCAAAGCTGTTTTTGAGGTCATCGAAGCGTCCTTGGCACAAAGTGAAAAAGTCCAACTGGTTGGTTTTGGAACGTTCGAAGTAAAAGATCGTGCTGAACGAACGGGAAGAAATCCTCAAACAAAGGAAACTATCTTAATTCCAGCAGCTAAGGTACCTGGCTTCAAGGCGGGTAAGGCTCTTAAGGACGCCGTCCAAAAATGAGTCTTCGGACATTTTAAAAAATCAGGTTCCAGGTGCTTTCTGGAGCCTGATTTTGTATATTTAGAAACATAATGTTCAGTTGGGAGGAGATGCATGCATGCGCATCGACAAATATTTAAAGGTTTCTCGCCTGATCAAGCGACGCACTGTGGCCAAAGATGTCTGTGTTGGGGAAAAGATCGGAATCAACGGAAGGGTTGTTAAACCCTCAGCAGAAGTCAAGATTGGGGACCGTATTACCCTAGAAATGGGAAGCCATCTTCTGGAAGTCCAGGTCTTGGCAACACCGAAAAGTGTCAAGGCCAATGAAGCCCAAAACCTCTATGAATTGATTCGCGATGAACGAAAGACAGAGTCTTAAGGTTAAAGACTCTGTCTTTTCCTTACTCAAAGAGTCTTGGTGTCAAAGACCCAAACAGCGCTATAAAGGCCACAGAGCTTACCTAACCATCTGAAACCAAGCACACCTCCCCATTGGCTCAAAAGAGATCACTCATGGCTTAGAAGGCATAGAGACGTGCCTGCCTTGAACCTAAAAAACCCAGATAAGGTCGTAATGGCAAATATATAGAATCATTTACCTTTGTTTTATGACATAGCCATAATCCACCAACACCGTTTTTTCTTCTTTTAGTTTTTGAAGGCATAAGGATATAGCGATTCCATTACTTTGCGAAGTTTAGCAATATCCTTGTCGCCTAAGTTGCTGCTGGCTCGGACGACTGCTCGTAAATCTGGGCTTGAGATACTGTCAACAATGTTTTGTTTGTCAATTCTATTTGTGAACGCTAATTTTATTTTTTTTAGGGCTTCCACATTTACATTGGAGGTATTTTCACTGTTTCCACGCGTCGCATACATGTTAATCCTTAAATCAGTAGGATCAGTCGATGAAACCTCAAGAGCGACTGCAGCTTTTTCTAATTGTTCTTTCTGCTGTATTTTCAATAGAGTATCAAATGAAATTTCAAGGCTAACTGCGATTTTTGCTAACATTTCTGGAGAGGGTTTCTCAGTCCACTTTCAATATAATCAATATAAGATTTTGATATCTCTGAAGACTCTGCAATGAGTTTAACAGAGTTCTTTTCTTTTCGAATGCCTTTAATATACTCGCCAAGGATTTTCCCCATGTATAGCGCCTCCCTGATATTACTTCCTGTGAATATCATTTCAATTTCGAGGGTAAATCATAGAATAAAAATATTATTATAGAGAGTGGTATTACTATTTACACATACAACAAGTAGTGGTAAAATACATTAAGCGTTGAAGAGGGAAATAACCGTTGCAGAGATTATGTCTGCTGGTAATTTCTCGGGAAAGTCGTGTAGGAAGTGGGTAAAATCTTTGCCGGAGATGAACGATTTAATATACGTGACCTACTCGTTGAGGCCTTCCAGGAGGATCAATACGCAGAAGAAATGGCAACGGAGAAGATGGAAAACAACTTACGTTATTTATAGTAAATCATTTTAGTCATGTTTTAATGTAACCTTGGAAATTTGTTTTATTCGTGGTTAGGAAAACAGTCTAATGCTCAACATAGATTTTAAGGGGCTCAAACCAGTTCAGCGTTTTGCTGTTCGAGACGGGTCCGTATCTTCTTTACTTCGACAAATTACCACCAAATCCCTTCAAAAACGTTAAAAATGTCACCTAAGGATGAGCTCTTGGCTGTTTTAACGAGAAGGCGTAGAGCAATCAGTGCAACTCACGGTGGCTAATCATCATAGGTGGAGAACCCAACAATCCCTTTTATTGGCAAAATTTTTGTGCCAATAAAAGGGATTGTTGGACAAAAAAATCCAGTGGATGCTCAGTAAACTTTAGCAAGGAAGTTTAATTGAATGCATTAATCGTGCTGAATGCGCGATGGAAGAAATTTCAGACCAGCATCCGCCTCCTACTTGTGTTATAGCTCTAGAAATTGATCATGATGTTTTAGATAACTACAGCACATATGTCGGGTTTTTTATAATTTATGTATACTAATCCTAACACATAGAGGGAGGGATCTGTGTGCATGAACTCGAGAAATTAATAAAGGAAATTGAAAAATTACGCTTATATATGATTCAGATAAAAGAGGGTAAATCTTTTACGGATCCGGAAGTGGTGGCTGCAAGCCAGCAGCTGGATGCGGCTTTAAATAAGTACCAAGAAATGGTAATGTAGGGCAAGGGTTATATCAATGTTGTAAATGAGCTCACTGAACCGAACACCGCCGGTACCGCTTTAAGTCGTTTGGTGTGTAGGTTTTAATTCGACAAATTAAGGATTATTCCTTCCAAGCAATATTAATAAGAACAGAAGATTTTGTAACGACCCTTGGTGATTTGTATCGATCCTCAAGGCGGTTCAAATGTGATACAAGAAAAATACCCTCCTATGTTGCTAAAGCGTAGGAGGGTATTTTTGAGACTATTTTCAGTGACCGGGTTATGAGGCAAGATAAACGAGCCAAGACATGGACGTCTAAAAAACGTGCAAGCTGAATACAGTCTAAAAAGTAAAGCAGTTAGGGGGGATGGGGCATGGTGGACAAGATTGGAAAAGGACATCGCCTTGTCATGGAAAACCGAGAACAACTTGCGTTGACAGGGGTACAGAAGGTACGGTCCTTTGACCCCAAAGAAATTGTTCTTGAAACTGAACTTGGGATACTAAGCATCAAGGGGGAACAGCTGGGCATTAAATTACTGAATCTTGAGCAGGGCTTGGTCGATCTTCAAGGGCATGTCGGAGCATTAATTTATCATCGAAATACGAATGGTGGCTCTCGTCAAGGGTTAATAAACCGGATTTTTCGTTAAAAAGCCTCCATTGTCAGAAGGAAGGGGGAAGAGCAATCTCAGAATTCGAAACGTTCTTTTGGGTCATTGTGGCTGGCGCAGCCGTTGGATTAGTTTTTGACTTTTACCGCTCTTTTCGACGTTGGCAAGGCTGGGGGAAGGTATTGACTTTTATAGGCGATGTACTCTTCTCATTTGTCGCCTTGTATATTCTTTTCCGTTTTTTTGAAAGGGCCAATGCGCTAGACTTTCGTTTTTATATTATTTGGGGTAGCTTGTTGGGTTTGATTGTTTATCTAAGACTACTCAGTCGTTTCTCCGTGCGCTTCTATTTTGGATTCTATCGTGTTATCAATTACGTTTCCGGACTTATTCGCAGAGGAATTAAGATTCCGATTAGTGGAGTTGTTCTGATCATGCGACTGCCCTATGCGATCTTAAGATGGTTTAGCATGCTTCTCTATCGGATTGGAGAGGTTTTCGTTCTTCAACCCATTATTCATATCCCTAAAAGCCTGAAAGGGTGGTGGAACAAACTCATGCCACCGAAAATAAATAGGTAAATTTTCTCAGAGGGATTGATTACCTAACGGGGAGTGGCTATAATAGAGTTATATTATTTTTTGTCCACAGATTGTAAATGATTTGTAAGTTATTTGTCCACATCTTATCCACACTTGTGGATAACTTTTCAGCAAGGGTGTGCCGCAGTGCAAATAGAAATTCGGGGTCTGGAAAAACTTAGTTTTCGGGAACGCCAAGCGGTGATCCTCAAAGAAAGTGGAAAATCGTTAGAAACTATCGCTAAACAACTGCATCTCAGTCAAAGTTCTGTGGCAACTTTATTAACCCGTGCAAGAAGCAAAGGGTATGAGATTGTTTGTATTATTCCGGGTGGGGAGCTAGGCTTAGGGGGAGGGGAACTGGATGAAGAGGACCCGTCAGAAGATTAAAACTAAAAATCGGCCAAGGGTTCGACTTCGTTACGGTACCATTTTTGTTCTATGCTTTATGATCGCTGTAGTCGGAAGCTCTACCTGGCAGATATGGAAACTCCATTCTCAGGTAGAAGGACAATTAACGCATTTGAATCAAGAAAAGGTCACATTACTACAACAGGAGAAACTTTTGAACGAGGAGATTGCGCAATTAAACACTCCAAGTTACATCGAAAAGTTAGCTAGAGAGCAGTTAGGACTCGTAAAAAAAGGCGAAATTCTTATTTCTCCCAAGAATTAGTACGATCCAATGTTCTTCTTAACCTTGACAGGCGTGAGCACTGCATATAACATAGAGTAGATATAGATGTAGATATATCATCACAAGGAGGAGTTTACTTCGTATGGCCATTGACGTTGGCAGTATTGTTGAAGGAGTCGTTACAGGGATCACGAACTTCGGAGCATTTATTGAGTTGCCGGATAGAGTAACCGGTCTCGTGCATATTTCGGAAGTCGCTGATGCTTATGTCAAGGACGTCCGAGATTATTTAAAGGAACAGGATCACGTTAAGGTAAAAGTCATTCATGTGGATGAAAAAGGGAAAATTGGACTCTCTATTAAACAAGCAAATCCCACTGTTCGCAACGTGGGTCGTGAACGCCGTCTTCCGCCAACCGTGTGCTTTGAGGATAAGTTGGCTAAGTTTATAAAAGACAGTGATGAGCGTCAGACAGAATTTCGCCGGGCCACAGACTCTAAACGTGGGGGCAGAGGTTCAAGTAGATAATAGGTTGTAACCGCCGGGAGGCGGTTTTTTATTTTAAACTTTTATTTCATTCGAAGAATAATATCCGCTCAAATGTGCTTCTTGAAAATGTCGGGACTATTAAGAGAACTATAGGGTTAATATTACAGTATAAAGAGATTAATTATGAATCAGGTCGAAAGTTGTTGCGCTTGAGTGACTTTACTAGACAAGCTTTGCTATCTTTGTAGGTTATAATGTTACCATAAAATGGGTAAGAGGTGACATTATGGCGGAATGGAAAACGTTAAAATTAAATCAAGGTCTGCGTAGTAAAATCTCAATTGAGAGCGCATTTTTCCCACTGTTATTGGGAGGTCTTCTGGCGCGGGGCAGCATTTTAGGCCTACATCCTTTCGGAGTTGCGTTCGGGGCAGCGTTGCTTATGAGAGGAGAAAGTGGCGTCCTCTTCGGCATGATCGGTATTCTCATCGGGGTAATTTCCCTGGGGGATGTATCCTTTGCCATGCAAGCTCTGGCTATGTTAGCCGTCTTGACATTGGTGATGCCCTTTTTACGCAAGAAAAAGCACGATGGGATCTATTTGGTTACCTCCACAGCCTTACTGGTAGCCCTCATTTCTTCTCTAGCGATCAGCTTAGCTAAGCCGGATCTTTATGCCTTCTTCTCTGTAGGGCTTCAAAGTGTCTTTGCTGGAGGGTTTGCGATCATTTTTTGGTACGCAATGTGTCATCAAGAGGCTATCTGGAGAGGCGAATTCCAGCGTGACCAAGGAATTGCCTGGCTTCTTATTCTGATTGGAGTCATTAGTGGTCTTCAAGGCGTGCAAGTTATGGAGATAAATTTCTCAGTCGTTTTGTTGAGCTTTTTCATTCTATTTGTTTCGGACCGGTACGGAGCAGGGACCTCGGCGGGTGTAGGAGCGATGCTGGGTTTTATGGCCCAATTAACAACTATAAACACTCAAAACTTAATGGATGCTGGGATTTACGGTTTAGCCGGATTTTGTACCGGTGCATTTCGCCGGTTTGGCAAATTAGGAATAGGGACAGCTTTCATTGCTGTTATGCTGATGTTAACCGTCTTTCTAAGACAAGATGCCATCTATACGCAGCTCATTTCCTCGACTGTTGGTCTATTCCTCTTTCTTTTATGGCCCGGAGCGACGCCCAAAAAGAATTTTTTAAAAACTAAGGCCATTCCTGAGGTGGAAACCACGGTTTCCAAGGTAAAGGCCTTGGCAGAAATATTTGATCAAATTGCACGGAGCTATCAAGCGGCTGATGCAGAATCTTTTGAGATGCGCCCAGAGGTTCCTGAACTAATGAATGTTTTGGTTGAGCGTGTGTGCCACACTTGTCCGACCGTGGATGCTTGTTGGAACAGAGAATTTTATAAAACTTACCATATTTTCTTTGAGCTTTTTAGCTTGGTTGAAAATCAATCAGATGTCAAGTTAGAGGCTCTTCCGATCGAATGGAAACGTCACTGCGGACGATTAAAGGAAATGTTCTTGGGTGTGCAATTCATCATTGAACAAGAGAAAAGTCAGGAGACATGGCGTCGTCGTCTGCTCATTAATCAAGAGGCTTTGTCTCGCCAGTTTCTCAACGTTTCGCAGGTGATTGGGAATCTTGCTAAAGAGCTTCATACACAGCATAATTGGGAAGTTGTAAAACCATCAAATTTAGCGCGCCGCCGCCGCCACTTTCTTGACGTGGGTGTCACCACATTTACGAAAACCGGCAACGGCATGAGTGGGGATAACTATGCATCTATAGCGTTCTCCACAACCCAGCATGCCTTTATTCTAAGCGATGGAATGGGTGTAGGGGAAAATGCTTCTAAGATGAGTGCGACGGCCTTAACGCTCCTTGAGCAACTGCTTACGACGGGGTTTGAACCAGAAAGTGCGATTCAAGCACTAAATTCCATCCTAGTACTGCGGTCACCAGAAGAAAGTTTCGTAACCATTGATATGGCAATTCTAGATTTAGAATCGGCTAATGTAAAGTTAGTTAAAGTGGGCGCTTCTGCCTCCTATCTAATTGGCGACGATGGCGTGAAATCGTTTGCATCATCCAGCCTTCCAGCGGGCATCTTAAACCAAATTGATATACCCGTGATTGAGGTGGAGATGCAGAGCGGTGATACGTTAATTTTATTGACCGATGGCGTACAAGATGTTTTAAAAGAAGGCAAGGATTGGATCCTGGATTTTCTGGAGAAAACGACGATCGACAAATCTCAAGACATCGCGGATCTTATTGGACAGGAAGCCCGTCGCTTGAGCGGGGGGACGTTAGAAGATGATGGAATTATCTTGGCGATACGAAAGAACTATTGGAATGAGTGATACTCTTTATGGTGGATGTAGCTGATCTTATCCTTTTGGCAGGACAATTGATTTTAGAGAATGGCGGAGAAACTTTTCGTGTCGAGGAGACAATGGTACGCATGGCTCTCGCGGGAGGTGCAAATTCGGCAGACGTCTTTGCCATTCCTCAAGGTATATTTTGCACGATTAACGGAGGGCTTCAGAGGCATACACGCGTTGTTCGAATTTATAACCGTGGCTTTAATCTTGCTAAAGTACTTGAGGTGAACAGGATTTCACGGCAACTATCAGCTGGAATCTTAACCGTAGAAACTGCCTATAATGAGCTTCTGAGGGTGGATGGATTGCCGAGGAGATACCCAACTGGAGTTCGTCTTTTATCAGGAGCCATGGTTAGCGCTGGTTTCAGCTATTTATTGGGAGCGCATGTGGGTGCCTTCGTTTCAGCGGGCATAACAGGCTTACTGGTCATGTTAGTGATGGAATTCCTCCAAAGAAAAGAAGTTCTGTACTTCGTTTCGCTAGCGCTCGCAGGGGTTATGGCAACTGTTGCAAATCTTGCTGTAAAATGGTTTTGGCCATCGGTTCAATTTGATTTAGCAATCATTGGATCGATTATGGTATTGATACCAGGCTTAGCGATCACAACGTCAGTCAGGGACGCGTTATTTGAAGATCTAGTCTCAGCCTCAATTCGAGGTGTGGAGGCCTTTGGCGTGGCACTTTCCATCGCGTCTGGAGTCGGTTCAGTCTTGACACTATATTTGTGGATCGGAGGTACTTTACCTTGAAGAGGGTAAAGTACCTCCGATAGTTCTTTATAGTACAAGCAGGATAAAACAAATAAGTGTCGAATTCAGAATATAATGACTCTAATTGGGATGCCCTACCGTATTTTCTTGGGGAAAGAAATTTAATTAAGGGAGTGGATTTAATGGCTTGGGATGCTACTGTATTAAAGGATTGGCAGATTGCCGAAGAAGCTGAAAAAAACATGCCTACTGTTGAAGATCTGATTAAGACACTGTCACTTGAAAAAGACGAACTGATTCCTTACGGAAAAACACCCAAAGTGGATTTTCTAAAAATGATGAATCGACTGAAAGATAAACCAGATGGTAAATATATTGAAGTGACGGCTATTACACCGACACCCTTAGGTGAAGGAAAAACAACGACGACCATAGGTCTCATTGAAGGACTTGCCAAGAGAGGGATGAATTCTGGCGGGGCCATACGACAACCGTCTGGCGGGCCTACCATGAATATCAAAGGAACGGCTGCTGGTGGTGGTAACGCGCTATTAATACCGATGACCGAGTTTTCGTTAGGACTTACAGGGGACATCAATGATATCATGAACGCTCACAACCTTTGTATGGTTGCTCTTAATGCTAGGATGCAACACGAGGCTAACTATACCGATGATGTGTTGGCTAAGCGGGGCTTGACACGTTTGGACATCGACCCGAAAAATGTAGAAATGGGCTGGATTATTGATTTCGCAGCTCAAGGCTTGAGGAATATCATCATTGGTATTGGCGGTAAAAAAGACGGTTTCCAAATGCAGTCAAAATTTGGCATTGCGGTTGGTTCAGAGTTAATGGCAATCTTGGCCATTGCTAAAGATCTTCCAGATCTCAGAGAGCGGATCGGTAATATCATTGTTGCCTACAGTAAGACAGGTAAGCCCGTTACTACCAAGGATTTAGAAGTAGACGGAGCTATGACAGCTTGGATGCGTAACACCATTAATCCCACGATTTGTTATACCGCTGAAGGTCAGCCGGTCATGGTTCATGCTGGACCCTTTGCCAATATTGCAATCGGTCAATCTTCAGTGATTGCAGACCGCCTTGGCCTGAAGATGTTTGAATATCATGTTACAGAAAGCGGATTCGCTGCAGACATTGGTTTTGAAAAGTTCTGGAACGTTAAAGCTCGTTTGGGCAATTTGAAGCCAAATGTTTCAGTTCTTGTAGCGACTATTAGAGCTTTGAAAATGCATGGAGGCGGACCAGCTGTCGTACCCGGACGTGAGCTACCGCAAGAGTATATTAAAGAAAATCTTGAACTCGTGGAAAAAGGATGCGCTAACCTCCTTCATCATCTTGCAGTTGTTAAGAAATCAGGGATTATACCTGTTGTATGTCTTAATGGCTTCTTCACGGATACCCAAGCAGAGATTGACTTGGTTAAGAAAATTGTGAACGCTGCAGGCGCTCGGTGCGCCCATTCTACACACTGGCTTGATGGTGGAGATGGTGCTTTAGAATTAGCGGATGCTGTGATTGATGCTTGCAAAGAACCTGTAGATTTCAAATATCTCTATCCATTGGATATGCCTCTCCGCAAACGTGTTGAACTCATCGCCAAAGAGGTTTATGGTGCAGATGGTGTAGATTGGTCTCCAGAAGCCGAAGCTAAGGCTAAGAAATTTGAAAGTGATTCGCATTATGACGATTTCTCCACAATGATGGTGAAAACTCATCTCAGCTTATCCCATGACCCAGCTTTAAAAGGTGTGCCGACAGGTTGGAGATTACCAATCCGGGACATTTTAGTCTATGGCGGAGCAAAATTCCTTTGCCCAATGGCGGGTACCATCACTTTAATGCCTGGTACAGGTTCCGACCCTGCCTATAGAAGAATTGATGTTGACACCAAAACTGGTAAAGTTAGCGGTTTGTTCTAGAACTAGAAATTGGGTAGGGACAATTCCTGATTGTCCCTACCACTGTGTTAGTCGATGGAAGATTCGTAAGCCCTGAGCAATCAGGGCCTTTTCTATTTCTGTAGGGCAAACTAAGGGTTCGTTACTGGTTAAGAAAATGCGAAAATAAAATGCCATTTAGTTCAGTATGGCGTTGTGTTTAAATGGAGAGAATGTTAAGGTTGTAAGGGTTGATTAGTAAAAATGCAATGGAGATAGAAAAAATGTTTATCGAACTGACGGTGGCCTTCATCTCTTCGCTTGCTTTTGCAGTCGTTTTTAATGTTCCTGTACGTTACTTATTACCAGGAGCGTTGGCGGGAGCAATAGGTTGGTTGATCTTCAGGTCTCTTGGAGGCACGAATACGGCCATTTTTTTTGCGTCTGTGGCAATTGGGCTAATAGCTGAAGCCGGCGCTCGTATGTTTCGCGTTCCTGTTTTGATCATCGCAGTGCCTGGGATGATTCCCCTGGTTCCTGGAGTACAAGCTTATTCTACGATGTTAGCTTTGGTTAAAGGGGATTTTATCGGGGCTTTGACCAATGGGACGGAGACGTTGTTCGCCGCGGGCGCTATTGCGGTTGGGATTGCACTAGCGACAGTTCCTATGCGTTTGGTTCGTAAAGGGGGCGAAAGACATATACGAAAAACTCCGCACATACGTATTACCTCAGTTGATTCCCCAAAACGCTAAGATCATGGTCGCAGTATCGGGAGGACCGGACTCCATGGCTTTAAGTCATCTTCTTTGGCGCTATGTACGAGAAGAACCGCTCAGAGGTCTTTCCTTGGTTTTAACGCATGTACATCATGGGGTTAGAAAAGAGTCAGATGATGAAGTACACTTGGTTCAGGCTATGGCAGCTAAGTGGGAGATGGCTTGCATTGTTCATCGTTTCGACGCCAAGGGGTATGCAAAATCAGTGGGTCAATCATTCGAAGAGGCGGCCAGAGAATGGCGTTACGCTCGTTGGAAAGAGGATATGAACAAGGAGGGATGCACCCTTCTTGCAACAGGCCACCACCTTGGAGATCAAGCAGAGACGATTCTTTATCGGTTATTTAGAGGGAGTGGGACCGCAGGATTAGCTGGAATATATCCCACTAGGGACTCAATCATTCGCCCACTTCTGACGGTTTCTAAAGCGGATATTTTAAACTATTGCGCGCAAAAAGGTCTCCCCTATGCCCTTGATCGTTCGAATGAAGAACCAATTTATATTCGTAACCGAATCCGCCTCGAGTTATTACCTGAATTGGTGAAAGAATATAATCCTCGAATTCAGGAGGCACTGGGGCGTACGGGAGAGCTTTTGCGCTGGGATGAGGAATATTTGACGAAGCAAGTGGACGGGGCCTGGAGACACTACCACGTTATAGACTCAGTAGGTACCATCGGTCTAAGCTGTGATGTCTTTACTGAGTCAGCGGCGATTTTATCTCGTCTGTTGCGTAGAGCGGCAAGGCTGGTAACGGGGGAACTTAGGGGGTTAGGGTTTAACTACGTCACTAAAATCATGGGCTCTGAGGGAAAGCCTGGTTGGACGCAGGATTTGCCAGGTATGACGGTTAAAATTACCGACGAAGGTATTTGGTTTAACAGTTATACTGACACAATAGCGGAGCGTGGCGACGTCTTGGCGTTACAACGCCAAGAGACGTTGAAGCGAGTCTTTCCAGAAACCGCTTTGGACTTGGGGAGCTGGTCCGAAATTCCAGGTTTGAAGTTAGATATCGGCTTGCTGGAGTCGTGTAATCTTCCTCCTGCTTACGGAACTGATGGCGTTGAGAACAAGGTGGCGGTTTTTAGCAGTGAGCTCTTAGACCAGATTCCCGATCAGTTGGTGTGTCGTACTCGACAGCAAGGAGACAAAATGTGGTTTACGGGTATTGGACACAAATCACTCAAGAAGATTTTCCAAGAGGATAATATTTCAATTAAAATAAGAAGCGAGCTACCCTTGATTGCTTATGGGGCAGAGGTGCTGTGGATTCCTGGTGTTCGGAAAAGCGATCTGTGTCAGCCAGATCAGAACAGCAAAAATGTTTATTGCATTCTCAAACCGCACGCGTAAGGTTCTAATTTGAATTCATTGTAAAACGCAATACTGCGTGGTATAATATGTGGAATTACTTCATAATGGGGCGTTATGCCCACTTGATAGGAGGACCGTAGTTGAAATACTTTAAAAGTGCTACAATTTATATTCTTATAATTCTCATGGCGATCGTATTAATAAAATGGACGACTCCTCCCGTTACTAAAGATGTAGGAATGGATTACAACGCTTTTAAAAAGGCTGTTGTTGCGGACCAGGTTAAAGATGTTGCGGCTGTAGTTGAAGACAATACCATTAAGTATACGGTCACGATGAAAGACGATAAAAAGCACGAGGTGGTTGGGCTTGGAACGGATCCACAACTTACGTCGGATTTATTTTCCCACGGCCTCCCTTACACGGTCGAACAGCCTCCGAAACCTCAATGGTGGATGGGCTTACTTTCTACAATGCTTCCCATTCTCGTCATCGTTCTTTTGTTCTTCTTTATGATGCAACAAAGCCAGGGTGGTGGCAATCGCGTGATGCAATTTGGTAAAAGTAAAGCAAAGCTTGTTGGAGAAGATAAGAAAAAAGTTACCTTTGCAGATGTTGCGGGTGCGGATGAGGTAAAAGAAGAGCTTCAGGAAGTCGTTGAATTTTTGAAGTTCCCCAAGAAGTTTCATGAATTAGGTGCGAAGATTCCTACAGGGGTTCTGCTTTTTGGACCTCCCGGAACCGGTAAAACTTTACTTGCCCGAGCTGTTTCTGGAGAAGCTGGCGTGCCATTTTTCAGTATCAGTGGGTCAGATTTTGTGGAAATGTTTGTTGGAGTCGGAGCTTCACGGGTTCGAGACTTGTTTGAGCAGGCCAAGAAAAGCGCTCCTTGCATCGTATTTATCGATGAAATTGATGCGGTTGGACGACAACGGGGTGCCGGCTTAGGCGGTGGACATGATGAACGCGAACAAACGCTGAACCAACTTCTGGTGGAAATGGATGGCTTTAACGGAAATGATGGCGTTATAATTATTGCTGCTACCAATAGAGCAGATGTCCTTGACCCAGCGCTTTTGCGCCCAGGTCGTTTTGACAGGCAAGTCGTGGTTGATGTCCCAGATGTTAAAGGACGAGAAGAGATTCTTAAAGTCCATGTAAAAGGTATGCCATTAGCAAAAGATGTGGATCTTGAGGTTCTTGCTCGACGCACGTCCGGGTTCACAGGCGCAGACCTTGCCAATTTGATTAACGAAGCAGCCCTTCTTTCTGCTCGTCGGAGTGAAACGGAAATTAAACAGCAGGCAATGGAAGATTCCATAGAACGTGTTATCGCGGGACCTGAGAAGAAGAGCCGGGTCATTAGTCCCTTTGAACGGAAACTCGTTTCTTATCACGAAGCGGGTCATGCCTTACTCGGAGACCTGCTCCCTCATACGGATCCTTTACACAAGGTTTCGATTATTCCTCGCGGAAGGGCTGGGGGATATACGTTACTTCTTCCGAAAGAAGATCGTAATTACATGACGAAATCCCAACTGCTAGACCAGGTCACTATGTTACTTGGTGGTCGTGTTTCTGAGGCTTTAGTGCTTCAAGAAATCAGTACTGGTGCTTCAAATGACTTGGAGCGGGCTACTGGGATTGTTCGTAAAATGATTACTGAGTTGGGTATGTCTGAGGTGCTCGGTCCCCTCACTTTTGGTCACAAGGAAGAGCAAGTTTTCCTCGGTCGAGATATTTCGCGTGATCGTAGTTATAGCGATACTGTGGCTTATGAAATTGACCAAGAGGCGCGTAGGATTATTGGTGATTGCTACCTACAGGCTCAAAACCTCATTAAAGCAAATATTGATAAACTACACGCAATTGCCGATGCCTTGATGGAAAAAGAAACGCTCGATGTCACAAGCTTTGCCGCTATTATGGCTAAATTTGAAGTCTCATCAGATGTCCCTGCAGATGCAGCGGAAGAAGTATCTATTAACCTAGAAAAGAATGTGGAAAGTTCTCCAGATGCGGTGAACACTCAAAGTCAGCTATCTAACGATGAATCTTAGCAAAGGTGCGAAATTAAAGGCGCCCAAGTAGAAGGGGCCTAGGTTTCAACTTGAAGGAGGGTTTAAAGGATGGAAAAGACGTTTATTATGCTGAAACCCGATGCAGTTCAGCGTGGTTTAGTCGGAGAAGTTATTACGCGTTTTGAGAAAAAGGGCTTCAAACTGGCCGGTATGAAGTTTATTCAAGTCGATCGCGCCTTGGCTGAAGCGCATTACGCCGAACACCGGGGCAAAATGTTCTTTGAGCCAACGGTCACCTACATTATTTCTTCTCCAGTCGTCGCTATGGTATGGCAAGGAAACAACGCAGTGGCCTTGGCGCGCCAACTCATGGGGTCAACAAAACCCGTGGAGGCAAATCCCGGGTCCATCCGTGGGATGTTCGGAGTGGATGTAAGCCGTAACATTATCCACGGCTCGGATTCGGTGACAAGTGCTGAACGTGAAATTGCCTTATATTTCAAACCCGAAGAACTTATAGATTATTCCAAAGCGGGCGAGGAATGGTTGAGTGAATAACAACTGGTAAATAAATAAGGGACGCCCGTAGGGGTGTCCTTTTTTCAAAATTGATTGAATGGAGGTGTGATCAATGCAGATGGATAAAAGAGAACGCTCCCTATTAGGATTGGCTTCTGTTTTGCTCGGATTTCTTTTTATTATCTTGCTTAAAACTCAGGGCGCTGCGGGCAGTCAGATGGTACTGCCGGAAACCGCTGTGCCTAGTCTAATTCAGACGGAACAAGAAAATCAATTACTTTCTGCCGAAAACGAAAAGATACAGCTCGAAGTGGGAAAATATACCCAAGGTCAAAGTGCCTCGACCTTGGCAAATCAGCAACTACAAGATGCCAAGATGAATGCTGGTTTGGTTGAAGTGTTCGGCCAAGGCTTACGAATTACGCTGGATGATTCTAAGCGCGTTGTTACGGAACAAGACGATCCAAAGCTCTTCTTAATTCATGAACAATACATTCGGGGGATCTTTAACGCTCTGTGGAATGGCGGTGCAGAAGCCATCGCCGTCAATGGTCAGCGCGTGACGATCAATACGGAGGTATTTTGTTCAGGCTCGTACATCCAAATTAGCGGGACTCGTCAAATGCCGCCTTATATCATTGAAGCGCTTGGTGATACGAATACTTTAAAGTCTGCCCTCAATTTTTATTATGATTGGTTTAGACTCGGTGATCTTCAAGACCAAAACGGAATTACCCGTAAAATTGAGGTCTTAAGTAAGGTTGTTATTCCTGCAGGTAAACTCCGAGAATATCATTATGCGGAACCAGTAAAGGAGGGAACCTAATGAGTTGGAAAAAGAGCTTGGCCCTACCGGTTACCTTAGTGGCAATTGCCTTGGGTTTTATGATATCTTTGCAGGCTCAAACACAGAAGAACGTCTCCGCAGCAGAGCAAATCAGCGCAGAGCGGTTGACGCAAATGAAATCGGTGCTTTCTAATTCGCAGGCGCAAAATACTAAACTTCAAGAAGATCATCGAGTCTTATTGGAACAATTGGACGCTGCAAGGAAAAAGGTGGGGACTGATCCTGACCTTCTTGCACAACTCGTACAATTGCAAATGCTGGAAGGGACACAAGCCGTGCAGGGCCCAGGGATTCAGATTAGTATTGACGACCGAAAGGCTAATTTTCCTCTTGGCACAGAGGATCTTGCTACAATGATCAACACTTTGAAGTTTGCCGGTGCTGAGGCGATCAGCATAAACGGCCAACGGATTGTTGCCTCGACTGCGATTGTTTTGAGTGGAAGTTCGACTATCTTGGTAAACCAAGTCCCCATAAATCGTGCGGAGGGAATTCCTTATGAACTGAATGCAATAGGCAATCAGGAGACTCTTTTGGATTATTTCTCCAAGCTAGAAGCCTCAAATTTAAAGTTAAAAGGAATGACAGTGAGCATCACGAAGAAAGTGTTGCCTATCCCCTCTTACAAAGGCGCGTATGTGTTTAAACAAGCGAAACCATTAATCCCTTAATAGAGGCAGTTTGGCTAAAATGTTGGGAGTGGGAAATATGTTACATTCAATGGCGCGCGTTAACCAGCTATTAGACCATGAAGAGTATATTTCCCACATGGAAAAGATCGACATGTTGGAAAAGGAGCGCCTTTTTTGTAAGCATGGCTTTGAGCATGGCTTAAATGTGGCGCGTATCGCTTATTCCTATTTATTAGAAAATGGAGAAACACTTCTTCACAAAGAGAGTGTTTATGCAGCGGCTCTTCTTCATGATATAGGACGTTGGATTGAATACGGAACGGGTGAAGACCATGCAGAAGCAAGTGCCCGACTAGCGCTGCCTTTACTTGAAGAATGTGGCTTTCTTTGGGATGAAATTCAAGTGATTTTAAAAGGAATTCGTGAACATCGTCGTCACCATGAAGACCATTTGACCTTGCTCGGAACAGCCTTGGCCTTAGCGGACGATTGGGCAAGAGATTGTCGTCATTGTTCGGGACAGGACCTATGTCATAAGTATCATGAGGCCATGAATCGGGTTATGTATTGAGGGAGGGTAAAGCATGCAAACATATGGCATACGCTGGGTTACTCTAGAAAACTTAGAAGAAGCCAAAATGGCTTTGACCCAAATTGGATCTGATCCTGCAGGAATTGCTCATATGGCTGGTAAAGCCATAGGGCGTGGGATTAAATTAGAGCAAGTACCGTTATGGGTGGCCCATATCCTAAAACAAGAGATGTTATCAGTTGGCGGAGATGCAGCGGTCCATCGGAATGTTATTATCAATAAGATAGAGGCCACGGATGTTATGTTGCTCGGCACAGTACGGCAACTTGGGCAACTGTCGAGTAAGATATTAGCCCAACCCTTCGGGCTTAAGAAGATAGGGCACGACCTAAAGCAGTTATTGGCTGCCCTGGACGCCCCGCAGACCCGTATCTTGAAATGTCGGGGGACGCAACTGGAACTCGGACAGAGTACTCTGGTCATGGGAATTTTGAATGTAACGCCGGATTCATTTTCTGATGGGGGCAGGTACTATTCTGTGGAAAGTGCGATCACTCAAGCAAAGCATATGGTTGAAGAAGGCGCAGATATTTTAGACATTGGTGCTGAGTCCACGCGCCCTCAGCATGAGGAAGTGAGTGCGGAAGAAGAATGGCGGCGCTTAGAACCTGTACTCAAAGCGCTCTTACAGCACGTTACAGTTCCAATTTCGATCGATACCTATAAGGCGAGTGTTGCGGCTAAAGCACTTGAAGCGGGTGCTCACATGATGAACGATGTCTGGGGATTGCAAAAAGACCCAGACATGGCTAGAGTTGTCGGAGAATATCAAGCTCCTGTGATCGTGATGCATAATCAAACAGGTACGAACTATCATCATCTCATGGGGGATATACTGACCTTTTTAAGAAAAAGTATTGAATTAGCAGAAGCTCATGGCTTATCTGGAGATCAAATCATTGTTGATCCAGGGATTGGATTCGGAAAGACAACGGAGCAAAATCTTGAGGTTATGGCCCGCCTGGCGGAATTTAGAACACTTGGACATCCCATACTACTTGGGACTTCTCGCAAATCGTTCATTGGAAAAACATTAGACCAGACGGTGGATCAACGCTTAGAAGGGACACTCACAACGAGCGTTCTTGGGGTTGCGGCGGGCGTTGATTTCATAAGAGTCCACGATGTTCAGGCAAATTGCAGAGCAGTGCAGATGGCTGATGCCATTGTGCGGGGACAGAGAGGAGCTCACTATGTTGGGGCATGACGTGATTCATCTGCGTGGACTGGAATTTTATGCTTACCATGGGGCCATGCCCGAGGAACAAGTATTAGGGCAGAGGTTTCTGATCGATATAGACCTTTTTTCTGATTTTAGGCAGGCAGGAATTACAGACCAAGTTGAGGATACTATTCACTATGGAGAGGTATATCAAGTAATCAAGACATGTGTTACAGGAGAGCGCCATCAATTGTTAGAATACTTGGCACAAAATATTGCAAAGCACGTTTTGGATCAGTTTTCCTGTACGTCTGTACGGATTGAAGTACATAAACCTCAAGCGCCGGTTCCCGGGATTTTTAGAGATGTTTCAGTGGAGATCTGGCGGGAGGTAGGAGAGAAGGCATGAAGGCATTTTTAGGGTTGGGAAGTAATCTTGGAGATCGAGCTCATTATTTAGAAGAGGCAGTCACTGCCTTGAGTAGCCCAGTGCTGAAGATTGAGGCTACTTCACGAATTTACGAAACAGAACCCTGGGGCTTATTGGACCAGCCTTTATATTGGAATCTGGTTATTAAGATTGAAACATCGCTTGAGCCCTTGGAACTCCTTCATGTTTGTCAAGAGATTGAAAGACAACTTGGACGAGAACGCAAGCAGCATTGGGGTCCTCGGACCATTGACATTGACCTGCTTATTTATGATAATATAGTCAGTGACTCTGAAGAATTAATCTTGCCTCATCCATATCTGGAAGAACGGGCTTTTGTCCTTGTCCCTTTGCGCGAGATCGCACCGGAACTTGTGTTACCATCAGGAAAATCCATTTCTGAGGTATCCGGAGAAGGTAAGGTGCATCCTCTAACCTAAGGAAGACTGTCCGGGTACGATGTATCTCCAATAATGACACCTGATGACCAGACGATATCGAAAGAGTTGTACTGCTTTTGGGTGAGTGAATTGAATCATAATAAAAGAGATTGACACAAGTTACAACGAAAAACAGAAATTAATAAAACCGCTTGGATCCATTTGACTGAGACGGAGGGAAAAATGTGCACCTTCACGCTCGTGAGGGCGTTTTTTATTGGTCGACAATTAAGGAGGACAAGATGAAATTCGGAATTATTGGAGCTGGAATCGTAGGCACGGCCCTTGCCGTGCGTTTAGAAGAAGCGGGACACGAATGTATTGGGGTTCATACACGTAGTCGACTTTCGTATGAACGGTTTCAGAGTTATTTAAAGATTCAGCATCTCCCCTTAACAGAGCTTGTTCCAGCGGCAGATATTTTGTTTATTACGACTCAAGATGGTATGATTCGAACGGTTGCAGAGAGTTTGAGCACAAAGGCTCTCCTAAAACCAGGACAAGTGTGGATTCACTGTTCTGGATCACTCCCTTCAGATATTTTACGTGTCAAAGACAGTTTACCCATACATTGCTTATCGTTACATCCCCTGCAGGCCTTTGCGAGTGTGGAAGAGGCGTTGATTCTTCTTGCGGGAACACACTTCGGGATCGAAGGAGACGGAGAAGAACTGGGAGATGAAATCGTTAAAGATTTGGGTGGAATTCCTCATCACATTTTGGCGGCAAAGAAGACACTCTATCATGCGGGTGCCGTCGTGGCCTCTAATTATTTGGTGGTTCTTGCATCTTTAGCTGTGGAACTTTTTGCTGAAGCAGGAATTCAAGCAGAGGAAGCATTGTCCTCCTTGTTGCCGCTGATGAGAGGGACACTTTATAACTTGGAACAGGCAGGCATACCTCAAGCTTTGACGGGGCCGATCGCACGTGGAGATGCACAAGTGGTACAAGGCCACTTAGATCACATGCCATCGAACCTCGTGAGTATTTATCAGGACTTGGGGTTAAAGGCTTTAGAACTAGGAGAAAACAAAAAGGCCCAGCAGGGATTCAGCTATCCACAGGAGACCCTAAACTTGTTAAAATCATTACTTGGAAAATCGGGGGTAGTAGATCGCGATGAAAGGTAGAGATAGCATGAAGAGAACTTCGCATATTTCTGAACTGCGTGAGATCATTGCCATGGAACGAGGCAGGGGGCGAAAAATTGCCTTCATTCCCACTATGGGCTATTTACATCGGGGACATTTGGCGTTAGTTGAGCAGGCTAAACAAACCGGGGCTTTCGTCGTGCTAAGCATCTTTGTTAATCCCTTGCAATTTGGCCCACATGAAGACTATGCAAGTTACCCAAGGGATTTGGATCGAGATGCCAGCTTAGTGAAAGACGCAGGAGTCGATGCCCTCTTTCATCCATCTGTTGAGGAAATGTATCCTCAACAGATGGTCACCTATGTTGAGGTGGGCCAGCTGGATACGGTGCTCTGTGGAGCCAAGCGTCCCGGACATTTTCGGGGAGTCACAACGGTAGTAAGTAAACTTTTTCATATTGTTCAACCGGACTTCGCTTTTTTTGGACAGAAGGATTATCAACAATATTTGATTATCCAGCGTATGGTGAACGACCTTAATCTTCCAATTGAGGTTTGTCCTGTTTCGATTGTTCGCGAAGAAGATGGCTTGGCTATAAGCTCTCGTAATGTTTTCTTGACTTCAGAACAACGACAAGAGGCTAAGGTCTTGTCCCAGAGTCTAATCGATGCGGAAACGTGTCTGCGATCAGGAGAACGATCAACGCGGACACTCGAAAAGCAGATACGAGAGACAATCTCAGGAAACTGCCATGGCATCATTGACTATGTTGAAGTTCGAGATGCTGAAGACTTAAGTGAAGTAACTATGATTGAACGCCCGGTGCTTATCGCTCTAGCCGTTAAGTTCGGATCAACGCGCTTAATTGATAATAAAGTGGTGGAGGTGTATTCCCATGATCAGAATGATGATGAAATCTAAAATTCATAAAGCGACCGTAACTGAGGCTAATCTTCAATATGTTGGAAGTATTACGATTGACTCAGCGCTGATGGAAGCAGCGGATATCTTAACCAATGAGAAAGTTCAGATCGTGAACAACAACAATGGCGCAAGGCTTGAAACTTATGTCATCCCAGGAGAAAGAAACTCAGGGGTGATTTGCCTCAATGGTGCGGCTGCCCGTCAAGTTCAAGTCGGAGACCAAGTCATTATTATTTCTTATGCCATGTTAACCGATGAAGTAGCCCGTCAGTATAACCCGAAAGTTGTCTTTGTTAATGATCTAAACCTTCAAACTCAGATTACTTCAGAAGAAATTCATGGACAAAAAGCTTGATGTTGCGTCAGGACATTCTTCAACTCCTCGCCGCATGCCCAGGAAACTATATATCGGGCGAAATAATGAGTCAACAATTAAACGTCACGCGGGCAGCTGTTTGGAAACAGATCCAGGTATTAAAAAAAGAAGGCTTTGAAATTGTGGGGCAGACGAAGAAGGGATATTGTCTTTTGCAAACTCCTTTTTCTCTCAATGAATGGGTTTTAAAGAGAGCGTTGACCACAACCTCATTAGGTCATCGGATTAACCTTGAGGATGAATTGGAATCCACCAACGTCCGGGCCAAAGAGCTGGCTCGCCAAGGGTCAATTCATGGTCAAGTTGTCCTGGCAAGGCGCCAGAAGTCAGGACGAGGCCGACTACAGCGACTGTGGGAATCCCCAAGGGGTGGTCTTTGGCTGTCTGTGGTTCTACAGCCTAATTTATCTTTAGCGGACGCCTCAAAATTAACCCTCGCTGCGAGTGTAGCGGTTGTCGATGCAGTTGAGGAACTCTTTTCGCTTCGTCTGGGGATCAAGTGGCCGAATGATCTTATGTTCAATGGTTTGAAAATCGCTGGAATTCTCGGAGAAGTCGTGGGGGAATGGAATGCCGTTCAAACGTTGATTTTGGGAATAGGAATTAATGCCAACTTTCCCCGTAAACAATTGAGCCCTTTATTGAACGCAACGACGCTTCTAGAAATTCTGAAGGTAGATGTGGACCTAAATATTTTGGCCGCTACAATTTTAAAGCATTTGGAAAAACAAGTCATCTCTCTCGAAGGGAAAGCGTTTGAGGAATTGAGGGTGTGTTGGTTAGAAAGGGCAGTCAGCTTGGGCGAAGAAGTTAGAATTTTGCGAGGAGAGCAAGTCATCCAGGGTGTTTTTAAGGGAATCACGATCGACGGAGCGTTACTTCTTGAAACAGAGGATGGAGAAAAAAGCTTTTCAGCTGGAGAAGTACAATTACGTCCAACATGATTCAGCAAATAGGTCTTGTAACCTGACCTGAATTATTGTAAACTGCATATTGCTAATAAGTTTACAATAAGAGGAGGACCTATTTATGAAAACCAGAAAATTAGCCATGACGTCCGTCATGGCAGCACTGATGTGTTTGGCGGGGATGTTACTTCATTGGGTTTCGCCAGCTTTAGTACCGTTTAGTCTTTTACCCGTTTTGGTGCTTATGTCAGGTATCATACTAGGAGCAGAGTACGCGGCTATGGCGATGCTAGTGTATTTGGTTTTAGGGTTGTTTGGCTTGCCTGTCTTCTCTACCGCTCCATTTGGAGGAGTTGGTTACATTCTAAAGCCCACTTTTGGCTTTCTTATGGGCTATGTATTCGCGGCGTATGTTGTGGGTCGGATTTATCGTGAAGGAAGCCAGTGGCGGGCGATTGCTGGTGTCCTTTCTGGGTTGGTCACTCTGTACCTCTTTGGGTTAAGCTATCTGTATATCATCTTACACTGGGTGTTGCATCGTCCGACAAGTGTCGCCGGTGTTGTGATGATCGGTTTTGTACCCTTTATTTTTGGAGATTTGATTAAGGCTGGAATTGCCGTCTGGGTTGGACAGGAAGTGGTTCGTCGGCGTAAAGCCGCCTAAGCTCACTTTGCAAAAGGAGTAAGGAATTATGATTCTTGTATTTGATGTTGGTAATACAAATATTGTGTTGGGAGTCTATGATGAGAGGGTTTTGACCCATCATTGGAGGGTATCCACTGAAAAAAATCGCACGGTTGATGAGTATGCGGTGGTTATTAAGAACTTATTCGATTTTAGCTTACTAACTTTTAAAGAAATTAGGGCTGTGGTCATTTCTTCAGTGGTTCCTCCTGTAATGCCAACTTTGGAAACCCTGGCCCGAAAATATTTTGGTGTCGAACCACTGGTTGTGGGACCTGGTATTAAAACCGGGATGCCTATAATCTATGACAACCCTAGGGAGGTTGGCGCTGACCGCATTGTGAATGCTGTGGCAGCTTATACTAAGCACGGGGGCCCCCTTGTCATTGTAGATTTTGGAACAGCAACGACGTTCTGTGTGGTATCGAAACGAGGAGAATACTTAGGTGGGGCGATTGCTCCCGGAATTGGGATCTCGACAGAAGCACTGTTTCTGAGAGCGTCAAAGTTACCTCGTATCGAATTTGTTAAGCCCACATCGGTTATCGCTAAAAATACCGTAGCAGGAATGCAATCCGGAATTTACTATGGTTTCACTGGTCAAGTCGATGGGATTGTTAAGCGGATGAAAGCGGAACTGGGAGCGGAGACAAAAGTGATTGCAACGGGTGGATTAGCCGAAATGATCTCTCAAGAATCAGACACTATTGACACCGTCGATCCATTTTTAACGCTTGAGGGACTTTTGTTAATCTATGAACGTAATAGAAAATAGACAATAAGAGGAATAGAAATATGAAGTTAGGACATTATGAACTGGGAGTTCCAGTATTTTTAGCTCCTTTGGCGGGAGTGACGGACAAAGCCTTTCGTGAAACGGTCTGTGCAGTGGGTGGAGAGTATGTCTGGACTGAAATGATCAGTGATAAAGCTTTGACTTATCAAAACTCTAGGACCTTGAACATGCTGGATTTGTATGGGGAATCAGAACCGAGGATCGTACAGCTTTTTGGTTCTGATCCTGAAACGATGGCTCGTGCCGCTCTATTGGCCATAGATTGTAGCGCTAACGTCATCGATATTAACATGGGCTGTCCCGCACAGAAAATTGTCAAGAATGGAGAAGGGTCGGCATTATTGAAGGATCTTCCTCGCGCGCAAGCCATCGCTTCGGCCGTTGTGCGAGCGGTTCATGTTCCGGTAACGGTTAAAATTCGCCTTGGATGGAATGACGAGGACATTGTGGCGATTGAACTGGCGAAAGGACTTGAGGCAGTAGGGGTTCAAATGCTTACAGTTCATGCGCGCACCCGTGAACAATTTTACTCAGGGCAGGCCGATTGGGAATGGATTCGACGAGTGAAGCAAGCCGTGAGTATTCCGGTCATTGGGAACGGGGATGTTTTCATTCCGGAAGATGCGGGTAGGTTAATTGAGCAAACGGGATGTGACGGAGTCATGATCGGACGCGGCGCTCTCGGAAACCCGTGGCTCATACCGCGCACCCAACATTATTTAAACTCTGGGAGTTTATTACCGGAACCACGCCTCGAAGAACGACTACAAGTTGTTTTGCAGCATTTTGATCGTATCCTGCGTTATAAGGGTGATCGAATCGGGCTCAATGAAATGCGAAAACATGCAGTATGGTATATCAAAGGGGTACAGAAAGCTGCCCAACTCCGAAATGTGATCATGCAAACCAAATCACCTGAAGAAATGAGAGCCGTCCTCATACAAATCCTGCAAGACATTGGATAGTTCTGTAGAGTGAACTCGTTCAGCTAAAG
>DHWG01000171.1 GCA_002413075.1 Desulfosporosinus sp. UBA5188 | reverse complement strand
CATTCTAGCAGTGCTATTGGTTAGAGGAATTTCTAAAAACATTGATAAAATAAAACATTCTTTACGAGAGATTTCAGCCGGAGATTTAACAAACACCTGTCAGGTGACTTCAAAGGATGAAATTAAAGAAATTGCAGACGGGTTAAACAGTACGGTAGAGAACATTAAAGCGATGATAAGAAACGTGCGAAATGAAGCGACAAATATAGAAGAGGCCGTGGATACTGTTGCGGAAAACGTTGACGGCTTAAATTCGAGTTTAGAAGATGTATCTGCAAGCACGGAAGAACTGTCGGCGGGAATGGAAGAAACAGCAGCATCGGCAGAAGAAATGACGGCTACTGCACAGGAAATTGAAAAAACTGTTGAATCACTGGCGAAGAGCGCACAAAATGGGGCGGTAGAAGTTCTAAAGATTAGTAAAAGAGCGATTGACACTAAACAAACAGTTAATGAGGCACAGAAAAAAGCCCTGGAGATCTTCTTAGGAACAAAAGACGAACTTGAAAGAGCGATTGAAAACTCAAAAGTAGTGAACCAAATTAGTGTCTTATCGGAATCCATCATGCAAATAACATCCCAAACTAACCTACTTGCCTTAAATGCGGCGATTGAAGCAGCCAGGGCGGGAGAAGCTGGGAGAGGCTTTTCAGTCGTTTCCGAAGAAATTAGGAAACTCGCGGAGCAGTCTAAGGATACTGTCCTTAAAATACAAGACATTACAGTTAAGGTTATTGGATCAGTTAATGCGCTTTCAAATAGTTCAAATAAATTACTCCAATTTATGTCCACGGATGTAAGCGATGATTATAATACTATGCTTAACGTTGCAGATAAGTATAGTGAAGATGCGAAATTTGTCGATGATCTTGTTGCAGAGTTCAGTTCAGCATCAGAAGAAATCTTAGCTTCTATGCAGCAGGTTTTCATGACGATTGATGAAGTTTCCAAGGCAGCTTATCAAGGAGCTGGGGCAACAACCGATATTGCTCAAAAGACCACAGATATAACATTAGAATCGAATGGTATTTTAGAACTAACCCGAAAATCAAAGGATAGTTCAGAGAAGTTACAAGAAGAAATTTCAAAGTTTGAGTTCTAGTTTCAATTTAAAAGCATAGCTATATCTAAATGCTTACAATATTTTTGTAAAATGTAACAAAAAAAGGACGTTTCTTTTGTAATTATATACAAAAGAAACGTCCTTTTTTACTATCTGAAAGTAAAACTTTCAGTTGTTGACTTCTGGAAGCATCAGTGCAACTAAGGCAGTCGCCGGCGCCTGTTGGCTTGGCGTCAGCCAAGTTTTCTTTAGCCTAATCCATGATTTAGTCGGGTTTTGAGACTCGAGTCGCTCTTGGTGGCTTATAGAAAACAGAGGGTCGTGTCAACCGCAGGCTCGGAACTGGGGCAGTAAGCCGTAAAAGCTGGTTTACTGGAATGTCCTTTAGTTCTTTGAGCTCAAGCGCCCCAGTCAGGCAAGCTTGAACACAAAAGGGTGGCATTCCCTGATCTAATCGTTCATAGCAGAGTTGGCATTTACTCGCTTTGTTAGTCAAGGGATTGATTTGGGGAGCTCCAAAGGGACAAGAGGCAACACAGGACTTACAGCCCGTACACTTTTCGGAAAGATGCAAGACGATACCATCACGGCGTTTAGCATAGGCTCCAAAGGGGCAGACCCGCAGACATTCTGGATCGCCACAATGATTGCAGGCAGTGGATAAATAAAACATCTGAATGTGCTCCTCTGTGAGCTTCTGTACGCTGCGAATTCGACGCCAGCTTAGAGAGGGGGCCAACTGATTATGATTTTGGCAGGCTTTGGCACAGGCTCCGCAGCCAAGACACCGATTAACATCCAGTAAGAAACCTAATTGTTTGACCATAAAATAATGCACGCTCCATTTTAACTAGAGTTTTCGCAAATTTACAAAGGTTTCATTGAGCGCTAACCCTGGGGCTCCAAGAGTGAGCTGTCCCATATCGGTTAAGGGGGCTCCTAGTAAGCAATTCAAGGGGGAATTCCCGGCAACGTGTTCTTGGAAAATAACCACAACATCCGTCAATATGCCAAATCCAGGTTCAATGATTACGTCTAACACACCCAAATCATTCCAAATTTGAGCCAGCTCACCAGCTACTAAATCATAATCTTGGGCTAGTTCTGGTGCAAGATGTAAGACGTACTGCGTCTTATGAGTGTCTAAAGCATAGGCTTGAGAGTTAATGGTAGAGTAGTGATGCGGTGTCAAAAGGCGTAACGGGGCATTGCTGGAAGGGGAAAGTGGGGGGACAAAGATTGGAAGAGGGGAAAAATGGGCGTTAGCGGCTTGGGCGGAGAAAAATTCATAGCGTCCTGAAGGAGTCGAAAAGGTCTGATTTTCCCAAGCGGTACGAGGGAACTTTGCTCGAATGGGTCCTTTGAGAATGTCTACAGAATTTTCCAGACCCAGTAGTTCTAACATTTGGGGATTGATTTCCCGTAAAAGAGTTTCTTTCTCATCACCGGATGTGGGAAAAGTGCAACTTCCGGGTTTGAGTTTATTTAATTGGGAGGAGACATCCCACGCAATCTGTAAGTCAGAGCGAGATTCACCGACCGGAAGAATAGCAGGCTCGTTAACCCCTACCCAATAATGCCAATAACCCGCATTTAAATCCCAGTGTTCATAATGGGTCGTAATCGGAAGAAAAAGATCAGCCGCTTCCGAGGACTTGGAATGAAAGAGGTCACTCACGACGATGAGATCTAGTTGATTGATCAGTTTCTTCCATTGCTGCAAATTTCCATCTTGGGAAAGAGGGTTTCTTCCGGAAATCCAGAGCATTTTAACGGGGGGATCGGTACAGTTGAGAGCTTCCTCCGAAAACCGATTAATATTTAGGAGTCGATCTGGCTGTTGTTTATTCAGAGTTAGAAGGTCTATTGAGGTTTGATCTGCGTTGGAAGACCTATTGCTTGGATGGTATGGATTCTGTATTGCCCTGGAAAAACGCCAGGTTTCGAATTGAGCGTATTGAACCCCTCCCCCTTGTTCACCCAGGTGTCCAGCAAGTGCCCCTAAGGCATCAATAGCGCGCAGGGTTTGTCCCCCGTTGGTATAACGCTGTAAGCCAAACCCTGCCCAGATACAAGCGGGATGTATTTGACCGTATTCGAGTGCAAGTTCTCGTATGGTTGAGACTGAAACTCCAGTGATTTCTGAACAGTTAGCAAGGGAAATTTCGGTTTTGAGATAGTGGAGGAATTCTTCGTGTCCTAATGTATAGCTACCAAGGTCGGGATCTATCAGGTTTTCTTCCAGAAGAACCTTGGCAAACCCTAAAGCTAGAAGACCATCGGTTCCTGGGCGAACCTGTATAAACTGATGAGATCGCGCGGCTGTGGCACTAAAATACGTATCAAAACAAACAACTTTGGCTCCATTATCAATGGCATCGAAAATAATCGGCATTTGGTGAACAGCTGTCCAGACCGGGTTTACTCCCCAGAGCCAAATTAACTTAGCTTTAGCCATATCCAGTGGGTCCGAACAAAAGAACGTTCCAAAGTCTAAGGTTTGGGCTTCAACTCCCGCCGACCAGCATGGAGATCCGACAGCTCTTGTGGTGGCTCCGATGCCCCTGAATAGACCATCTACAGCATTATGTAAAATGCCGAAATTTCCTGAGTACTTATTTAAGGCAAGCGGTAAAGTGCTTCCATATTGCTCTTTAAGGTCAAGAATTTTCTCCGAGATAAGGGTTAAGGCTTCATCCCACGAAATGCGCTCCCAAAAACCACTATAGCGACTTCGCTGGCGCATAGGGTAACGGATACGCTGTGGACTATAAACCTTTTTTACATCATCTAGAGCTTTCGGGCAGAGTTTTCCTAAGGTGTATTCATGTTTGGGGTTTCCCTCAACAGAGATCAGGACTCCCTTGTGAGTCGTGCTTACAATACTACACGTATCGTAGCAGTTACGAGGGCAAATATTCTGGTGAAACTCCATATATTAACATTCCCATCCGTGCATGTCTATTTGAGAATTATTCGTTAGGGTTTACTGAAAAACCTTTAAGTATGAGTGAAAAAATCAAGATTCAAGATTATTCATCATAAAATGAAGAGCCCTGGAAGTTCGCAAATAATCTTGCAAACTTTCAGGGCTTTTTTATAAAGCGATGAATCTCATTTAAAACAAAGCAGTAATCTGAATTCCTGTTGCACTAAGATAAAATAGTGCTCGACCTAAGACTTCTCCTAAACCTGCCAATAGAGTAACGGTTAAGATAAGCTTCGCTTTGTCGACTTGAGGGTTTTTAAGAATGCTAACTAGTAGAAAGAGCGGGGCAAACCAACCAAGAAGAGCACGGACCCAAAATAGAGGGCTGTGCAAAAGGAAGTTTAAGGAGTCTGCTCCTTCCATGCTTCCACTCAGCATCGAACCATAAATAACGAAGAGAAGTAGGCCGATGATCGTGCACCCGAGTGAGCATTGAAGAAGAAGCTTCTTTTGAGTAGCTTGAAGCGATTTCCCCCCTAATACCAAAGTTACCAGGGCGCCCAGTAGTCCAGTGGTGATGAGGAAGAAAAGAACGGGTCCAACATTATTCCAAGCAGGAACACGGGGAAGAACGTAAATCATAGCGCTGCTGGCAATACCTAACAGACCTAGTATAGAAGTGATACCTAATCCGAGAGAATGGTTAGCAGATTGTTGTCTCCCAGCTGCAATCTCAGCAGCCGTGATGGGTGTGACACCTGATCCAAGAGAACGGTTAATTATAAGGTGTCTCGACTGCCAAAAAAGGTAGATCCAGGCTAGGAACGTGAGAATGAAAAAGAGAATCTCTCGACTTAACCAAGAGGAACTAAGATGAGCTAAGGCTCGGTAGGCCGCTTCTGGATGCCCCAGATGAAATAGTGAAGCCAATAGAGCAAGTGCTAATAGGGCCCCAGAAACAAGGACACCTTGTTTGAACAATCTAGTATCAAGCCGATCACGGCCACGGTCGAGCAACCAAAGCATAAGGATTATCCCGATCGCGACTTGCCCAAGAACGGTAAAAAGTATTAAAGGCCATTCCCAGTCTCCCATATCTTAATCCCTCCTAATTTGTTGGCCCTGTTTTGGCCCGATGAAGCGAATCGACGGCGTTGTAATTTTAGGGCTGGGTAGCCCGGGTAAGGTCTTGAGTATACCGGTTTTTTGGTCGAGACTAGGATTGATTTCGACAAGTTCTAAGGCACCTGGAATGCAGGCGGCAACACAAGCTGGTTTTTCCCCGTTGTCAATCCTCTGATAACACAAATTGCATTTCTCGACCTTCTTTTTAGCGGGGTTAAATTGGGGTCGATCATATGGGCAGGCCATGGTACATAAGCGACAGCCAATGCAGCGATTAGGATCATGGACCACAATACCATCGTCGCGTTTGGTGTAGGCCACTACTGGGCAAACACGTAGACATTCCGGCTGAGCGCAGTGGTTACAGGCCATCGAAAAAAACATGCGGGTTGGAAGAGAGAAATCATCTTCATGGAGTTGGAAAACTTTACGCCACTGGGGAATAGCGTCAATTTGATACTCATTTTTGCAGGCCATTTCACACCCCCGACAGCCCACACATTTCTCTGAGTTGTGTAAAAAGCCAAGCTGTTTACTCAAAGGGATTCCTCCTTATGCTTTTTCAATCATTACGAAATTATCATGAAAGGCTAACCCATCGTTGCCAGTCGCTTGCTTTCCCATGTCACTGGGGATAGCTTTCAAGGTGTAATTAACATTGAAGATAGAGTTTTTATACCAGGTCTCGTAAGAGACGATGACATTGGGGGAGGTTGTTCGAGTTAAATGGGCTTTGACGGTGACGGAACCAAGGTCATTGTAGATCTTAACCTTATCTCCTTCAGCGATACCGTATTTAGCAGCTAGAACAGGGTGAATCTCCACCTTGGGCTCAGGATTTGTGGTCATCATCCAGTCCAAGTTTTGAAACTGGGAGTGGATAGCATGTTGTGGATGGGGTGTCATAAAGCGGATTGGATATTTCTCTGGGGTCTTCATCTCTTCGACCCAGATGGGGAGGGCTGGCAGTCCGTTCTTCTCGGCGAGTTCACAGTGAATTTCAATCTTCTTAGAAGGGGTTCGAAATTTCCCATCAGACCAGGAGGCGGCAGGCATGTTGGCCTTGCGAGGTCCATTGATCAGTTCTTTATAATCGTTAATACCCAGCATTTTGTGGATTGCGGGGTTGAATTCTTTAGCTAACCATTCCTCTGGTGTTCCTGAAGTTGGAAAAGTACAAGAACCAGGTTCCAGGGTATTCATTTTTTTAGAAAGTTCTATGGCTATTTCAACATCACTTTTCGATTCAAAGAGAGGATTAATCGCCCGTTGGTTAATGCCGACCCAATAGTGCCAATAACCGGCCATGACATCCCAGTCTTCAAAATGGGTGGTTGCAGGCAAGACAATATCGGACATCTCGACGGTTTTGTTGAAGAAGGAATCCACGGTAACGACAAATTCCATAGAGGAAAACATTTTTTCAATGGCATGAGTGTCAGGATCTTGAGCACCGGGATTCCGGCATGCCAGCCAAAGCATTTTTACTGGAGGGTCGCTTTGGGCGGAAACATCGTGCGCAAAGTTATTCATGTTGATGGCACGATCCCCTTCTTTGCCATTCGGGCCAACAAACCCTTTAGACCCCTTGGGAGCGGCGTTGACCATCGCATTATAGTTGAAGCCCCATGTTTCTAAGTGACCGTAGTTAACGCCCCCACCAGATTTTCCGACATTACCAGTCAGGACTCCAAGAGCATCGATAATTCGTACATTCTGACCGCCGTTAGTGTGACGCTGCATGCCGTAACCTACCCACATACTGGCTGGTTTTGCTGTCGCGTATTCGCGCGCAATTTGCATGATGATGTCTTTAGGCACACCTGTTTTTTCGGATGCCCAGTCTAAGGTAATCGATTTTTTGATATAGTCCACCCATTCATCGAACCCGATACTGTTGGCACGGGCATATTCCCAATCGATCCAATTATTATCAATAATATAGCGCGCCATTCCTAAAGCGAGAGCACCATCGGTACTGGGGTTGACTTGGACATAGAGATCCGCTTTGGAAGCGGTCGACGTTACGATCGGATCAACTACCACTAATTTAGCACCACGTTCTCGGGCTTTGTTAATGAACGGAATGCTGTGAATTGCTGTCCAAGCGGCATTTTGCCCCCAGAGAATAATATACTTGGCATTAACCATGTCTTCGGGGTCGTTGCTGTAAAGCGTGCCAAAATCATAGGTTTGGGCATCAATTCCCGCGGGCCAGCAAGGCGTGCCTACTGCACGGGTTGTATAGCCGAGGCTGGACATAGTGCCCTCAATGCCATAGTGAACAATACCAAAATTACCGGAGTACTTATCTAAGCAGATAGGCAGTGTCGATCCGTAGCGTTTCTTCAAATCTAGAATTTTCTTGGCAATCGTATCCATGGCTTCATCCCAACTGATGCGGGTCCAGTTACCGGAACCACGAGGAGATTGCTTCATCGGATATTTGATGCGATCCGGGCTATAGACTCGGCGGGGATAAGTGTACCCTTTAAGGCAAAGTTTTCCGTTGGTATAGCCATGTTTAGGATCCCCTTCAACTTTTTTGAGAATTCCGTCCTGTACATAGCTAATCATTCCGCATGTATCGTAGCAGTTACGGGGACAGACATTGCGGAACGTTTTCATAGTCTTGGAGGATGGATCTGCTGCAGAGGCAGAAGGGGAGTTTGTCAACAGATTAAAGTTGAATAGGGTAAGACTGGAGACAGTTGCGGCTGCTCCCCCAAGGAATTTTCGTCGCGATAGTTTCATAAAGGGCCTCCTTCGTGTTTAGTGGGTATTAACAGTTGTTAGTGTGTCGAGAACGTCACTTAAGGCGGAGAAGACAATTTGATTGGTTGACTGGCTTACCCTCTGGGCAAATAATCCTAACCAGAGGCTAAGGTGTTTCGCCCAAAATTCATGGTATAGAGTCTTATAGAGTTGAATTCGAATATCGTTCTTGGCGGATTGTGCGTCCATGATCCGACTTAGGAGGTAGGCTGCGAATTCAAGTTCAGTTGCGATGAAATCATCAGGTTCCGGGCTTTGTCCTGCAGTCAATAAGTTTTCTTGCCTGTAGATTTCGCGGACTGCTAATGTTTGTTCTCCCATCACTAAATGGGTGGGGGACAAATAAACGGATTCATAGGGGGGCGCGACAGGAGTAGTTGGGCCGACGAAGAGGCGGTTATACTCGTAGGCCATAAGAAGGTACTCATCGTGATTCGCTTTCAAGCAGTTTGACAAAGTTTCTTTGGCAAGATGTAGCTTCTCAAGTTTAAAGTAGTCAGAAAAAGCGGTACAAGATCTCATAAGAGGGGCTAAGGTTTGAGGGAGTTTTTCCCCTCCTTCTGAGAAGAGCAAACTCAGAGCGAGTAGGAGGTCTGCATGAATTCTCAGAACTGGGGAAGGACAGTCCACGAAAAATGTCTTCAAAAGTAGTCCTCCTTTCTTTTGAGATGGGCAAAGCGCGAATTATGCTTATATTAGCTTTATGTCTATAGTTCGGTCTTCGAAGTTTTGTTCCTTTGGAAGAAAAAATGAAAAAGAATGAAATTAGTTGTACAAAAAAACAAATGCCCTTCTCGGCTAGGCGAAAAGGGACATACAGGAATCTTAAATAAACCTACTAAGGGAAGTTTTGAACTTTCCTTAGTAGGTATTGAGTATTTCCGGGCTTAATGTGCGATGCATATCCGACTTAGTCCGGCCATAACGTTTTTAACCTTCCGATCTTAAGCGCGAGAAATAGATTAACTTGATTCTCCAGAGAAGATAGATCGCGGCCCAAGATCTCTGTTGCTTTTTTGAGACGGTAACGGAGCGTATTCGGATGAAGATAAAGCTTTTCGCCCGCCACATTCAGGTCTGTGTTGCAGGCGAAATACACTAACAATGTTTCTTCCAGAGCGAGATTGCTCTCTTTGTCAAATTTCAGGAGAGGACCGAGAACTTCAGAACGGTAGTCTTCCAGTTCCTGACGATCTAAGCGATGTAATAACCGCATAATACCCAAGTCCTGAAAAGAGACTAAACGCTGAGGGTTATTAAATAGCTGTCCTAATTCGAGTGCCGACCTAGCTTCTTGAAAGCTTCTGTGCAAATAGCGCGCAGAGTTATACAGGTTACCAAGACCATATTGGAACGGTTGTTTGCCGGGGATGGACTTGGTCAGTTTCATGATTGGTTCAAGAAGTTCGAGAGCTTTGCCGTGCCACTCTGAGGGTGGAAGCATAGCCTGGAGCGGAATAAGGAAAACGATTTGACCATTACGTTCAAGACAAATTATTTTAGGGTGACGGTTATGCAAAATCGCTGTCATTTCTATAAATAATTGTTCGAAACGTTCTCGTTCTGTTGAATCGGGATCATAACTGGGTATTTCCCCAACAACGACAAAGTGAGGGTGAGCAAAATTCCATCCCCATAATTTACCCCGTGAAATGATAACTTCAAGGGAGTCAAAATTATTGTAAAGTAAATCAAAGAGAAAGTCCCTGTGGTGTTGGCGTTCACTCTCCTGTATGCACTGTGTCTTAACAAGTTCTAGTAAGATCAAAATCGCAGTTTTATGTAGATAGAATTGTTCAATGCTTCCCATATCCTCGATCTTTGCCGCCAGTCCCAGGAAGCCCAAGACTCCTTTTGGTCCAGAAAGCGGACACCAGGTCAGTGGAATAGTTTGGTAACCTTTCTCAGTCCATTGCCCAGTATATAGTTGCGAGGATAGTGAGGAATTGTTTGGTGGTGCTCTGTGGATTTCTGGGGGTTTGAAAGAAATCGGAGTCACTGGAAGTGATTTTCCTCCTGCCCAACCAAGAACGTCGAGTTGTTTATTCAAAAGGAAGAGATCACACCCGAAAATATTCAGTAAGTTCTTTAAAAATGAAAATCCATCTCCGTTGGTCAAGTGTTTAGCGATCATTTGTGAATAGCGCTCGCTCGCCGTAAGAATACGACCTAATTCTCGTTCTAACCAATCCGTGGCCTTTTCACAATAGGATGGCCAGGGTGAAGGGTCTTTTGGCGCAAAGTTCAAGGTGGTTTGTTGGTCAGAAATGACCAGAGTTAGAGAGATATTTCCGTTATCGGAAGGTGCTAAAGTTATAATTTCACCGACAAAAGGTAAGGAGAAGGTTGTTATTCCTGTGAAGTGAATCGTTTGGATGGACATTAGGGAGACACTTTGGGATAAGGTGTTAATGTCGCCAACAGTCTGCCAAGATAAAGCGTTTTGGAGGCGGCCAATTGTGATTGCTTGGGGTAGATTCAGGTTATCCATAATTCCACCTCGCGAATGTTGTAATAAATTTTAGATTTAGATAGGCATGTTACATACTTGAGTATAACAACTATTTAGAAAATCGGTAGTATAAGGAGAGCTAGTGAAGTGCTTTTTCTTCATTAATAAAAAGCAAGAGCCAACGGGATTCAGTTGGCTCTTGCTTCCATTGCCAGTCAGAGGTGCTTGATTGCGATACATTCCTTTCTTTTCGTAGTGCTTATGTATTTCCTTCTAAAAACAAGTTTCTCTTGGAAGAAAGACAACTTGATCAAACCAGCTTTCTGACTCGTGGATTTTATAAAAAAAGGGCCAGTTTTAGCTG
>DHWG01000198.1 GCA_002413075.1 Desulfosporosinus sp. UBA5188 | reverse complement strand
AATCCACTTTGCCCTTCCTTGTTCTACATTTTTTTGGGCAAGTTTTTTTATCTCATCCTCTTTAATTTTGAGCTCGCGCGCGAGGCGACGCAAATCTCCCATGGATAATTGCCTTCCTAGAGTCAGGCGATTAAAGGCTTCATCAACCTCGTTCTCCTCCACCTTCAGCGGTGGACCTTCAACTACAGTAAGAGCAGGGTTGTATTCCTGCCAAGTTAAGTCTGAAGTGTTCCAGCCAAACATTTCGAGTATTTTCAGAATTTTATGTTTGGGCTCCGTGCGCTTGGAGCCTTTGTACCAGAAATTAAAAGGATCACGCCGCCGGAGTTGCTCTTGAACTGTCTGAATCGTCGCACAAGAGAGAGGTACCGTAAGATAGCTGGTTACATTGCAATTCTGATCCTCCCTCTCCTTAAATGGAGAGAAGCTGACGCTGTTGTCTTTATGGAGCTTCAGAAAAAATTGCATCAGTCACCCTCTCCATCTTCGTTTAATTCGGGAGTTGTCGTTGTCGGGCATACTCGGCGATCAGTTTAATATGTTGAGAAGGTAGAAAATCCGGGTAACCTCTCCAGAGCCATCGTTCTGCAGGGGTTAGTATGACGACTCTATCCTGGATCCTTTGCGGTACACCTTCCGCCCAGTGATAGAGCAGCGTTGCCTTTTCGGGGTGCCTTCGACGCTGGGTCTCCGCAGTCTCCCAAACAATAGACTGAGCCCATTCATACGCTTTCAAATCAAGAGGCTGCCAGTGAAGCACTTCTTCAACCACCGTAAGACCGGTCTCTACGTTTCCTCCACTCAATAAAAGCTCCGCTTGCTCTCGCCGAATGCCTACTTGTGTCTGATCCCAATTCAAACTCATGTCCCAAAGTGCCATACTTCTAGCCAGAGCCTGTTCACGCTGTTGAACGGCCTGACTATTCAAGCTCTGCGATTTCTCTAAAAGGTTTGGCTTTAAGAGTGCGCTCCCACTTAACAAACACAGAGTTAGACTTAGAACAAACATTCCTATGCTGCTTAGATGGGTCGCTAATCTGTTTCTTAATAAGAAAGGACGCGTGCGCTCCTCTCTTTTTCGAAGGCTCCCAAAAAGAATCCAGAATAAAAACCCCAAACCGGCAAAAGAGAAATCGGCATCCACCAAGCTATGTAACCCTAAAAAAAGCAAGGCGCCCGCCACTCGAACTTGAGCTTTTGTTTCTTCGGAGCCCAACCTTGATTTGATGGACAAACGGTTCTTTACCCAATACTTCCAGGCTTGTAAGAAACTATAACTAAGCCAAAGACTCACACCTAAAAGACCTAGAACTCCTTGGTTCAATAAGATATGGATGAAGCTGGAATGAGGGTCTGCCGTCCAATATGGAAAGCGTTGAACTGTGGGAAAAGCCAACCACCCGCCTGCTTGAGGAAGACCTCCTGCCTTCCATGCCAAGCTTATGCCGTCCTTATAATAGACCAAACGTTCCTGCCAACTTGAAGATGAGAAACCTCCAGAGGTTAGGTTCTTCCAAACTGGTCTATTATAAAGGAACATCAGGACTGTGCTCACTAGGACGAGTAACATGACAAACGGTGCTTTAAGCTGCCGCACCTTGAAGCTCTCACGTAATTTAAATAATGTAGGGAGGCCTAACAAGATCTCCTGGCCCGTAAGAACGACTAAGAATAGTCCCACCCCAGCTCGTGAACCCGTGGCCAATAAAGAAATTCCCAGGAGGATCTGTACTAATTTTCTCTGTGGATAAAGTAAGAGTACCGCTCCCAGAAAGGCTGCTGTAACATTAGGGTAGCCCATGAGAGAGCTTAACCTTCCCGCCGATTTGCTCACATAAGGCAACCAGCCTATAACTGCGACAGCGATCGCAACCCATTCTATAGACTGTACTAAGTGTGCCTTTTGATGTTCATTCGAAGAAATACGCACGCCTAAGCGATAGGCGAACCAGAGTATTCCCCAGCGTAAGGCTTCTATGAATCCATCCTGGACTTTGATGGGATGAAGCACCCCTAAGATCGATAAAAGGAACATTCCTATCAGCAGGCTGTCTGTGAGACCAAAAGCGGAAGTTGTTTCTGGGGCAAAATTGTACCGTCTCTGTAAATATGATAGCAATACATAGAGCGATAAAGCGAATCCGAAAATCAGCAATTCCTTGGGGAAATAAAGTCCATCAAAAACGCTTAAGGCCAGAAAAAAAGCCAGGGGGCGTGCTGTGTCGCTCCTAGCTCTGCTGACTTTTTGTAACGTTGAACCGATCACTCGGCTGGGTTCTTCCGCTCTAGGAAGAACTTAAGGGTACCTTCTGCGGCCAATTCTTCCCCAACATACGCTTTACCCTGCGCCACACCAAACGTTTTTCGGAATTTGATGAGCTCTACTTCCAGGCGCAGTTGATCTCCAGGAATCACTTGTCGCTTAAACTTGACGTCATCTAAGCCTGCAAACAACGCCAAATAGCCTTCATATCCTGGCATTTTCAGGATAACTACAGCCCCTACTTGGGCAAGTGCTTCCATAATCAAGACTCCAGGCATAATGGGGTGTCCTGGAAAGTGACCCTGAAAGAACGGTTCATTGCTCGAGACGCTCTTGATTCCTACAGCCCTTTTTCCTTCTTCTAATTCTATGATACGATCTACCATAAGAAAGGGATAACGATGAGGTATAATTTTCTGGATATCCTCGCTTTGTAGCACTGAAACGCCTCCTAAAATTGATCCCATGGTCTATATGAATATCAAGGACTGCTTGCAGAGATAACCCTATTTGTCTTATGATATGAGTGGATATTTCCCCTACTGATTACAAGTATACCTAAGTTAGAGGCTGAAAGGAAGGTGAGAAGCCGTGAAACCCTACAATATTTTACATATTATAGGTGGGGGCGAAATCGGAGGGGCCGAGCAGCATGTGTTGACATTGCTTAAGGGAATAAATCGGACACGTTTCACCCCACATCTTATTTGCCTAACCAAGGGACCCTTTGCAGCGCTTGTGGACGAAATAAATATACCCACTCGAACCTTCCCAATGCACTTTCCTCTTGACCTTTCTCCCCTGCCCGCCATCCTTCGCTGGGCCCGTCAAAAAGAGATCAAACTTGTTCACACCCACGGTTCACGGGCCAACCTGCTGGGCCGCCTGGGGGCAAGAAGGTTGGGTGTCCCCAGCCTGACCACTGTCCATAGCTCTCTAGCCCACGATTATCTTTCTCCTTGGTCTGCTCGTGTGGCTTTAGCCCTCGACCGCCTGACACTTCCCTTGACCTCGGGGACCATCACCGTCTCCGAATATCTAGCCCAAGAAGTCGCCTTAAGAGGTGGTCGCAATCTAGAAACCATTTATAATGGTCAGGCCCCCATTGTCTTTAAGGATCGTCCTTCTTCTCGTGAGCAGTTCCGCTTAAAGTGGAGAATTCCATCGGATGCTCTCGTCGTGGGAACCATCGGTCGACTCCATCCTGCCAAGGGACAAACCTATTTAATTAAGGCTGTGACTCAACTGCGCTTGAAATACCCAAAACTTCATCTTTTATTGATTGGAGAAGGCCCACTTCGTGAAGACCTAGAAGCCGAGCTTAGGCAGACGACGATCCCCTATACTTTAACAGGCTATCTTCCCCAGGCTCATGAAGCACTTCCTGCGATGGATCTTTTCGTTTTACCCTCAGTGAGTGAAGGTATGGGGTTGGTTCTTCTTGAAGCAATGCAAGCTGGGCTCCCAATTGTGGCCAGCGCTGTTGGTGGCATTCCCGAAGTCGTCCGAACAGAGAAAGACGGATTGCTTGTTCCCCCAGGCGATGTGGCGGGAATTCGTGAGGCCTGTTCTAAGATTATCGACAATCCTGATTTGGCAAAGTCTCTTGTTCTCTCTGGACTAAGCCGCTGGCCGATGTTTTCCATTGCTAGTATGGTGCGCGAAACAGAGCAAGTATACACTCGGATGTTAAATAGAATTACGTAGGTCGCTGAAGAACAGACCCCAGCATCTATAGAAAGAAAAGGTTGCCCAGTCCTCAGAGCACATTGAGGGCTGGGCAACCTTACTTTACTGATCAACGTCAGTGTTCTTTATCCCGATCGTATTTGGGAAATTTATAGGGATGAGATGTGTCGTGGCTTAAATTCCCTGGGTTTAATATCTTTGGGACGTAGACCTTATTATATTTTATCGGCTGCGTTGCTTTATGCTCACTGTCTTTAGCTCCATTCAAATCTTTCGTCTGATAATTTCCCTGATTTGTTGACTTCTGAGTTGCCTCATCTTTAGCTTTAGCATAGGCATTGGCATTGTCGTTAGCATTATTGGTGTGAACGTCGGCATTACCTTGATCTTTTGGCGGATTATCTTGCTGATCTCTATCTTTACTTCTACTCTTGTCCATCCAAGGATGTAGAACCTTGATCGGAACAATCAAGGTTCCTACGGGCAGAAGTTTCCAATGATCATTTTCAACCGGTTTATTGATTGATACCGCTTGACGTTCATTTTTCTCTGACTTAATCTGCCATTGAACCAGTGGATTTTCTAATAACCTGACCCGTTCTGAAGAATCTTTTAGTCTCTCGGGTTGCGTCACAACGCCTGCTTTATCTGCCGTCTGCCAAAGCGCATACTCCCCTAAAGTTAGATCTTGCTTTTGAGCAAGCTCCCGTTCCTGAGAAGTCAGGGAAAAGATCGCAATCTGCGGGTTCAAGCCTTTTTTCTCGCCGCTCTCTGTGACCCATGAGATAATTTGATGCTTGTTGAGCGCCTTCGGCATTTGCTCTAAAGTTTTGTTCGTCATTGGAGAATATCCCACAACAACCCACGGACGCTCAGTGCTGAGAAACTTTTGATCATAGGCTTGACTTACAATTTGTCCTAAGACCTCTTCAATAGGTTTCCCCTTGAGATCAATCTTATTTAGCATGCGCTTAGCCTCTTCATTTTGAGTTTCAAACGCCACAAAATGCCCTTGATTATCCATCTCTATTTGTAAACTAGGATTAATATCGACCGAAAGTAGGGCGACAACCGTTGGTGCTTGAACCATGTTCCACCCAAGGATGGACGTTATGACCAAAAGGAACAGTGCCACAGCCCCAGACCAGATGCGTACCCCACTAAAATACTCAGTCCATGATTGGATTTGAATTTCTTCGCCCACCTCGACGTTCAGTCGTCTGTGAACTTGGCGAAAGGTGCCGTCCTGATCAAGCACAGTGTAACGTGATCCGGACTTTTCCAACACCACCGCTTTTGTTTTACTCATCCTTTCGCCCCCCTTTCTCCCGTAAGCACGTATTCACGTAAATAAACATAGTCATGTTGATTCGCCATGAGTAAGGCGACGGCTAAGATATACTTTCGTCCCCGTTCTAAGACCTTCGCGTGAATCTGAGTTTTCAACGCTAAGGCTTGCATGGGAAGTTTCCCATTGCGTTCAACCTGAGGCCACAACTCAGCGTCAAACGCTAATTCCCGAGCTGCACGAAGTAGTGTCTCACGGGAATCTCGATGTTTTGGACAAACTTCAACCAAATTTTTAAAGTTTAGTTGATACGCGCCCAACGCTTTAGCAAACTGTTGAATTTCCGCGGCCCTTTCTCGATCTTGCTCTTGCTCTCGAAACTCGTCTAAGCCAAGATAACTATCGATCCCTCGTCCGATGCCCTCTTGGTCGAGAGACATAACCTGCTTCGAGCTATGCTTACGATAATAATCGATCAGTCGCCGTTTGATTAATACCCGCGCATAGCCTAAAAATGGGACCCCTTTATCCGTAACAAACAAATCTATCGCTTCATTAAACGCAATCAACGCTTCCGATAGTTCGTCATCTCTGCCCCATTCCAGAGAGTGGAAACACGCCTGGCTAGCCACATGTCGAATAAACGTTTGAGATTTGGCCAAGAAATCTGCTCGGGCTTCCGAGTCCTCTTTCAAACGCTGCCATGTCAATTGTTCTTCCCATTCTGGCATGTTTCCCTTCCTCCTACTCTCTAATACGAAGTTCATTCTTCCTTTCAGGGGGTCTAACGTCGGGAACGAAAGCTTTGCCAAAAAATTTTTAAAACAAAGCGCGGCAACACAGTTTGACGTTTCCAACGCCAGGGCTCTTTCCACAAGCGATAAAGCCATTCCACATGAAGCTCCTGGACGCGCTTCGGCGCACGAACCACGAGCCCTGCCAAGGCATCAAAACTCCCACCGACGCCAATACTAACGGAAGCTAATCCGGGATGCTTTGTGATCCAATATTCCTGGTGTGGTGCGCCCAACCCCACCAGCAAAACATCAGGCTGAAAATGCCGGATTTTATCTAATACTCCGGGCTCTTCTTCAGCGCTGAAGTAACCGTTCATTGCCTCCCAAGTTATTCCTGGGTTCTTTAGGGCGACCCGATTTGCGGCCTGTTCTGCTACGCCTGGTTTTCCTCCCAGAAAGAAAATTCGCCATTGCCCAACATGCGCAATAGGGAACATGGCCTGGACTAAATCAATGCCGGTAACCCTTTCTAATCCTGGAGTGCCTAACCTCTTGGCAGCCCATACTACGCCAATCCCATCGGCTGTGACGATGTCTGCTGAGTTTATAAGTCTATTGAGCCTTTTATTTCGTTCTGATGCGTAGATCATCTCAGGATTAGCGGTCACAACCCGGATCTGGAACTGACCTTCGACCGCTTGACGGATGTGCTCCACCGTTTCTTGCATGGAATATGTATCAACGGTAATGCCCATAATTTCAACTCTCATAGTTTATTTTAATGAGAGGTTGTATCGTATGAAGAAAGCTCACTAAGGATTCACTTCCTTTCCTTTTTAAATTGTTTAAGTCTCTTGTACTTTTATAACGTTGTTCATAACCTTGCTCGTTTTAGGAACATATTATGTCGATAAATCTCTTGTAGTGCCTCAATTTTAACACATCTTACCTAATATGACGCTAAATTAAATAAATCCAAGGAAAGAAACCCTTATCCGAACAGATTTTCATTTCGGATTTGGTCACTAACCTCAGATAATTATCAATGATTCAGTTCTTCCTTCTACGACGTTCTCGTCCTAATTATTTAAAATATTCCATTGAGCATCTTACCCGTACCTAAGGCCACGCAGGAAATGGGATCTTCAGCTATACTGACTGCCAATCCCGTCTCACGAGACAGACGCGTGTCAAAGCCGTACATCAAAGCCCCTCCCCCAGTCATAATAATTCCTTTGTCATAAATATCAGAGGATAATTCAGGCGGAGTTCGTTCCAAAACTTCCTTTACACTGGCAACGATGAGTTCAATTGATTCCTGGAGCGCAACATAACATTCTTGGGAATTGACCTTAATGGTTTTAGGCAAACCCGTAATTAAATCACGTCCACGCACTTCAATGACAGCCGCTGGACGCCCTTCCGGTATGGCTGCTCCGATCTCAATTTTAATTTGTTCAGCGGTACGCTCTCCAATCATTAGATTATGTACACGGCGAATATAGCGGCTAATGGCCTCATCAAATTTATCCCCGCCAACCCGTAGACTCTTTTTGGCCACTATACCACTCAGCGAAAGCACTGCAATATCCGTTGTTCCTCCACCAATATCCACAACCATACTTCCGGTTGGTCCAGAAATATCCAGTCCAGCGCCCAAGGCCGCGGCATACGGTTCTTCAACGACTTTTACATCTTTAGCACCTGCCTGGTAGGCTGCCTGTTTGACCGCCCGTTGTTCCACTTCTGTTACGCCCGACGGAATACAAACTACAACTCGTGTTCTGAAGAACGGCCAGCGTTTGGCACCTGCTTTCTCCAGAAAATATTTCAGCATAAGTTCTGTGCTTTGGTAATCCGCGATCACGCCATCACGCATTGGGCGCACGGCCACGATATTCGCGGGTGTACGGCCGATCATGAGCCTTGCTTCTTCACCTACCGCAATTCGTTTATTCATATTACGGTCAATGGCAATCACCGAGGGTTCATGTAAAACGATCCCCTTCCCTTTGGCATAAACCAACACGCTCGCTGTCCCCAAGTCAATCCCTAGTTCAATTCCAAATTCAATTCCAAACATCAGTGGGAATACCCCTTTCGTCGTTCAGTCATAGCTTGTCCATCCCGTTTCAATATATAAACAAATAGCACAATCTCCCTTACGGGAGATTCGCTATTATAGTTTAGTATTAATGTGATTCGTTAATAAAACGAAAATTCCTTTCTCTTTCTCAACTATTTTTTGTTATTTCCCAAAATCCATTAATTTACCCCTAAATTTCCTGGTATTTCTTTCTAGTCGCCTCTCCCCCCCTAATATGTCGTTCTGCTTTGTTAATTTCCAGAATATGCTTTACTTCCATGGACAGCTTCTCATTCACCAAGGATAAACGTTCTGTGACATCCTTATGAACCGTGGATTTACTAACACCAAAAATATCAGCCGTTTGCCTAACCGTCGCACTCGATTCCAGTATGTATGTTCCAATATCGAGCACCCGTTTGCGAATATATTCTTGCACGCAGAGCCCTCCTTCGTCGAACAAGTGTAGTACATTTATATGCATGCTCCACAAAAAAAGACATCCATAAATGGATGTCCTCAGTTGGTAAATACTGTGATGTGTCTTTTAAGGTATTACTCTCTGCACTTCGTCTCCATGCCAAACTTCATAGTGAAGTTGAGGTTGATTACTTTCGCTCTTACCAGCCTTAAACAGTCCTACCTGACCAAGCGCCGCCTGCGTCTCTACTATTTGCCCGACCTGTACTCGCAAGTTCACCAGACCCCCGTACGTGACAAGCCATCCTTGGCCACAGTCTAGCGTCACTTTCTCACCTAGAATGGGATCTTCCCCTGAAAATATAACTTTTCCCCCATGCGTTGTCCTAATCATCGTTCCTTCCGGTTCTGCATAATCCGTACCAGCATGAAAGAGATAACTATCAAAGGCTTCGGAATAATAATTCCCTACCCAGCGCAGAGGGCTGCCTTGAACTGGAGATGGGAAATCCTTATTTGTTTGATCTCCGCCAGTTATTTCCGCTGTCTGAGTTTGTGTTTTCAAAGCTGTTACGTCGGCCTCCGGATCAGATGCAGGATTTGCTGTCACGGCCTGGACTGTCTCATGGGTGGTGATCACGGGTGTTTTCGCTTGGGCAGCGTTCTTTAAGGGACTAAGATACCCCGTATAAAGAAGGATGCCACCCACTAATAAAAAGAAACCACCGATCAAAGGCCAAATTTTAGACCCTTTCCAACGTTTCATTCAACTCACCTCTAAATCTAGCTTTGCCGAATGAAGCTGCTTTTAGACTCTAAAAAACCTAATTAAATATATTATTATCACTTTTTTAACCCTAATGCTATAAGCTTAGTTCCAGGATAGTAATGAAGTAAAATTTCATCGACTTTCTTATTCTTTTTAGCCAAATCGTTTGCTCCCCACTGTGACATTCCTACGGCATGCCCGTTACCGTAAGTTGTAATTGTAAGACGTTCTGGTTGGACAACCCATTCAATGTCCGTAGAGGAAAGTCCTAGCAAGGTTCGTAGTTGGGTTGCCGCGTACACTTTTCCTAGCACTTTTACACTTTTAACTCTTCCCACTGATGTTTTAACTAAAACTTGAAAGTCCCCTGCCGCTAAGGAATGAGGGGTTCCCGTAATTCCTAATTTCTTATAAAGCTCTTGGACTGTAAAGGTCGTGCTCTTAACATAGCGTTGTACATTCTCTTCTCCGGAACTCACGTTTTGCAGATAGGTACGGGGTGAACTCCACACATCCTCTGATCGCTCAGTTGGCTTTCTTCCGCTACTACTATGGTAAAAAGCTTCGATATAGTCCCCATTAGCGACGAGGACCATGCCGCGTGTTCCGGTCACCGCTTTATTCACCTTGTTTTTATACGTCCAGTAATTTAACCAACCCCATTTATCCCTCATTTGCTTATCAGACTGCCATGCCTGAGTCTGGACTGTGGTATCCAAATCATAGCCAACATCTGGCAGGTTACTATGGCTCAAGCGTTTCGCCGCATAGGTCCGAGCCGCAATAGCCTGCGCCTTCAAGGCTTCTAGCTCAAATGCAGCAGGCATTTCTGCTGCAACAACCCCCAAAAGATATTCCTCAAGAGGTAATTTTACCACGCCGCCATTAGGCATTAAGACTCGGATTTGCACATCATCTTGTATTACGCTCGATTTTTGCCAACGCAAAATACTCCACGGAATGATCAAGACAATGCAAAGAGATAATAATATTAGCCATACCCATTCTTTCTTCATGTAATCTCTCCTCTTGTACAAGCATGATGCTTAAACGTATGCGGAAGAGATTTAGAATATGGCAGACACAGCAACAAAAGATCAAACAAAAAGGACAAAGTGCCGTTATCCGACGCTTCGTCCCTTTGCACGGACCCTACCAATTGGAACTTGTAAGAACGGGCTAAGAAACTGACGACTCCTCACGGACTATATTTGCACCCAAGCCAGAAAGTTTTTCTTCCACTTTCTCGTAGCCGCGATCTATGTGCTGGATCCCTCGAATGTCTGATGTCCCTTCCGCTGTTAAGGCGGCTAAAATTAAGGCGGCTCCGGCGCGTAAATCAGTCGCGGTCACGGGTGCTGCATTCAGACGTTGTATCCCTTGAACAATAGCACTTCGCCCTTCGATCTTAATATCGGCTCCCATGCGTTTAAGCTCATCGACATGCATAAAGCGATTTTCAAAGACGGTCTCTGTTATCAAACCCGTGCCGCTTGCCCGGGTGAGAAAAGCTAAAAATGGGGCTTGAAGATCTGTGGGGAATCCGGGATGAACTTGAGTTTTAATATCGACTGAGTTATAGACACCCTCTCCGCTGATACGAATTCCGTCGTCTTCTTCAACCATATGAACTCCGGCTTCTTCCATTTTTGCGATTAGGGGCTTCAGATGATCAGCAATCACGTTTTGAACTAAGACATCTCCGCCTGTTGCGGCAACTGTTAGTAAGTAGCTTCCTGCTTCAATACGGTCAGGGATGACGGTATGCGTCGCTCCATGAAACTCACGCACCCCTTCAATATGAATCACACTGGTCCCTGCGCAGCGCACTTTACCGCCCATCTCGTTCAGGAAGGTCGCCAGATCAACAATCTCAGGTTCCTGGGCCGCATTTTCAATAATCGTTGTACCTTGAGCCATCGCGGCAGCCATCATAATATTCTGAGTTGCTCCAACACTGGGGTAATCAAGATAAATGCGAGCGCCCTTTAGACCTTTCGATGAAACATCTAAGAATCCATGATCCATTATTACCTCTGCACCTAAGGCCTCTAAGCCCTTCAAATGCAAATTAATGGGGCGAGATCCGATCGCGCACCCACCTGGATGAGAAATACGCACATGGCCATTGCGGGCCAAGAGGGG
>DHWG01000081.1:729-5135 GCA_002413075.1 Desulfosporosinus sp. UBA5188 | reverse complement strand
GACATTACCCCAGTTTCGCTTGGTGGGTTTGATCAGTATGAGACGTCCGTGAACATTGCTAAAGAACTAGCCAATCAAGGTGTCGATATTTCCCGCGTTATTCTGGCAGCGGGCTGGTTAAGTCCAGCCGATGCCCTGTCCGTCGCTCCAATCGCTGCAGCCCAGGAAATACCGATTCTGACCACGACCCAGGGGCAGCTTCCTGCCACAGTTAAGACGTATCTGGACAGCATCAAGGCCAAGATTACCGATTCCTATGTAGTTGGCGGCTCGGCCGTCGTGTCGGATGTCGTCAAAGGGGAATTGCCGGGTACGGTCAGCCGATATTCAGGTCTTTCCAAGTATGATACGAACGTCCAAATCCTGAAGAGCTTTGCTAAAGACTATAAGACTGACAAAGTGTATGTTGCCAACGGAGAGACCTTGGTTGACGCCTTGGCCGGGGTGCCCCTTGCTGCAGCAGCCGGAGCTCCGTTTGTACTCGTTAACCAACAATTTGAAAATGCCACGCAAGACTTTGTGAAGTTGACCATGTCTTCGACTGAGATGGTCGCCTTAGGAGGCGAGGCCGTCGTTCCTTCTGCAGGGATGAACGCCTTAATCTCCACCGTTTCTTATGCCACAGACAACGCCACTGTAGGTTCAACGGACGCCACTAACGCGGTTGAGTTGACGGATAACGTCCGAATTAGCGGTAATAACGTAACCCTGGAAAATGCTAAAGCGGATTACAACGTGTATGCCCAAGGGGATAATATCACCTTGAGCAATCTTAACGTCTCGGGAACCATCTTTGTAAATCCAGGTGATAATGGATCTGCGACGTTAGACGGTGTAACCGCTGGGAATATTGTGATTCTTTCCGGAGGAAAGGACAGCATCCACCTTAAAGATACAACCGCAGGAGTCCTTACCGTAGACAGCAGCAGTGATGTCCGAGTTGAGACAACTGGAACGACAACCATCGGCAACACAATGGTACGCTCCTCGGCCGTTATTGACGTAGTAGGCGGCTCTTTGGGTGGAGTATCTATTCTGGGTACAACCGGTACAGCCCAGATTGTCGAGTTGAGAGGGATCTTTGGCCAGCCTGTGGTGATTAATAGCGAAGCCCAGGTTCATCTGAGCTCATCGGCTGTGATTACCGATCTCATAACGAATGCGAAAGCTTCTCTCATCGTCGATCAAGGAGCGAAGATAACAAATTTCGACAACAAAGGAAATGCTGTGATCACGGGAAGTGGAGTAAAGGCAGTTCCGTCCAGTAGTCCAATTTCCTCAGGTGGAGGGTCAACGACAACTCCGACAACTCCTACGACCCCAACAACACCTACAACGCCAACGGTCCCAACCACGGTTACTCTCAGCAATCTCCGGGTGATCTCGAGTCCAAGCAACTCATTGGGTACGTTTGAGAATGGCGAAGAAATTGATCTCTCAGATCTCAGTGGGGATATTAGCTTTATTGGGTTTGCCGTGACGGCCGATCAGGATTGCACTCTACAAATTAAAGTGCTTTCTAATACCGAGAATATCTCCTTGACAGCTGACCAAGAGAAAGAAGTAACCATCGGGGAATTAATGACTGGCCAAGCAGGGGGCGTAAGCTTGGATACACTTAGAATGCTCTATGATACTAAAACTCTCACAGGTAAAGTTCTAATCGATGGAAAATCCGTTGGTACATTGACTGTTAAATTAAAACTATCAAACTAAAGATTAGAATCCATGAACATCTCTAAGGCCGTATTTCTCGATACGGCCTTTAAGTTGCGACAAGAAAAGATAATTAATTTTGTAGATTTAAAGGAAAATCAATAATTATCGCGAATAAAATTAAGTCAGACAAGTTTCTCAGGAACGAATTTGGGAGGATAATATGGACGAAGAAATCGAATTACGGCAGTATTGGGACGTATTACGAAAACGTTGGATGATCGTGATTCTGTTACCGATAATCGCCGCCGTTACCAGCGGAATTGTTAGTTATTTCTTTATTAAACCAGTATATCAAGCTTCGACTACCCTGATCGTTGGGAAAAAAGCCTCGGAGGCTGGTCAAGTGGCATCACAAATGCTGGATAATAATGTCCTACTGGCGAATCAACAACTTGCTAAAACCTATGCCACAATTGCTCAGAGCCGTACCGTCGAACAAAATGTGATCAAGAACTTAAAACTGCCGCTTACTGTTGAAAATCTTGACAAACTGATCTCCATAACTCCTGTGAAAACCACAGAGATTTTAGAAATCCAAGTCACTAATACAGACCCTGAACTGGCAGCCACGATAGCCAATACTATGGCTCAAGAGTTTTCTAAAGCGGTTATTGAAATAAAGAAAGTGGATAGCGTCAGTATTGTAGATAATGCAGTGACCCCAGACAAGCCCGTTAAGCCAAATAAAACCTTGAATGTCCTGATCGCCTTTGTCGTGGGCCTGATGGCTTCAGTCGGACTGGTTTTCTTGCTGGAATATATGGATAACACCATAAAGACTACCAGTGATGTGGAGAAGTTACTCGGAATCCCAGTACTAGGGCTTATTCCAAACTATGAAATGTTAAAACAAAGGTAAGAGGAGAAGATTCGATTGGCATATTCATTAATCACTTTAGAGCATGCAAAATCCCCCATCTCAGAAGCTTATCGGACGCTCAGGACGAATGTTCAGTTTTCGAGCGTAGATTCAGAAATCAAGAAAATCATGATCACAAGTTCTGGCCCTCGGGAAGGGAAATCCTCGACGATCGCTAACCTTGCGGTGAGTATAGCGCAAACTGGGAAGTCCGTCATTGTGATCGATGCTGACATGCGCAATCCGACTCAGCATAAACTATTTGGCCTTGATAATGGACAAGGGCTATCGGTGGCCTTGCTTCAGGATCAAGACTATCGTAAGTACGTCAAGGAAACCGCTGTCCCTGGCGTCATGGTTCTCACCGGAGGTCCCATTCCCCCCAATCCAGCAGAGCTTGTCGGGTCTAAACGGATGAAGGGTTTGATCGAGGAATTCAGTCAGGAATATGACATGGTCCTGATCGATACCCCGCCTATTATTGCGGTGACGGATGCTGCTCTTCTTGTTCAGGATGTCGATGGAGTCATCTTGGTCTTGGCAGCTGGCGAAGTGAACAAAGATTATGCGCTCAGAGCGAAAGAACAGCTGGATAAAGTAGGCGCTCGAATCCTGGGGGCAGTTCTCAATAAAGTAGACATGAAAACCAACGAATATTACTATTACTACGAGTATCACGGATCTGACGATACCACGAAGAAGAAGCATAAGGGTCATAAAGGTCGTTGAACAGAAGAAGCAGCCTTCCTCCGCTGGACAACAACGGAAGGGGCTGCTTTCAGTCTTCTAAAGCGCAACTAAAAATGGGCATATCCCTGGATGACTTGTTGTTGCGCCTTTTTACCCATCTCCAGGGCTGCATAGACACTTGAGGGGCTAAAGGACGAAATTCCATTCAGCACGACGCCCATCGATTGCTTGGCTAAGCTAATTCCCGTCAAAAACTCTTGATAGGCGGGGTTGAGACTCTCCTCTGTCGGCGGGTTCGCCCGCACGAAGGTTTCAATCGTGCTGAAGGTTGCTTGAGACTGTTGGATACTGGCTTTATAAGCAGAGAGAGAGAGGGTCTTTCCTTGTAAAGCCAAAGTGCTGGACTTGGCGCTCGACATCGCTTGAAGGGTCTGTTGATAAGGGCTAGACATCAATTGTTTGTACTTCGCAGAAGAAGGGGTGCTAGATGGTGAGGCGGGTGCACTCGAATTCGGTTGGGTTGCAGAGGATTGTGGGTCAGTAGAGGCTGGAGAGGTCGGATCGGCGGAAGCGCCTGGCGTTGTCCCCTTAGAAACTGCTGGTGAATTCGCTGAAGCTGAACTGTTACCCGATCCTTGAGCCAATTTCTGAGCGTCAACGGCATATTGATTGGCTAACTGCTGCCCTTGATAGATTTGCCAACCGACATAGCCGCCTATCGCTAATACGATCACGCCAAGGAAGGCTAGGATACGTCGAGGTTTAAGTTTAAACATGGCTGACTCCTCTCGTTGCTACTGGTTGTACTTGAGCTAAGTGTAGCATTCTTTGTAGAGATAAAAAAGCCTTGAATATATGCGGAATATTTGAAATGATTAAAAATAAAGGGGAATATTCGCAAGTGGCGAATAGGTAGTAATAAGGTACAGTGAAGTTTAGGGGAGTTAAAATGATAGATATCCATAGCCACATCCTGCCTGGACTGGACGACGGGTCAAGAAGCATGGAAGAAACTTTGAAGATAGTGCGTCAATTATATGAAGCAGGTTTTAAGACACTTATTGCAACCCCACACGTCTTGGAAGGGCGCGATTATTTAAGCCCTACGAAAATCCTGAAGGCAACAGAGCAAGTGCGC
>DHWG01000081.1:0-514 GCA_002413075.1 Desulfosporosinus sp. UBA5188 | reverse complement strand
GCTTATGACCATGGGAAACACCAATCAGTATTTACTCTTAGAGCTTCCGTTACTGGAGATTCCACGTTATACGGATCAAGTGTTTTTTGAGCTCCAAGTTCTGGGGCTGACACCCATTCTTGCTCATCCAGAGCGTTATAAAGGGTTAGTCGATGAGCCGGAGCGTCTAATCGATTGGGCCAAGAAGGGGATTCTCTTGCAGTTAGACTTGCGAAGCTTGTGTGGGAAATATGGTCCTCAGGCTAAGCGACTGGCGGAAGTCATGCTCCATAGTGATCTAGTTCACCTGGTAGGGTCCGACGCGCACCGCGTAGCTGGGAGTGAATCCGCATATGTGGAGGAACTCGAGAGGGTGAAAGGGATTGTCGGGGAGAGTAGGTTCAGTGAAGTGACGCTGACCAGTCCCCAATACATACTCGAAGGGAAAGCCATGCAGGGAGATAGAGATTATTTCCTCAAGGAGCCTGTTTTGCAGAAGAAGAGACGTGGATTTTTGAGTTGGTTTAGACGATAG
>DHWG01000165.1 GCA_002413075.1 Desulfosporosinus sp. UBA5188 | reverse complement strand
TTTAGTGCCTCTTGCCGTTCACGAATACTTTCTTGTACCCATCGAACGGTCTCGTTAACCCCATATTCAGTCATAGTCTGCGCTAGGCGCAGTTTGGCCTCTTCATACAATTTCTCCGTTCCCCTCGAATCCGGAAGCCTTGGTCTTGCTGCATGAATCAAATCTTCAACTCGGTCTAACGCAACACTTTTAAGATAGGAAAATCGTAAGGCCTTGAGAATCTTTACCCAGGAATTCTTTGATCCCGCTAAATATTTAATTCTTTGGGCAAGCCCAAGCAAACTTCCATCAGGCGGCTCAAGCGTCACCAAATCATAAGAATATCCTGCATCTCTGAGAATTTGCCGTTCGATTTCACCATAATAGCCAAAACGGCAGGGACCGATCCCTCCCGTAATCACTATCGTGTCCGCGCCCTGATCCGCGGCTTCAATATAATTACCCAGATTTAATTTCATGGGCAGACAAGCCGATTCTGGCGACAGCCTTGTACCTAATTCCAAGGTTCGTTTACTATTGATGGGTGGGACTACCACTTCAACATTGAGGGACTCAAAGAGTGTTTGAATCACGATCCAGGCGTTCCCCATGTGTGGAAACGTAACCTTCATGCACTTTCCTTCTTTCAACCATATCTAAAAAGGCTTCTAGGCGAGTGATAAGGCCTGCCTCTCCGCTGTGTTCGTCAAGGGTGATGGTCATATAGGGTTTATGGTGTTCCCGAGCAAAACGCGCTAATAGATCTTGAACCATGGCATCAGTCCCACATCCAAAACACGACAAATAGATGACCCCATCAATTTTTGGATCCGTGACAAACTTATTCCCTGCCCCATAAATCTGCTTAGCGTGAGTCCAGAATAATTTTTTGCGCAACCCTAACAAATGAGTATCGACCTCTTCTTGCTTGACGTGTTGAACTAATACAAGCTCTGCCTTCTCGCGGATTTTACCGAGAAGGTTCAGGTTCGCATAGCCTTCATAAGTTAGGTAAGAATGTCCGACTAAAGCTATTCTCATGCGATCAGTATCATGAGCCACAATAGGAATCGCTGGGGTTGTCAGATTAACAGCTTTTCTGGACATCTTTGCAAGCAGCCGATCTTTCCAGGTTCCTTGCGAAGGCAAAATACCCTTCTGAGTGTTCTCCGAACTCATTGTAGCACTCTCGAACTCACGGATGCTCTCCTCAAAATTCCAACATTCACCCCTTGAATCTTGGTATCGTTTTTGCCAAGCTTGCGCTAAGGTAAAGGCTTTTTGAATCTCCGCGTTGCCCTTACCTAGCTGAAGCCCGAAGACCTGAAGATCTCTCAGGACCTGACGTTGTCCCTTCCGCCAATTTAACGTGACGGTCAAGACCGGCATTCCAGCGGGGACAGCAGGAATAAGGCTTTCCGGAATTCCTAAGAATTTCGGACAACTGTACGTGTCCTCCTCAACACTCACCATGCGAGGGAGAAAAATTGCATCAACATTTTCTAGGGCTTGTATATGCCCTGCTAAAAGCTTAAGTGGCAAACACGTTTCATCACTTGCTTTTTTTAAACCCTGTTCCATAATTTTTCGATGTGTGGGTGGAGAGGTCACCACTTCAATGCCTAATTGATGAAAAAATCCAGCCCAGAATGGGAAATAATCGTAATAAAAAAGAGCCCTAGGAAACCCAACTTTCATATCTGCATCCTTTCCTGGTCTATCTACCCTACACTACGGTTGGCGGTCTGGATCTTGTGGCTTTAAAATACTAGGGCGTTCGTTTTTAATGGGTACTGGAGAGCGCACCAAAATTGCCCACATTGCCTTAACATCCAAGGGGAGGAGTGGCCAGAGATAGGGTACGCCAAACGATTTTGTCCGCCATAAAAGGAAGAACAACATAGCCGAACCGATCCCAAACCCTATAAAGTTAAAGAGACCTGTCATTATTATCAGAAACAGCCGGGACAAGCGGTTGGCCAAACCCAATTCATAGCTAGGCGTTGCATAGGTTCCCACCGCGGCAATGGCAATGTACATGACGACTTCAGGAGCAAACAACCCCACTTTGACCGCGATATCCCCAAGCATGAAGGCAGCGATGATACCCAAAGCTGACCCCAAGGGACCCGGTGTATGAATGGTGGCCATTCGCAAAAGGTCCACCCCAAACTCGGCGATCAAGACTTGCATAAGTAAGGGTATCTTTGTTGGTTTCATTAGGCCAATAAACTGAAGCCAGTCCGGAAGTAATTGTGGATTTAAGGCCACTCCAAGCCAGAGAGGAAGAAGAAAGAGCGCAGCAAAGATCCCACCGAACCGTATCCAACGAAGATACGCCCCCACAATCGGTTCTTGCCTGTATTCCTCAGCATGCTGGACATGACTCCAAAACGTCGCGGGCGCAATGATGACCGAGGGGGAAGTATCGACAATGATAATGACATACCCTTGAAGTAGGTGAATCGATGCAACATCTGGGCGTTCCGTATAACGCACGCGTGGATAGGGATTCCAGAATTTACTTCCAAGAATAAATTCTTCGACGCTTTTTTCTGCCATAGGAATCCCATCAATTTTTATTTCCTGAATGTCTTTCTGAATCTTGGTGACCATCTCTAAGTTGGTAATATCTTCGATGTACGCAATGCAAACATCAGTTTTCGAACGCCCGCCTACTTGAACTAGCTTCATGCGGAGTTTCGGATCACGTAAGCGACGACGTATCAGGGCTGTATTCGTGACCATTGTCTCGGTGAATCCATCACGAGATCCTCGGGTTACGCGCTCTATATCTGGTTCCTGAGGCTGACGAGAGGGATAGGTCCGAGCATCAACGATGATGGCCTTAGCTTGTCCATCGATAAAAATAGCCATGGGTCCTGATAAGACAAAATAGAATACTTTATCCATGGTCTCTACTTCGGAAACCTGTAAAGCAACAATACGTCCTTTGACTAATTTGTCTAAGGCATTAACAATTAAATCTGAGCGTTCCAAGTCAATCAAGGCATCTAATATATAACTGGCAACATGCGAGTCAACCATCCCATTAATTGAATAAATGGCGACTCTTTTACCACCGATGGACATCTCTCGAAGGACTATGTCAAAATTATCTGGAACCCCTAATTCCTTATTCAGATAATCAACATTATCTTGATAATTCTTACTGACTGGAATATTTTTTTCGCTTGAATTATCATCCATGGTCATCACCCCCTCTCGTGGTTCGAACAACGTATATCGAACATCGAATATCGCCTACCCCTTTGGGTTAAACAACATAGACATTAAATAGCCAAAAAACACCGCCGCAGCGATTCCTACGGCCGTTGCTTCAACGCCACCCGATAATGCCCCCAGAAGACCCCGCTCTCCAACTGCCTCCATGGCCCCTTTGGAAAGGCTATACCCAAAGCCTGATAAGGGAATTGTGGCCCCTGCTCCTCCAATTTTAATCAGGGGTTCGTACCACCCTAACGCTCCAAGGATCGCTCCACCTGTCACAAAGGAAACGAGAACATGCGCTGGAGTAATATTTGGTGCTGTTAAGTCCATAAGAAGCTGTCCCATAACACATATTAGCCCTCCGACAATAAACGCTGGAATAATCATCTGGAACAAACCCACTCACCCCTTTCATGCCTCAATAACTACTGCGTGACCAATACCAGGAATGGACTCTCCTTGGAGCATAGACGTTGCGCTATGAAGGGCACCACTGCCCACAAGCAGCACTCGTTTTAACTCTCCAGCTTTAATCCTTTGCATTATAGTCCCGGAGAAAACCACGGATGAACAACCACATCCACTGCCTCCTGAATGGACATCTTGGCTGGAATCATAAATCAAAACGCCACAATCCGTGAATTGTGCGCCCATATTTACACCACTTTTCTTAAGTACTTCCCCAGCGAGTGCTAATCCCACCGTGCCTAAATCCCCAGAGGCAATCAAGTCATAGTCCTGTGGTTTGCGCTGCAAATCATGGAGGTGATTTATAATCGTATCTGAGACCGCCGGTGCCATAGCCGCACCCATATTATTGACATCGTTTACGTCAAAGTCCAAGACTCTGCCAATCGTAGCTGAGGTGATTCGTGGCCCATTCCCGTTCTTTCCCAAGAGCAAACTTCCTGCTCCAGTCACTGTCCACTGTGCACACATTGCCCTTTGCGCACCCTGTTCCGTCGGCAAGCGAAATTGCCGCTCGGCCGTATCATGGTGGCTAGATACGCCAATCAGAACATGACGAGCGAAACCTCCGTCAATGAGCATGCTTCCAACTGCCATGCTCAACGCCATCGTGGAACAAGCTCCATATAAGCCAATAAATGGTAACGCCATTTGACGCGCGGCAAAATTTGAGGAGATGAGTTGATTGAGCAGATCTCCCGCTAGCATAAAATCAATCTCTTCCTTAGGAATACCCGCTTGATCAATGGCCCCCTGCATGGCCTCTTGGAGCATTTTGCTCTCCGTAACCTCCCAGGATTTTTCACCGTTTATTTGGTCCTTCTGGATCTTATTAAATGTTTTTCCGAGAGGCCCTTCCCCTTCTTTAGGACCCACCACAGTATATGATGATAAAATGACCGGGGGGTTGGCAAACACCACGGTTTGGTTTCCCCTTCGTTTCAAATCCATGCTTTAACATATCCCCCTCTATAAACTACAAAAACTTATGTTTACACATTATGCTTGTGTTATTGTAGATTCAATCCTAAATGTTTTAGTGTAATAGAAAGAAAATGATGCCTACAACAATCGATGTGGAAATCCCATATACCATAACAGGACCGGCAACTGTAAACAACTTCGCTCCGACACCCAACACATAGCCCTCCCGCTTGAATTCCATGGCCGGTGAGACTATGGAATTAGCAAACCCAGTGACCGGGACAATGGAACCCGCTCCTCCAAATTTCCCGATTTTATCATAAATCCCTAAGCCTGTTAAGAACGCTCCAATAAAGATCATCGTCGCGGTGGCTGCAGCCGATGCCTCAAGTTGTGGCATTCCTAGGATCACATAACTATTAATGATCACCTGACCGATTGAGCAAATAATTCCTCCAACAATAAAGGCCCGTACCACGTTTTTAACAATCGTTGGCTTGGGAGTATATTGCTTCGTTAACGCTTTATATTCCTCAGGGGTTACTACAATCGTAGGCTGACGCATCGACTTGTTTTCCACCCTAATTCCTCCTTCTTTCCCAATGACAGGCTAATTTGTATTATTAATCCGAACGACCTAAATTATACTAAGCGACTCTAATATTTTAGGATCCCTAATTTCGACACAGCTTCCCAAGGAATTTATAAAATAAAAGCAGGAAAATAATGGGTAACCGCGAAATCATTAGTACTGGGAAAATTTTTAGGGGGAATGGTCTTGAAGCTTGGAAAGAAGATAGAACGCCTGACCTTACTCTTGCGCTTAGATGGAGAACTAGATATGAACACCGCTTCTATTGTAAGGCAAGCCATTGACGTTGAGATTGAGAAACGAGGAATTCGCACGGTCATTCTTAATCTTCAAGACGTCCGATTTGTTGACAGTTCTGGACTTGGCGTGATCATAGGCAGATACAAGAAACTGCTCCCCTTGGGGGGGAATATTAAAATCACGAACGTACCACCCCATATTTATAAGATCATGGAACTGTCGGGACTACCTAAAATTATTAGCTTCTATGTGGATGAAGCGCACGCTTATGAGGAAGGAAGGGGAGCCTAAATGAAAACCAATCAATTAAACCTCACATTTTCAAGTATCCCAGAAAATGTGAGCATTACCCGTTTGCTCATCGCTTCAGTTGGAGCGCAACTGGATCTTCCTCTTAATGACATTGAAGAACTTAAAGTCGCGGTTTCCGAAGCTGTTTCCAACGCCATTATCCATGGCTACAAGAATAACCCTAGTCACATCGTTTATCTTGATCTGAACATCACTGGCGATAGCCTCAAAATTGTTGTGAAAGATGAAGGATGTGGCATCACGGATATTGATCAAGCCATGCAACCTGCTTTTAGTACAGATCCGGAGCGAATGGGCCTGGGCTTTGTTTTCATGCAATCTTTCATGGACGAACTTCAAGTAGATTCTACGCTTGAAGTGGGAACAACAGTGACCATGATTAAGCATCTTAAGCAAACACCCATCGTCTCGCATTAAGGGGGGGGAGCGTTATGATTCAAAGACTCACTGAAATGAATCTTCCCCATTTCCCACTGCTCAATGATAAGGAAATGATGCTTGCCCTTCATGCTGCCAAAGACGGAGATACTGTTGCCCGCGAGCGTTTGATCAATTGTAACTTAAAACTCATCTTTAATTTGGTCCATCGCTTTTCCCAACGTGGCTATGAGATGGAAGATCTCTTTCAAATCGGAACGATAGGACTTATTAAAGCCATTGACAAATTCGATTTTACCTACGGCGTGAAGTTTTCAACGTATGCGGTTCCGATGATTATCGGTGAAATCCGACGTTTTCTAAGAGATGACCACCCTGTGAAAGTTCCTCGATCCTATAAGGAGCTTGTTTATAAGGTAAATCGTTCGCGTGATGAACTTTCTGCAACGCTCTGTCGAGAGGCAACGATTGGGGAGATCGCGACGAACATCGGTGTCGACCGAGAAGAAATTGTCACCGCCCTTGAAGCCATCCAAAGTCCTACCTCAATTTACGATACCCTCTATCAAGACGACTCCGATCCGATCTTCGTTCTCGATCAACTCTCCGATGAAAAGGGCATTGATCCCGGTTGGATCGATAAGATTGCCCTTAATGAAGTCCTAGATAAATTGCCCGAACGTGAGAAACGCGTACTCATGATGAGATTTTTCGAAGATAAAACACAGAGCCAGATTGCCGTTCTTCTCAATCTTTCACAAGTTCAGATTTCTCGTATTGAACGGGCAGCTCTCCTGAGAATCCGCGGCTTGTCGCAAATTAATGATAGCTCAGAGATAGACTCCACTCCCTCGGATTAAAACCCTTATGCTAAAAGCCAAAAGTCCCTTTCACAGTGCGTGTCATTTGCTCAACCAGACCCGCCTTGGCAATAGCGTGGTCAGCAATCAGATTCACACTTGCTTGCAACTGATCATCACGATATAGGAGAACTTCACCTAATTTTTGTCCTTTTTGAATAGGAGCACTAATCATTGGGTTGAGCTTAGTTTCGACCCATAAATTTTTATCTTTTCCTTTTTCCACTGTCGCTCCTAACGGTTTTTCAGTGAGCGCATTGACTTCAGCATCCATTCCTTTGGTTACCTTTACAACCCCAAGCTTTTGAGCGACTGGGGCAAATTGTTTGAACTCATATTTTGCAAAACCATAGTTATATATTTTCATAGACTCTGCAAAATGGCCTCTCACTTGGGGCACTCCCATGACGACACTAATCAGTCTGAAGCCATTTCTCTCGACAGTCGACGCTAGGCAATATTTTGCTTCATTCGTCCACCCTGTTTTGAAGCCATCAGCCCCCTGGTACCACCAAAGTAACTTATTAGTATTCCAAAGTTTAAATTTCCCGTCTCTCAAATCATATTCTTTCGTACTGGTCAACTTCCTTACTAAAGGGTAATTGAGGGCTTCTCTAGAAATGATCGCTAGATCAAAAGCGCTCGTATAATGTCCTTTAGCCGGTAATCCGTAAGCATTGACAAAATGCGTATCTTTTAAGCCTAATGCTTGAGCCTTAAGATTCATCTCTTCCACAAAGGCTTCATGGGTTCCGTCAATATGTTCTGCCACTGCGACACATCCATCATTAGCTGACCCAACGGCAATCGCATACAACATCTGTTCCAAGGTGAACGTTTCCCCTGGTTTAAGGTAGATTTGTGATCCCCCAAGGCTACTGGCATTTGCACTGCCTGTCACTGTGTCCGTCAACTTCACTTTTCCAGAAGCAATAGCATCCGCTGCCACGAGTAACGTCATAAGTTTCGTAACACTTGCTGGTGCTAGTTGTTTATGGGATTCTTTTTCATAGAGAATTTGACCAGTTGCTGCGTCCATTAAAATAGCACTTGTGGCTTCTGTCTCGATCTCAACTGCCTGTACCGGTTGGACATTAGCAAAACCTATGTTTCCAAGGACAAGCACCATGGCTAAAATAAAACCTGAAATTTTTCGCATTTTGACCCCCCCTTATTTAGTATGTTTTTATTATTCCCGAAAAGGAAAATTATATTGGAAGAACGAAAAATAATTGGATATTTTTCAAATACCATTGCAGGTTCTAAGATTGTTGGATGAGAAGTCAAAAAAGACTTTGGGTAGCCGCTACACGGTCACCCAAAGTCTTTAATATTAAAGGAATAGTGAGTTTCTTGAGTTCTACTTTGCGACTAATTTTTCTACCGGGCTGTTTGAAATGGAAGCATAGGTCTGCAAGAGCTTCCGAATTGAATCAGCAACAATGATGGTTGCCAGGATAATCATCAAGCCAGCTAACACTGCAGGAAGGGTTTGATGTTTTGGAATATAATTATTCACGATCGTAAGATACCCTGCGGCTGTAGACGTAACCCCCATAAATAGCATGGGGAGAAAGGTCGTCATGGTATAACTTATTTTCTTGGTACGAGTAAGAATCATATTGGATCCGATCGCTAAGGCTAACGTGGCTAATAGTTGATTAGACACTCCGAAGATCGGCCAAATCGTTGCTATATCTCCCCCATAGAGTAAATATCCCCAGGCAAAGGACACTATCGCACTTAACACAATCGATAATATAATCGACTTGGAGTTTCTGAACGGCTTATATATTAAACCAAGAAAATCTTGGGCAATATAACGAGCCACGCGAGTTCCTGCATCAATCGTTGTTAATATGAAGAGGGCCTCAAACATGATCACATATTGATACCAGTAGGCCATGAGCCCTTTCATTCCTGGAATACTTGAGAAAACATGGGCCATGCCAACGGCTAAGCTTACTGCACCGCCAGGACGCCCTGCAATATTCTCTCCGACCATTTGCGAGAGGATTGGCAGGTCCTTGATTTGCATCCCCAAGTGTGCGAACACTGCCGGTGGGGTGTTGATGGCAAAATAGTCTCCCGGAGACAATACCGTGGCAGCAATAAGGGCCATCATGGCCACGAAGGCTTCCATGATCATTCCACCATACCCAATAAGCTTAATATCCGCTTCGTCTTTGAGCATTTTAGACGTCGTTCCAGAAGCAATCAGGGCATGGAATCCGGAAACCGCGCCACAGGCAATGGTAATGAACAGGAAAGGCCATACTTTACCATTGATGATGGGTCCACCACCATGAATAAATTGAGTAATAGCCGGCATTTGAAGTTGTGGATGAACAATAACAATTCCCAGTGCTAACGCAGCAATCGTTCCGATTTTCATATACGAGCTGAGGTAATCCCGTGGAGCTAAGAGTAACCAGACGGGAAGAGCCGCCGCAACAAAACCATACACGGGAAGAATAATTTCGAGCGTTTTAACATCATAGAAGAACAAGTAGGCAAAAGGAGAAGCCTTGATAATCGGTCCCAGCGCTACGGCTAAAAAGATCAAAGCAACCCCGATGACAGAGGCTTCTCCTAATTTACCAGGGCGGAGTTTGCGCAAATAGATACCCACAAAAATGGCGATTGGAATCGTCATGGAAATTGTAAAGACACCCCAGGAGTTTTTATAGAGGGCGTTGACGATAACCATTGCAAGTCCCGCCATAGTGATTGTAATGATGAAAAGAATGGCAATCCCTGTAATGAATCCTGTGACCGGACCAATTTCTTCCTTAGCGATTTCAGAAAGGCTTTTACCATCATGACGAACCGAGGCAAAGAGAATAACCGCGTCATGGACCGCGCCTCCCAAGACGGCTCCGATCAGAATCCAAAGTGCACCCGGCAAATAACCAAACTGAGCAGCCAAGACGGGGCCTACCAAAGGACCCGCACCGGCAATCGCTGCGAAGTGATGTCCAAAGACAACTAACCTGTTCGTCGGAACATAATCATGCCCATCCTCAAGGCGTATCGCCGGGGTAACAACACTCGAGTCGAGTGCCAGTACTTTGGCCGCGATGAAGGCTCCATAGAAACGATAACCTAACATTAGTATTAGTGCTGAAGCAATAATCAATGTCAATGCATTCATTATTTTTCCCCTTTCAATTCAATTAATTACATGTCCTAGTTCACGTGGTAACTCGCTATTTACAAGTATACTGCCGAACGAAAGAGAAGCGCTTAACCCAACAAAAAACGCAGGATTCAAGGTCTAATAGACCAAAAATCCTGCGTAACTTTACCGTCTTATTTTGTTATGTCCGTTCGTCAGTTCAGATTATAGGCCCATTCGTTCCCGAAACACTTTAACATACGTTCGGCTGACCGGTATCTCACTCTTATCGCTCATGACCAAGTTATAGGTATTGTTAAACCAGGGAATGATGGAATGAATTTGGTCCAAATGGGCTAAATAACTTTTGTGAACTCTCAAAAACGACGGGTTCGATAAACTTTCTAATTCCGTCAACGAATAATTCGTTAGATAGCTCCGTTCACGTGTAACGATACGGACTGAACGTTCCTCAATGGTGGCATAAAGAATATCTCCAAAAGGAATCAGCCATATTTGCCCGTTTTCCTCGATTTTAAGCTTGCCTTCTTTTCCCTCCACCGCCTGTAATGATGTATAAATCAGATCTAATTTGGCGAGGTATTCGCGGTTTTGAATCTGATCTGTAAGGGTACGCGGCTCTCCCAGGTTATTTCCCTCTAGACGTTTCTTTAAACGCTGCATGGTTTCGGCTAACCGATCCTCATGAAACGGTTTTAAGAGATAGTCGACTGCGTTGACATCAAACGCATCCACCGCATATTGGTCATAGGCCGTGGCAAAGACGATGGTCGGAGAGAAACCGAGGCGAATTAATTCCCTAGCGACATCCACACCCGAAGCATCAGGCATTTGGATATCTAAAAATAGAACATCTGGACGAAGCTCCTGGAATTTCCTAATCGTTTCCTCTCCCGTCGCAGCTTGGGCAACGATTTCCACACCAGTGATTTCACGCAATAAATAACAAAGTTCGTCTCGTGCAGGACGTTCATCATCGACAACCATGACCCTCATGTAACCTTCCCCTTTATTCTATCATTTCAAAACGCTCTGCTACCGCAGCCGGAGGAATTCTCAACGTAATTACGGTTCCTGTCCCTTCCGTGCTTTCAATAACAAAATCGGCTCTCTCCCCATATAGAATCTGCAGACGTTGCGCAACATTCTGAAGACCAATGCCCAGCCCCGAAGTGGAAAATTCAACGCCGTCGTGGATACTGTTCAGTTTCTCAGCAGAAATCCCCACCCCGTTATCGGAAATTCGTACCACCAGGATTTCCTCCTCAACCCCAGCTGAAATCAAAATCTCTCCAGGTGTGCTCATGGGATAAATTCCATGCTTTATGGCGTTTTCGACGAGAGGCTGTAACGTAAGCCCAGGTAATCTCCAATTTAAGGCGTCATCTGTAATCTCTTCACGCACGCAAAGGCGTTCGGAAAATCGGGCCTGCTCAATGGCTAAATAGGCACGGATATGTTCGCGTTCCTCGCGAAGCGTCACAAACTTATCCCCGCTTTTAAGATTTTTACGGAAGAAATCCCCCAGTTGCAAAATAAGATGACGCGCCTTTTCGGAATCTGTACGACAAAACGAGGCGACTGTATTTAAGGCATTAAATAAGAAATGGGGATTGACTTGGGCCTGAAGTGCTTTTAATTCAGCCCGGTTCACCAAACGGGCACGTGCTTCCAAATTAGCTAATTCCAATTGCGTCGAAAAAAGCATGCCCAAACCAGCGCCAAATTCCCAATCCACCGGGCTTATGCCCAGTGCTCTTTCCCGATAGATCTTAAGGGTCCCCACCACTGATTGTTGAAAATGGAGCGGTACAACGAGCGCTGAAGATAGCGGACAGTTTGGTTGATTGCAGCCAATTTCTAGCTGTGTTGCAGCAAGCTTCAATTCACCTGAATCCAACGCCTCATGGGTGGCCTGCGTCCGGATGGCACGTCCTGCTTCATGATGATCAGAACCTTTCCCAACATGTGCTAGAATATGCTCTCGATCCGTTAAGGCTACCGCAGCAACATCAGTCTGTTCATAAATAATTTTAGCAACCCTGCTTGCGGTGACTTTATTTAATCCTAGACGTAAGATGGGTAACGTTAAATTAGCAATATATAATGCCTTTTGCGCTTGAACCGCACCAATTCGGTCTTCTTCTTCCAACGACCCCTTAACAACCGTCACAAAAATAGAAATTCCTATGCCATTCATTATGATCATGGGTAGCCCGATGTCTTTGACCAAATCCCAAGCCGCAGTAAAGGGCCTAGCAATCAACAAAATAATAAGCATTTGGACGACTTCAATACCCATTCCGATCAACAATGAACGTTTCCCGGTTAGGTTTCCAGGAAATTTTCGCCCAAAGTATCCCGCAATAGCTCCCTCGACGACCGTTGCAATACCACAGGCGAGCGCGGTAAATCCACCCAAGAGCATGCGATGCCCCCCGGCCAAAAGACCTGCAGCAATCCCAACTAGGGGCCCACCGAGAAGCCCACCCACTGCAACCCCTATAACTCGCGAGTTTGCCAGTGCTCCTTTAAAATCAATACCTGTATAAGTTCCTGCGATTCCTATTCCCCCAAAAAGTAACACTAAAAAAAGTTTTTCTTGAAGGTTCGCCTTACCCCGTAACATACGCCTAAATAACTTCGTCCGACTCATTAAATACGCCAACGTAACAATCAGACTAATATTGAGAGAAAGGTCTTTGAAAAGTTCCCATAACATTATTATATCCCCTTATCCTTCGTCCCTCTTCTCAAGATGAATACCATGAAACCGTGTTTATTATATCATGATATCCAAATTCCCTAATTTTATATTAGGGATTGGTGGAGAAAATATGAGCACTTGCTCTGCAGTCTAACGCTTTCGTAGTTGATTCAAATATGTTACACTTTCTCTGTGTTAAGATACCCTCCAGCAATCATTCAAAATGACCCACACTAGAAAGGATGTTCAAGCAATGAAGGATAAGGGAAAAGATAAGAATAAGGATAATATTCGAGATTTCAAAGTGCATAAAGGAAAGGCAAAAGCAGAAAAGCCGCCTCAATTTTTGCCCCGCTTCATTCGAGAGGTAAGAACCCCTCATAGCGAACGATATTCATTAATTCTTAACGATGATGAGCATGATTTTCCGTCGCTGGGCACGTTAGATTTGCACATAAACGAAACAGTCCAGGCTACCTTAGTGATTGTTCCCGAAATTGATGAAATAGCCGTAAAATACCTTCAAGTTCTTATCCAGACGGAATTAATCGATTCTTTGGAACTAGAGATTGAATCATTTAATGTCTTTGTTGGGGTTTCTAATTGTCTATCATTTGACGAAGACGATGACGATGATTGCAATGGTGATTGCGATCATTGCCTTGGGTGCGAAGATAAAGAAGACGATGATGATGACCCTTTCTAAGAAAACTAAGGCCTATCTTAGCTAATCACATACACAAAAAAAGGATCAGATATCTTAAGAAAGATATCTGATCCTTTTTTCGTAATTCTACTTTCCATACCTCTTCCCTGGCACTTTAGCCGCTCTAAGACCGTGCCAGTAACAGGGATTGAAATAGTGCACACCCACGATTGGATAAGCCTTATGTCTAAGCACACAGCCGCGCACCACCATAATTCCGGCGTTCTCGCATTCTTGTTGTAATTCATCAGTCCATGTCAGTTCTTGAAACCAAATTTTACTGACCCCAGCCGCTGCAGCTTCGGAAACCAAGAACTTCAATCTCTCCGTGGGCAGACATGGTACAACGACCGTCACCTTATCCATCAGTTCAGCTAAATTCAGATAAATCTTACTGCCGTCGACACGCTTTAAATCCTCTGCCACGGGATAAACAACGCACCCGAACTCTTTTAAGGCTCGCCAAACCTTCCAAGCATGTTTATGCTTCTGGAATTTCAGGGCATCCCCCAACACTGCATACGTATCCGCCGTCGTTAACCCTTCGGCCAAAGGGTAAATCTTTTTCTCTCGCGCCATATGTAAAATCCCCCTCCATCTATGCATACGTGAGAGGGAGAATTTTATGTTAACTGACAAGAAAAGACAGGGGATCAGACAGGGG
>DHWG01000110.1:1736-3152 GCA_002413075.1 Desulfosporosinus sp. UBA5188 | reverse complement strand
AATGGAGGATAAATTTATGATTTATGAAGTATGTGCACTCGTGGCCACGATTATTTTTGGGTTGTTAGGCCTTGAGTTGACGCTTTGGCTGCGCTCGGCTCGTAAACTCACCAATGAAGCAAAGCAAACAATGCAGGATATTAATGCTCATTTACCGCATCTGCTTTCAGACGTTGAAGCTGTGACTACTCTCGTTAGATTGACCACAGAGCAGGTGGGGGGGACGGTCAATGAAGCCGCTGTTGGTCTTGAGGCGCTGAGTAAGAATCCGTTTAAATTTGTTAGAGTGTTTCTGTTGGCCATGGAACAAGCGATTGAACTATGGGATAACATTCGCGGTCGGAAAAAGGAAGCCCCTGACCACTAAACCGTCGTCAGGAACTTCCTTCTTAAAGGGTACAAAGAGATAAGGGGCACTAGAAATCGTGCCCCTTATCTTTTTATTCTTCTTGTAGCGGGATTTCCGTTTGAACAAGTACTTCAGGATCCATTTCAGGTTTGTCTTGGAAGGATGCTTGTGTTGGTATATCTTGGGCAATATTAATGGGAATATAGCCGCCTTTTTTTTGTTTTAGGGATTCTTGAATAAAGGTTTGGAGATCTTCAGCCAATTGCTTTCCTTTATCGACCAGATTCGAACCCTGTTGTTTCAACGCTCCTGTATGAAGTGATGTAACGTCCTCGACGTGTTCTAGGGCATTGTCAGCTTTTTTATAGAGACCATGACGCAATTCTTTTCCGCTTTTGGGTGCAAACATTAGACCGACTGCGGCACCAGCTAGGCCTCCAACCAATGCAGCCACGGCAACGGTGCGGAGGTTACTATTCTGATGAACTTTGTGCATTCGTTGCATAAGATCATTCCTTCCTTTATGAACACCACTTGTTATGTATTCTATCATATCGCTAACAAAACGTCGAAGTTACAAGGCGTGTAACAAGCCTTTTAAACCCTATGGCAATCCAACGAGCGATCGTGAAGCGGTTGTTGGTAGCTCTCTGATTATCCCTTAAATGCGTGATTTTGGAGGTGAGCACCTAAAGAAAAAGGAGGTTCGCTTTCGCCAATCATTATACGGTAACGTTTACTGAGGAGGCTATAATGGGTTTCTGCAGAGAGTAGTTCTAGTAAGGCCAGTTCAACGTATTCCGGTGCTGCGTAATCAAAACGGTTCCAGGCGTATTGGATATGGTCTCTCGCTTCTTCAATTTCCACAATCAAGTTTTCGGTCTCGCTGCGCTGAGGTACTTCCTTTGGAGAAACAGATAACAAGAAGTTTTTAACTAAAGTCTTCATAGAAATCAGCCTCACTTCATTTATATTTGTAATTAATTATTTGATTATTAAATCTTTACCAATATATGTATAGTTTAGTTTAGTTAGGATATGCCCGAATAGAACTCAATAAATCGACT
>DHWG01000110.1:470-1464 GCA_002413075.1 Desulfosporosinus sp. UBA5188 | reverse complement strand
GTCGGAAATCCTTGGAGATATTCCTGGGTGGGATGATGTGCTTGTTTCTGTGGCAAGCCAGTTTCTTTCCCGCACTGGGACAAGAAAATGATAATGCGTTCGATCATCCAATGAATGGGGCCGTTCAGATTGTGCTCCAACACGGGGAAACCCTTTGGGGTCTGGCTAAAAGCCATAACACTACGGTGGAAGAGATTGTAAAACTTAACAAAGTTAAGAGCCCCAACAACATTAGAGAGGGGCAATCCTTATGGATTCCGAATGCGAATGCGGTCATGAAGGCGAAACCTCAAAATAACGAGGGCGTTATCGTGTCAAATAACACGGTTAATCCATCGCCAACAATTCCAACCTACGAAATACTCGTAAACAATGCAACCTCAGAACCCCCCTTTATCAACACGCTGCCAGGTGATATAAACTCCGTTAAGAAAACAGCAAGCCTAATAACGACCACACAAGAGACGGAAAACCAAATCCTCTCTCGCAGTTTGGGGCGTTTGGTCTCTAAGGCGGATGTGGAAATATTAACTCGTGTCATCCATGGTGAAGCCCGAGGGGAAGACTTTGAGGGACAAGTCGCCGTTGGGGCCGTTGTACTTAATCGTTTGAAAGATCCTCGTTTTCCTAAAACAATGCGGGGTGTCGTTTACCAATCAGGGGCATTTTCAGCCGTCGATGACAAGCAGATTCAGCTAGACCCCAATGATCAGTCTTACAAGGCGGCCGAAGCGGCGCTATCTGGCGTCGATCCGACAAACGGAGCTTTATTTTATTTTAACCCACGGATTGCTACAGACAATTGGATCAAGAGTCGAGCCGTGATTAAGCGTATTGGAAACCATACGTTCTCGATATAGGGAACTTGCGATACAACACTCACTTGCTTGCTCTCGCAGATCGGGGACTTGTGTGACACCGCGCTCGGCACTTACGACACAAAGCAAACTAACGTGTAAGCTCTTGTCTTTGGGAGCGGGGTACCCGCCAGACT
>DHWG01000110.1:0-222 GCA_002413075.1 Desulfosporosinus sp. UBA5188 | reverse complement strand
GGGACCTTGTGCGCTGCCCCGTAGCTGGGGTCGCTTACGCGGAGTTTGCTAGGCTGCTAACGTAAAGGCGTCGCGCTAGTGTCACCCAAGTCCCTGGCTTGGAACTGAGTGCCGGATCTGTATTATCGAGAAGGGACCTTGTACACTGCCCCGCCATATGAAAGCGCTCTTGAGTCAAGTTCGATACGTTGCTCATATCAACAATAAAGAAAACCCGCAACA
>DHWG01000045.1:5582-7013 GCA_002413075.1 Desulfosporosinus sp. UBA5188 | reverse complement strand
AAGTTCACGAATCTTAACACGTGAAGGAAAGGGGTTACCTGCATTCTTGTTATCTACCAGAACTGATAATATTGTCCTTATAATCATCGGATTTCTAGAAAATTTTCTATCCAAGAGACCTTGCGTAATATCTAACTTGCTTAGTAGCATACTCGTTAACTCGTAGGGGTCATGTCGACTCTCATCGTAAGATACAAATCCATACCACCACAACCGCGAAATTCCATTACGTGTCAGCGGTTTGTCTTTAAAGAAATAATGATCCCGTAAATTCTTGGATGGATTTCGGTTGTTAATATATTTTTCAACTGGCCATCTTGAGCGCATATAGTTCCAGCAATTTGTGTGAGCTAAATATACCCAAAGACGCTCGTCAGTTGCTTGAATAATATTCAGGTTTTTAAGATGGACAACGCAGGAGCCAACAAAGTAAGTATCAAGCGTATTATGGGCCATGCGAGTACGGATATTACAGATAAGGTCTACACTCATAAGGATATTGAGGAACTTAAGAAAGCCATTGATCTTATCTAATATTTTTTTGACTATTACTTGTGTATTACGTGTCTATTATCCATCGAAATTCACAGGTTCTCGCAGAGTCTTAAAACAGACAAAACCCCCGAACCGTACTGGTTCGGGGGTTTTCCATTTTCCAACGTATTAACGTTTGGAGAATTGTGGAGCTTTACGAGCTTTCTTCAAGCCGTATTTACGACGTTCCTTCATACGTGGGTCACGTGTCAGGAAACCAGCTCTCTTAAGACTTGGGCGGAGACTAGCATCGGCTTTCAGCAAAGCACGTGCAATACCTAAGCGTATAGCACCGGCTTGTCCTGTGGTGCCACCCCCGTGGGCAAGAGCAATAACATCATATTTAGCAAGCGTATCTGTGATGTTGAAGGGTTGTTGAACAATCATCTCAAGTGTTTTCTTGCCGAAATACTCAGCGACTTGACGTTTGTTGATGATGAACTTTCCTTCACCTGGAATAAGACGAACGCGAGCGACAGCATTTTTACGTCGTCCTGTCGCAGCATATTGTAATTGAGTTGCCATGTTATATCCTCCTTCCTTAAACTACTGAATCGTCCAGATTTCAGCTTGTTGAGCTTGATGCGGGTGTGTCTCTCCCTTATACACTTTCAACTTTGTGTACATCTGGGCGCCCAACTTGTTATGAGGAAGCATTCCCTTCACGGCATGTTCCATCGCGCGTTCAGGCATAATTTGCATTAATTTTTTGTAAGGAACCTCTTTTAACCCACCAGGATATCCAGAGTGACGACGATACATCTTATCGTTCAGTTTATTTCCTGTTAACACTAATTTAGCAGCGTTAATAATAATCACATGGTCCCCTGTATCAACATTAGGGGTGAATGTTGGTTTATGTTTACCTCTTAGGAGACGTGCTGCTTCAGTAGCAAT
>DHWG01000045.1:0-5478 GCA_002413075.1 Desulfosporosinus sp. UBA5188 | reverse complement strand
AGACGTGCTGCTTCAGTAGCAATACGGCCCAAGGGGATTCCCGCAGCGTCAATGATAAACCATTTGCGCTCTTGGTCTTGTGCTTTCGCAAAAAACGTGGTCATAACTTTCCCTCCAATTAGAAGTTTTCTGATAAATTATCACTCACATGGGGCTCAATCATGCTTGCGGTATGCCAGGGGCATGGGGCTCAATCATAGCCAAGGCATAAAAACTCATACTGATATTTTATTTTAATCTCTATCCGTTGTCAAGTTATTTTTCATATTCACGCTAGATTTCCGCTAAAAGGTCCTTAAACAGTTCAAATGGGCTTTCTTCCGTATAATTCACGTGAACGAGCGTTAGTCCATGCGCCTGGGCAATCATTTTGGCCCGGCTTCGTTCTTGACTGGCAATAATATCCGGGATCTCTTGCGGGAGAATTCGACCTTTTCCAACGTCCATGAGTGTTCCTACGATAATGCGAACCATGTGATATAGAAAGCCACTTCCCACACAGGATATTGTAATTAAGCCATGATCTTTCTTCACAAGGCAGCGATAAATCGTCCGTTCGAAGGTCTTACTAGCTCCACCGGCGGCTGCGAATGTTTTAAAATTATGACGTCCCTCCAAAAGATTTGCTGCCTCTTGCATCAATGCCACATTTAAGGGGATTGGCACATGGGACGCATAAAGACGCGTAAATACATCTGGGATGGGTTTGTTGTCGATCTGATAATCGTAGCGTTTCCACTTTGCTGACCACCGAGCACTAAAATCATCCGGAACACATTCTGCTTTTAGTATTTGTATATCCCTTGGTAACATACTATTAAACGCCTTAGGGATTTTCTCTTCTGGAATTCTTGCCGAAGTCATAAAATTCACCACTTGTCCGGAGGCATGTACACCAGTATCCGTACGTCCTGCCGTAGCTAGAGTTACCTCTTCGTCGACCAATCTAGCCCAGACCGTTTCTAAAGTACCTTGGATTGTCGGTCCATGAGTTTCATGCTGTCGCTGGAAGCCATGATAGTTTGTTCCGTCATAGGTCAATTTTAGCCTAATATTTCGCATTAAGACGAGCCTCCACTACGTATGGTTTTAGTTAAATCTAATATATTAACAGTAATACTCCCCAAACTCCGATGATCATCACCCCAACGAAATCCTCGGTCGTTCGTTCATGGAGTATGAGCGTGCGATAGTTGCCTGATCCATAGCCTCGAGCCATCAGGTTTTCAGCAAGTTCTTCTGCCCGTCTCAAGCTTAATAAGATGAACGGCACAATAAGCTGGGCGAGCTCCCAGGATTGTTTAACCTTGGAGTGAGGCCATTCACTTTTTAATAGCCTGACTTTCCAAATTAAAAATGCCTCTTCTACGATCAACGGAATAAAACGCAACGTCAAGGTAAGCATTAGAGCAAAATCTGCCGCTTTAGGCGTAATATGGATAAGTGGATTAAAGAAGTATGATATTCCCATCCCTTGGTCAAGGGGCCTTGTAACAGCCGTATAAAGACGCGTCAAGCCAAAAACTAGGGCGATGCGCCAAAGCATATTAGCGGCTTGAATAAGACCGTCTAGTGACCAATGGCCATACCAGATTGCGCTATTTTCTGGCCAAACCCAGCCCACTGCCAAACCATAAAATAAGCCCATCCATAGTAGCACCACAAGAAGTGACCGGTATATTTTTACGGGCGTACGACTGAAAGCCACTAGCCCGAGGAGGATAAAAGAAGTTATGGTTAGACCCTGCCATCTTGTCAAGGTTAATAGGAGTGACAAGATAGCTATTCCGCCCACCTTCACCCTTGGATCAAGACGATGCAAGAAGCTGTTACCTGGGCAGTAGAGCTCAAAGACCTTGATACTAGTCCCCCCTTTAACATCGAACGCCTGAGGCTCGAAATTGTTCCTGATGCTCTTTCCAACATTGTATTGAACAATCTAGGACCACATTCCCCTTCTCAACCAGCCAAAGACGATCGGCATATGGTAAAACCTCTCTTAGATCGTGGGTTACATACAGGATGGTACGATCTACCCTTCTTGAAATCATCGCCTGTACACCTGCCCGACTCAAGGCATCAAGTCCAAGTAAAGGTTCGTCCAATAATAGAATCTGTGGAAGAGTTCTCAGAGCAGCAGCCAATGCGACCTTTTGTCGTTCCCCACCGCTTAGTTTCTCAGGTGCGTATTCTGCCATGTGTGCAGAGATCCCAAACTGCTCCAAAAAAGATAACCCCGCTTGCTTCTCTACCAATAGGTCTAGTCTAGAGTCACCATAAAATACTTCATGATAGACACTACGGCCAATCAAGTATTCCCCTGCTTCTTGAAGAACGAGACGGATATTTTTTCGTACTGTATTTAAGTTAGCCTTGGTTATTTGTTCTCCGCCCATCAAACATTGTCCCTCAGTTGGCAGTATGAACCCAATGGCACTGTCTAAAAGTGTCGTCTTACCTGAACCTGAAGGACCAACAATTCCGATGAACTCGCCCGCTCTTACGATTTTGTCCAGCGCTAAACGAGATTTATAGTTGGCTTTTTTCCATTCTAGTACAGGCGCCCCCAAAGCCACCGTCTTTATAGGTTTGAGTTTGGGATCTTGTAAGAACGGATGAACGTCTACTTCCCCAAGGCAAAAAAAGGATTGCAGCTCCTTGTTCATCAAAGCTTCTTTTGGTTTACCCATGTCAATAAGTATTCCGTTTTTAAGAACCAGGAGACGATCCGCTTTTGTTGCTATTTCCGGGTCATGTGTCATCCAAATTTGTCCCGTTTGGGGCTGGGCTTGAAGCAAAAGTTCCAGAATTTTGACTTGAGCGAGGGTATCAAGCATCGATAAGCCTTCATCTAGAATAAGGAAGGATGGGTGCAGTGCCAAAATTGCTGCCGTCACCAGCCTTTGCCTTTCTCCGCCCGATAGCGTTGAAGGAGACTGATCTTCTTTACCGCCTAAGCCCACACTAGCCGCCAATTCCCGCACTCTGTTGCGCACCCAAGGAATATCATGGCCAAGGTTTAACAGTCCATAACCAAGTTCTTCAGCAACGGTCGCTCCAATCGTTTGGCGCTGAGGGTGTTGCCCGACAAGCCCAATTTCCTGCCACCTTGTCACCGTGCTCCATTCGCAAGAGACGCCATCAGCCGTAAGAAGTATCTTCCCAGCAGTGGGTTCGATCAGACCAGCGATCAGACGAGCTAACGTGGACTTTCCGGAACCATTGGCGCCCATAAGCGCGATGATCTCACCCTGGTGCCAGTCAAAACTCACTCCGTTTAACCTATCCTCATAACTGATGTTTCGCACTTCAATCACTTTCAAAGGCTGAGATCACTCCCCCGATTATCAGCAAAGGCCGGGCATGCTTAAACATTGTTTAAGCAACCCGGCCTTTAGCAACTCGCTTTATACGAGTTCGATGATTACCATTGTCGCAGCATCTCCCCGACGTAAGCCGAGTTTCATAATACGAGTATAGCCGCCCTGACGGTCAGCATACTTCGGCGCAATGGTATCGAACAACTTTGTTACAACATCTTCATCCATGAGATACGCCAGCGTCGAACGACGTGCAGCCAAATCGCCTTGTTTGCCAAGTGAAATCATCTTTTCAGTGATGGCGTTCAATTCTTTGGCACGGGCTTCAGTCGTTTGAATACGCTCATGTCTTAACAGGGAAGTGACAATATTACGCAACATTGCCCCGCGATGACCTGTATTTTTTCCCAACTTGCGGTAAGCCAATTACATTCCCCTCCTTTTGCACCGAATTAGTCTTCAATTGGGCGGAACGATAAACCTAAGTTCTTAAGTTTAAATTCCACTTCTTCCAAAGACTTGCGACCAAGGTTACGTACTTTGATCATATCCTCTTCCGTTTTTTGGGTCAGCTCTTCAACAGAGTTGATCCCTGCCCGTTTCAGGCAGTTGTAAGAACGAACAGACAGATCTAGTTCCTCAATCGTCATATCGAGAATTTTATCTTTAGCTTCCTCTTCTTTTTCCACCATAATCTCAACATTATTGAGTTTATCAGTGAGTCCCATGAAAAGGCGCAGATGATCACTCAGAATTTTGGCGGCCGAACTGGTGGCCTCTTCTGGAGAGATACTGCCATTGGACCATGCTTCAATGGTTAACTTGTCAAAGTCCGTGATTTGGCCAACACGGGTATCCTCTACCGTATAGTTGACCTTATAAATCGGGGCAAAAATGGAGTCTATGGGTATCACTCCAATTATATCGTCGGGCTTCTTATTTTTGTCCGCAGCAACGTAGCCACGGCCACGTTCTACTGTCATTTCCATGAACAACCGACCATCATTATCTAATGTAGCGATCTTCAAATCGGTATTCAGAACCTCGATGTCTGGATCAGTGATGATATCTCCTGCTGTAACAACGCCACCGCCTTGAGACTCTAGCCGAATAATTCGAGTTTCATCCGTATAGCCTTTCAATGCAAGGGACTTCAGGTTCAGAATAATATCAGTAACGTCTTCCAAAACACCGGGAATCGTTGAGAACTCGTGGAGTACCCCTTCAATTTTGACAGATGTCACCGCTGATCCAGGAAGAGAGGAGAGCAGAATACGCCTTAAAGAATTCCCTAAGGTAATTCCATAACCCCTTTCTAGTGGCTCAACGACGAATTTTGCATAGGAGTCGTCTTCAGAACGCTCGATACACTCGATCCTGGGCTTCTCGATTTCTACCATCGGAATGCACCTTCTTTCTCGAGAGATTTATAGACAAACCATCCAACCCAGATGGGTAGAACGCCAACATTAACGGGAGTATTTCTCCACGATAAGGTGTTCTTGGATGGGGATTTGAATATCTTCACGAGTCGGTAGTGCAAGAACTGTTCCAGCCGCAGTATTGGCATCTAAGCTCAACCACGCAGGAACTGTCCGAGAACCTAAGTTTTCAAGAAGTTGTTTCATACGTGGAGAACTCTTGCTACCTTCTTTAACGGCTATAACTTCTCCAACGCGGATAGAATACGAAGCAATATCAACTTTTTTACCATTAATGGTAAAGTGACCGTGATTCACGAGTTGACGTGCTTCTGGACGAGACGATGCAAAACCCAGATGGAAAATGATATTATCGAGTCGACGTTCTAGCAGGACGAGTAGGTTTTCTCCGGCCATACCCTTTTTACGTGCTGCTACGTCGAAATAATGACGGAATTGTTTTTCCATAACACCGTACATACGACGTACTTTTTGTTTTTCTCGTAACTGAAGACCATATTCAGTAGGTTTCTTCGCACGAGCTTGACCATGTTGTCCAGGAGCGAATGCACGACGATCAATCCCACATTTTCCGGTATAACAACGTTCACCTTTAAGGAATAACTTCATTCCCTCTCGTCGACATAAGCGACAAACTGGTCCAGTATATCTAGCCATGATTACACACCTCCTATACCCTTCTGCGTTTCGGTGGCCGACAGCCATTGTGTGGAATC
>DHWG01000134.1 GCA_002413075.1 Desulfosporosinus sp. UBA5188 | reverse complement strand
AGATGTGTATAAGAGACAGGGCAAACGATTGTTGAAATGAATTCTTACAACAACATTCAATGGGATGAAGATTACCCTCAGGAAAAAGACTTTATGAATGATACTGAAAAAGAAGAGTTATTTGTGGTAGAAAGAGAGGGGAAAATAGCTGGTTTTGTATGTATTAATAAAGTAGAGCCCGTTGAATACAATGACTTAAACTGGACATTGAATGAAACCGCTATGGTTGTTCATAGAATGTCAGTTTATCCGGCTTACCGAAGAAATGGAATTGGTACGGAATTAATGAAATTCACAGATGAAGTGGCTTTAAAAAACAATTTAAGGTATATAAAAACAGATACCTATTCAATAAATCTAAAAATGAATGCATTGTTTGTAAAATGTGGATATAAGTTTGTTGGAGAAATGAGCTTCCTGGGAAAAGAGAAACCATTTTACTGTTATGAAAAAGTCTTGAATTGAATAATTCTTTACACTAGGTATTGCTCATTTATAAAAATGGGTTGTAGCAAACTTGTTTTAGTTTGTTACAACCCATTTTTCATGGAACCTAGATTTACTAGCATGAGGCAATTCTAGTTCGAGTGTCGTGATTCGGATTTAAGCTTAGGTAACAAGGGGACAAAGATGAGTCCAGAAAGAATCAGGAGCATCCCCAACCCTAGAGTTTTTAGGTCTGTAAGGCCAGATTTAAGAACCCAGATGGAATAACCAGCAGCGAGTGCTGCAATGAGACCTTCGGTAAACCGTTTGGATGGACTGACCTTTTCGTAACTCTCTCCTTTAAGGGTTAGCACTAAGGAATAGATGGCCGCGAATAAATACGGAACAAGATTGGCTAGGGTAGCAATAACGATCATAGTATTAAAGGCGTCGGCAATGGAAGCGGATAAGGTAGAGATTAAGAATACTTGAGTTAATCCATTGGTAACCCAGGCAGCACGGATAGGAGCACCATTTTTGTTTTCTTTGACAAACCAGAGCGGAAAGAGATTGAGCTTTGCAGATTGATAGGGAACTTCGACACTTAATAAAATCCAGCCCACGGCTGCTCCAATCATGGATAAAACGCCTAAGAAGGCCATAACTAAGGATCCTGTAGGTCCGATAATATGAGTGAGAACATCGACGAGTGGTTTATCGGTTGTCATGAGATCTTGTTGAGGTAATGCACCCATGGCAAAGATCGTAATCATTAAGTAGATCGCTATACTAATAAAGAGTCCTACTATGGTTGCGCGTTTAACGTCTTGAAGGTTTTTGGCTCGGCCAGATAGCCAAACAGCCGATTCAATTCCGATGAAGGCCCATAAGGTCAGCAAAGCCCCTTGGTTCATTTGTTCATAAAGCCCATAGTGCTCACCGGTCTTGAGTATTTTTTCTGCGACGAACGGGTGTAAATATTGGGTTTGGAAGACGATTACGACCACTGCAATAAAAAAGACGAAGCCTATAATTTTTGCGACAGTGGCAACAAAATTAATTTTGCTTACCTCATGAGCTCCTCGGTACATCAAACAGTGAATTGCCCAGAGTATCGTGGATGAAATGATAAAAGTCAGGAAGTTTCCTAGCAAAAGATCAAAGGAACCGAAGCTAACCATAAGTTGCTGGCTCTGAATGACCGGAAGAAAATACGTCAGATAACCAATCAGTGTAATTAAAACAGCTGCATTTCCAGGGGAGTTGGAAGTCCAATAACCCCAAGAAATTTCGAAGCCCATAATTTGCCCGAGTTTCGTTTTGTTATTAAACAATTCACGGGTGTAATTGGGTGGACCACCTAACAATGTAGGCTTGCGAACTGATAATTGTCCAAAGACAAGGGCAAGCATGAGAACACCGAATCCGGTTAAGAGCCAGGCGAGCATGGCTCCAGCCGGTGATGCGACGTTAGCCAGAGATTGGGGAAGCATGAAGATGGCGGAACCGACCATGTTCCCGGCAACTAAAGCGGTTAATAACCAAAAACCTAATTTTTTCTCTCCCATGTTGATAAATACTCCTCTGCTGTTTAAGGATTTAACTTACTAAAGTGGAACTTAAATAAAGACCTTTAACAAGTTAACAATTTTTCGCTACATTGTCAATTGGAAAATACTATATATCGCCTTCCTTTAGTAACCGCTTGTAGTAATGTGCACTCGCATATAAGGCAGCTACCGGATTATGAACTAACACCTTATCCTTAGTGATCAGGGTGGTGACAGGGGCTTCGGAATATTTAATAAAAATGGAGTCATGTCCCACGCAAAGGCCCACGATTACGTTGAGATCAGTTTTTTCTTTATTAAGTAGTTTTGCCTGCATGACGGGATTACACAACGACTCATGACAACCTATTTCAACTTTTGAACCCTCCGGTACACCAATTTGTGTTTTATCCGTTGAACCCACTTTGCAAGACACTGCAAAACTCTCCAAACCTTTGGCCTGAAGGATTTTGGCAAATATCTTTGCCTCATTTATTAAGGCTCCACAGGTAGCAATTCCTATTTTCTGCGCGCCAATTTTTTTTGCAAAAACAACAATCTCTTCGACCCTTGTAAGCTTACCATAGTAAGCCCCTTCAATTTCAGCGGCAGCCAAAGCGAACTTCGATACAAACTCATCGGATCTATAAAGTTCCTTAGCCTCCTCAAATTCTTGGCTGTTTGTGTTGGTGGTTAGACAAAATGGGGGATAAGTTCCCGTCCTTCTATAGCAATTGGGTACTCCGCAATCCGTACAGCTTAGTTTTTTGTCGTGATTATTCATGGTAACTCCTATCTTTTCTTCTGACGTTGAAGTACTGAGTCCATTTCAAGGTTCCAATGGGACAAGCGATTCTCTGATGAAGTAGGGACGGAACGAATCAAAAGAGGTCAAGGGGATGTTTGATGCGTTATGGGAGTGAGGTGAAATAGTCAAATTGAGTTATAATCTAGTTATGGAAACTGAATAAAAGAAGAAAGACGTACTCAAGCGACTTGCCGCTGGAATTTAAGAAAAAAGGGACTTAATCTGAGGATATAGTAATCAAATGCAATAATGGGTGGATTGGAGTCGAGTCGAAATGTTAAATAGGCTAGAGCGTGAAGGAACTACTTTGCAAATGATGCTAAAGCTCTATTGTAAAGATCATCACCATTCTACCAGGGCATTGTGTGCAGAATGTCATGGATTATCTGATTATGCCTTGACACGCCTTTCAAGTTGCAAATTTGGTGAAAGTAAACCAACATGCGGCAAATGTACGGTGCATTGTTATAAACCCGTAATGCGTCAAAGAATGATTGAGATCATGCGCTATTCAGGCCCAAGGATGCTCTTTTTGCATCCAATGATTGCGATAAGGCATTTAATTGACGGACTTAAGAAAACCAATTAGGAGCTCTCACTTTCCAGTGGTAGTTTATCGCTAAATTACCTCAAGTTGAAGACATAAAGCCACCTTTGGAGGCGGCTTTATGTCTTCAACATTGGATCTAATGATTCAGGACTTTTCTATGTTGGCAAACGCTGCTGATGATGTTGCTAAAATAGAGTTTCCAAAGGCAAAATAGGCTATCCGTAAAGCCTCGGCAATTTCGATATCGGTTGTCCCTTGGGCCCTTAGTTGGTTGGCAATGGATGCTACACCTTGACCGGCTCCATGCGCGGCATCTAAAGCTAGTGCGATCAATAATTTTGTCTTTTGATCCAGAGCACCGGGCGTCATGGAAGAGGTAAAAACCTTATCGATTGCCCGTGAAAAATCAGGATCATTGTCTTCTAAGAACTTTAAGTAGAAAGGTAATGACAAGGGAAGGCCTCCAATCTTCTAATACCGTTTTAACTAGTTTATCACATGCCACAACGTATATAGACGGTAGTTTGCCTTAAGCGAAAAGATAATTTAGACCTGCTCAACGAGCAGGTCTAAATCAATAATTAATGGGCGTACTGGTACCAAGACTATAATGCCGAGTATTAGATCAAGGCTTTCGCAACAAAAGTTGCGCAATCTGTCATTTCTGTGGAATTAGCAAGACTATTGGTTTTGATTTCGATCTCATTAGCATAACAATGGTCGCCTGAACCATAATAATCACAAGTGTTGACTAAGCATTTTATACTGTTATTTGGTTGAGGTTTTTTGTTGACACGTCCAATCATTTGTATGGCCTCCTTTTGATGTTTTGAACTTTATTCAATTACTCAGGAAGAAAGGTCATACAGTCTGTCATTTCAGTGGTGCTCGCATTAGGGGATTGAACTTCGATTTTGTCAGCAAAGCAATGATCACCCGAACCATAATAATGACAAGTGTTCACGAGACATTTAATTTCTCCGTTAGGCTTAGACATCTTTTTGGTCTGATTTGGCATGTCAATGGACCTCCTTATAGATTAAGTTCCAAATTTATTTTCTCCAGATTATTTAATTTCATGAACTCCAATTTATTACAGATGCATTTGCATGTTCCGCCAAGCATTTGAAATGAAAATTATAAGAGACAAGCAACTTTTTAGTACCATCTGCCCTAAGCTTATCAAGGATTCATCAGAATTAGTTACGAACTTCGCCGTAACTATAGAACGATACTTAACATTATTGGGTAGTAAACGAAGGATAATAACTATTGATCAGAAACAAATTCTTAGAATCCATAAATCACATCAAAGAAGGCGGTTCGGGATTGAAATAAATCCTGAACCACCCTCTTGATGTGATTTAATATTAAATGCTCTAACGTAAACGAAGTTAATTTAGAGGCCTCTCTTAAGCTTTGAATGTCTATATCCTATTGAGCCGCTAATCTTCTGTAGCCTTCCAGGCGATCTGCCGCGTCTTTTTCGGTTTGTTCAAATAAAGACTCAGCGACTTCAGGGAATTGCTTCTTCAACGAGGAATAACGCACTTCTCCCATCAGGAATTCCTGGAAGTTCATTGTTGGCTCTTTAGAATCCAACGAGAAGGCCTTTTTGCCAGCATCCTTCAACTCAGGATTGTACCGATACAGCGACCAGTAACCACTCTCCACGGCACGCTTGGCTTCCAATTGACTACAACCCATTCCCACTTTAAGACCGTGGTTGATGCAAGGCGCGTACGCAATAATCAAAGATGGTCCTGGATAAGCTTCTGCTTCAGCAATGGATTTAAGTGTTTGATTCTTATCAGCGCCCATGGAAATCTGTGCGACATAGACATATCCGTAAGTCATGGCAATCATGCCAAGATCTTTCTTCTTGGTCCGTTTACCGCTCGCGGCTAATTTTGCAATTGCAGCCGTTGGTGTGGCTTTAGAAGATTGACCTCCAGTATTGGAATAGACTTCGGTATCAAAGACGAGGACATTGACATCTTGGCCCGAGGCCAGCACATGATCTAAGCCGCCAAAACCGATATCATAAGCCCAGCCATCACCACCAAAGATCCATTGGGATCTCTTGACCATAAAGTCCCTACTCTTGTAGATTTTATTCAGCAAAGGATCATTACCCTTATTTTCTTCCAGTAGGGCAATCAGTTTATCAGCTCTGTCACGGGTATCTACACCCTGATCTTCCTTCACTAACCACTCTTCACAAACCGCTTTGAATGCTGGTCCCATATCCATGTTAGACGCTGCCGTGATATCCTCCGCTAATTTAGCCCGGAGTTGTTGTACACCCAGCAACATGCCTAGCCCATATTCAGCGTTATCTTCAAAGAGCGAATTACCAAAAGCTGGTCCATGTCCCAGATGATTTTTTGTATATGGCATCGAGGGTGCACTTGCCGCCCAAACGGAAGAACAACCCGTCGCATTGGCGATCATCATTCTGTCGCCAAACAATTGAGTTACGAGTTTAGCATACGGAGTTTCACCACATCCTGCGCAGGCACCGGAAAATTCGAGGAGTGGTTGTTCAAATTGACTACCCTTTACAGTGAGAGGATTTAATGGATTGACTTTTGGTGATAGCGTGAGCGTATAATCCCATAAACCCGCTTGCTCGAGTTGGGTTTCCAGTGGCTTCATCACTAAGGCCTTTTGTTTGGAGGGGCAAACCTGTTCACAGTTACCACAGCCGGTGCAATCGTAAGCTGAAATGGCCATGCGGAAATTTAAACCCTTAGCCCCACTCGCGCCTATACTTACGAAACCAGCGGGAGCGTTTTTCAGTTCTGCTTCATCGATCAAGACGGGTCTAATACAAGCATGGGGACACACATAGGAACACTGATTACATTGGATACAATTTTCTGGTATCCAGCTGGGAATATTAACGGCAACTCCACGTTTTTCATAAGCCGCAGTACCCATAGGGAAGGTGCCATCTTCCATACCAACAAAAGCACTGACAGGTAATAGATCTCCCTCTTGCCGGTTCATGGGAATCATAATATTTTTGATGAATGCTGGTAATTTCTCCTCTGTACTACTTTCATCGTTAGGATTTTCCCAAGAAGCAGGTATGCTAATTTTCACAATGGATTGCACACCCTTGTCGATGGCAGCATTGTTCATATTGATGACTTTTTCACCTTTTTTGCCATATGATTTTATGACAGCTTGTTTCAGGTACTTCACGGCATCTTCAACGGGAATGATATCGGCAAGTTTGAAGAAAGCCGCTTGCATAATCATATTAATTCTGCCGCCCAGACCAATTTCTTGGGCGATACTGACGGCATCTAGGGTGTAAAAGTTAATCTTGTTCTTGAAGATATAACGTTTCATAGTAGCCGGTATATTCTTTTCCAGTTCCTGCTTATTCCAGATACAATTCAGGAGGAAATTTCCGCCCTGCTTAAGGCCTTCTAATACGTTATATTGATTAACATACGATTGATTGTGACAAGCAATGAAATTTGCATTATTGATCAGGTAAGGTGATTTGATAGGGTTTTTACCAAATCGCAAATGGGAAATGGTAACACCCCCTGATTTTTTAGAATCATAGGCAAAATACGCTTGGGCATACATGTCGGTGTGATCGCCAATGATGGCAATGGCACTTTTATTGGCGCTAACTGTTCCATCTGAACCAAGTCCCCAGAATTTGCAAGCTGTTGTGCCCTCCGAAGTGGTATCGATATCTTCGCCAAAAGGCAAGGAGGTATGGGTTACATCATCAATAATACCCACGGTGAAGTTATCCTTCGGTTGCTCTTGCTTCAGATTTTCAAAAATACCTTGAATGTGGCCAGGAACGATATCTTTGCCACCAAGGCCACATCGACCACCGACAATCGTCGGTTGCCATTCTTTACCGCAGAATACTGCTTTAACGTCCAGATACAGAGGTTCAGCAAAAGCCCCCAGTTCTTTCGTTCTGTCCAAGACAGCAATCTTTGTCACCGATGTAGGAATGTACTTGAAGAAATGTTCTAGGGAAAAAGGTCTGTACAAATGAACCGTCAAGAGTCCTACTTTTTCGCCATGGGCATTCAAATAGTCAACAGTTTCTTCAATGGCTTCACTGACCGAACCCATGGCAATAATCATTCGATCCGCATCAGGGGCGCCATAGTAATTGAACAGATGATAATCTCGACCCGTCAGTTTGTTGATTTCAGCCATGTAGTTTTCAACAATCTCAGGAAGAGCATCATAATACCGATTGGAAACTTCTCGTTGCTGAAAGTAAATATCAGAGTTTTGTAATGACCCTTTGATGGTTGGGTGATCAGGATTCAGTGCTTTGCTTCTAAATTCATCAACGGCATCCATATCGACTAATTGGGCCAATTCATTATAGTCTAGGACTTCAATTTTTTGCATTTCATGAGACGTTCGAAAACCATCGAAAAAGTTCAGAAAGGGAACTCGCCCTTTAATGGCGGATAGATGCGCGACCGCTGCCAAATCCATCACTTGTTGTACACTGCTTTCAGCAAGCATGGCAAATCCAGTTTGTCGAGTCGCCATAACATCTTGATGATCACCGAAGATACAGAGAGAATTCGCACCAAGTGCTCTAGCGCTGACATGGAACACCGCTGGCAAAAGTTCTCCAGCAATTTTATACATGTTAGGAATCATGAGCAACAGCCCTTGTGATGAAGTATAAGTCGTCGTTAGCGCGCCTGCATGCAGGGAACCGTGTACAGCTCCAGCTGCACCGCCTTCTGATTGCATTTCCACCAGTTTCATCGTTTGACCGAAGATATTTTTACGGCCTTGTGCAGACCATTCATCAGCATGCTCAGCCATATTAGTTGAGGGGGTAATGGGATAAATGGCGGCTACATCGGTGAAGGCATAAGAAATGTGTGCTGCCGCGGTATTACCATCCATTGTTTGCATTTTTCGAGTCATGAAAATAATTCCTTCTTTCAATACTTGTTGTATTTGATATAAAAAAGAGAGGTTATGGATATGACACATAACCCCTCAGGTAAGGTTAGCTCAACGATTCTTGGGATTGCTATTTCGCAGCTTGCTCTGTTTCGGCTTCTTCTTGCATTGTCTGTCTTTTTCCCATACCAAAGACATAATAACCAGCAATGACGATCGCAAGGAATACTGCTCCAACAATTAATGAAACATGAGTATCTGGATTGAACCACATTCCAACCAACACGAGCGACAGGAATACGATGGTGACATAGTTACTAATGGGGAAGAGAGGAGACTTAAAGGGATGACCTTTCATTTCATTCTTCCAGGCTTTTCTGAATCTGAATTGACTAAAGGCCAACGCAAACCACGGTACCATTCCTGGTAGAATACTTGCAGCATAAATATAGAGGAATAATTTTGAATTCGGGGAGATGACATTGAAAACGACACCTAATAATAGGGTTGCAATCGTCGTGATAATACTATTTCTTGGCACGCCGCTTTTGGAGACTTCACCAAAGAATTTAGGGGCTTGTCCATTTTTAGCTAAGGTATAAAGCATTCTTGCTGCACTATAAATACCACTGTTGCAACCTGACATCGCTGCTGTGAGAACCACGAAATTGATAATACCAGCAGCGGCAACAATACCCACTTTAGCAAAGGTCATAACAAAGGGACTACCGATCTCACCGATTTGGTTCCAAGGATAAATGGTGATAATCACAAAGATAGCACCCACATAGAAAATCAAGATACGCCAAATAATATTTTTTATCGCTTTCGTTAAGGTCCTTTTAGGATCTTCCGCTTCACCGGCTGTAATTCCTACTAATTCTACACCTTGATAGGCCGCCGTTACGATACAGAGGGAAAATAAGAAACCTTTTATCCCCCCAGCGAAGAACCCGCCGTGGCTCCAGAGGTTTGAGAGACCAAGAGGGTGGCCACCGTTACCTAAACCGAAAAAGATTAACCCAGTACCAATCACTAGCATAACGACAATCGCGACGACTTTGATCATGGCAAACCAAAACTCAAATTCTCCATAATATTTCACAGCCGCTAAATTGGCGGCGGCTACGATTCCAACGCCGACTAAAGCCGGTAGCCATTGAGGAATGCTCGGGAACCAATAACTAACATAAATTCCGATGGCCGTTACTTCTGCCATTCCTACCGTGACCCATAAGAACCAATAACTCCAAGCGGTCATGAAGCCAGCTAAAGGACTAATGTACTTATGCGCGAAGGTAGCAAAGGAGCCTGTTACTGGTTCGAGAATGAGCATTTCTCCCATGATCCGCATGACAAAAAACATAATGATACCTGCTAAGGCATAGGCCAAGAGTACTGAAGGTCCAGCCCATTTAATGGTACTTGCCGACCCCATAAACAAACCAACGCCGATTGTGCCTCCAAGTGCAATCAACTCAATGTGCCGAGCTTTAAGGCCTCTTGTTAATTGTTTTTCTTGCATAGTAAACGCTTCCTCTCTTATCGTATATTCACGCTATACTTATGTTCTTCCAGTAGTCTTTTTATCAAAACAATTTGTTCCCCATCTGCGGTCTCCAATTCCAATTCTACTCTGCTATAGCCCAAGTCCACATCTCTATTTTCTCGACTATGGGTTACCGCCAGTACATTGGCACCTGCATTAGCAATTAACTGTAACAGTTGACATAGCACTCCTGGTTTGTCTGAAATAATGGTATTGAAAAACGCCTTACGTCCAGACTTAACGAGTCCCTTGTTAATGATGCGTGTCATAGTATTAACATCTATATTTCCACCGCTTATTATGGCTGCAATCTTTTTATTTTTGTACCCAGAAAGTCCATTTAGGACCGCTGCAATGCTTGCAGCGCCTGCGCCTTCAGCGACAGTCTTTACTTTTTCGAGGAGCAACAAAATTGCACTCGCTATTTCTTCTTCATCGACCACCACAATATCATCCACATAGCGCTGAACAATCTCAAAACTTAAATCTCCAGGGGTCTTGACAGTAATTCCATCGGCGATGGAGGGGATTCCGTTAACCGTCACTATGTGCTTCTGGGCAATTGATTCTGCCATTCCAGGACAGTTTTTGGTCTGTACCCCAATGATCTTTATTGATGGTTTTAGTGTTTTTAAAGCCACTGCCATTCCGGAGATGAGTCCACCTCCACCAATTGGGACAACCACCACTTCGACCTCTGGCAAATCGTCTAACAGTTCTAGAGCAATTGTTCCTTGACCGGCCATGACGATAGGGTCATTAAAGGGGTGAATAAAGGTGGCGTTTTCTTCTGCCTGGATTCGTTTGGCCTCTGCATAGGCATCGTCGTAAACATCACCATATAAGACTACTTTTGCCCCGTATCCACGCGTAGCACTCACCTTTGACAATGGAGTATGTTTTGGCATAACAATGGTCGACTTAATGCCGAAAGTGGTGGCGGCAAGAGCTACCCCTTGAGCGTGATTACCCGCGGAAGAAGCGATGACTCCGTTTTTCTTTTCAGACTCACTTAGATTCGCAACTTTGTTGTAGGCACCCCTTAGTTTGAATGAACCTGTGCGTTGTAGATTCTCCATTTTGAGATAAACGTTGTTGCCACTCATTTCACTTATAATATTGGAATATGCCAATCCCGTTCTACAAATCACGCCTTTTAGAGTTTCTCTTGCTTCCTGTATTTCTTTTAATGAGACAGACATACTATCACTTCCTTATATATTTTTGCAGTATGCTATAAGTTCTATTTCTACCAAAGCCTCTTTCGGTAGATTGGCAACGGCTACACAAGAGCGAGCCGGTAGAGTATTCGTAAAGTATTGTTCATAGACTTTATTTACAGCCGCGAAATCACCCATATCGAGAATATAGATTGTTGTTTTTACAACATCTTCGAAATTCAGTCCTCCAGCTAGGATGACTTGTTTTAAGTTTTCCATGACTTGTTTTGTCTGAGCTTCAATTCCACCCTCAACAAGGACACCCGTGTTAGGATCAAGCGGAATTTGGCCTGACGTAAAAACATAATTCCCAGTCTTTATGGCTTGAGAGTAGGCACCAACCGCCTTAGGGGCTTTCGAAGTACTAATGGATTCGTTCATATTAATTTCTCCTTGTAATTTTATTTGTACCAGACAATCTATTGTAATATCAGGACATCCAAGGCTTGAAGTAACTTCGAGTTACTACACAGCAATCAAGAAAACCTGAGAGGTACCTGAGAAAGCGTCTGCATAAGAGTTATTTTGTTGCTAAATATCTATAAATTGTGCTCTCAGATGTTTTTAAAGTATTGGCCACCTTCGTAATTGCCCCTTTAATTTTAAAAATACCATTCTCGCGCAATTCCTGAACAAGGGCACATTTTTCTTCTGTTGACATTCTATCGGCAGAAATGTCGTATTTTTCAACCAGCTTTTTTACGGCTTCGTCGACGACATTATCTAATGAAGTGCTTAAGGATTCGGTGATCTCTTCATTGTCGTCCATGTGCACAGCATTACTGAATATCGCGGTTATAGGGAAGACGGCGGGAATTTTATTGATTTGATGATCTGTGGAATTTAAAATGTTAACACAGATCATTCCTATCAATTCTCCTTTTTCGTCTTTGATATAATAGGTAGAAGATATTAAGTTTTCGCCACTATCTGTACGGCTTCGATAATTAACAAGGGCATTTTGATTTTGTTTTAAGTAGGATTTGTTTTCCAGTAGTTTAAATCCTAAATCTGTTAAAGGACATCCTATGTGCCGACCACTAATATATCCGTTTCGAATGGCAATAACAGAGTTTTCAACATCGACGATATCGTGCAAAAGTACTTCACAATGGGGACCAATGATGTCTGCAATAAAATCTACGAGTGGAATATATAAATTCAGCAACTGTTTGTATTCCATAAATTCACCTTTCTTCTTCTTTATCTTCGCGTCTGAAGGTCTATACTGCTATATTCGCGTAATAATAGTAAATTCCTCCTATGATAATAAATTATTATTATCATAGGAGGAATTTACTGAATTATATTATACAAACACCAGAGGTGTAG
>DHWG01000043.1 GCA_002413075.1 Desulfosporosinus sp. UBA5188 | reverse complement strand
TCCACCTCGCGATGGACACCCTTACCCTTGCTATGTGCTTGGCACTATCAACCCGCACTCGGGACTTACACCCGTTAGACTGCGCCCATGCCGGGCGCACTACCAAAAAGGGAAGGCCATGGCCTTCCCTTTTTAAATTAATAACAATAAACAGCACGGCATTCCTTCTTAAAAGGTTGCCGTGCTGCTTATTGTCTTACTAAGGTCCTTAACCTGATCTTTCTCTAATCATTTTTCTTACTTCAATTCAACAACTGTAACGCCAGAGTCCCCTTCTCCATATTCCCCAATTCTGAAATTTTGCACATGGGGATGTCCTTTGAGGAAGTCTTGTATACCCGCTCTCATAGCCCCTTTTCCTTTGCCATGAATAACATATATCTGACCAATGCCGCTAAGAACAGCATCGTCTAAATATTTGTCCAGTGCATAGGTGCCCTCGTCCACGAGCATCCCCCTCAAATCGATTTCACTGTGCATCGCTTCAGTTTTCTGAACTCCAATGCTTGTTTCACGGGAATATTTCGGGGGAATCTTCTTTTCCTCTTGTGCTAACTTTAGTTCAGCCAACGGCACCATGATTTTCATAATGCCCGCTTGGACTAGAACTTCTCCGTTGGAATTAGGCAGCTTCAAGATTTGTCCCTTCTGCCTAATTTTGGTCATATGAACCGTCTGTCCAAGCTTAAGCTGATTGGCCGCTAGTTCACTGCCCGAACGTTTTACTTGTCGACCATTATCAAGCCTCGCTGAGATCCGTCGAAACCCCTGACGGGCTTTTTCTATATCTTGCTGTTGTTTATTGTCCTTTTTAAGAGCCTCTTTTAATTCTGCAATTAACCCATCGGCTTCACGTTTGGCTCTTCGAATTAGGTCGCTGGCCTCATCTTTCGCTAGCGACAAGAGTATTTCAAATTCCTCATCTAAGCGTATTGTCTTTTCTTCCAGAGCCTTAGTTTGCTTTTCCACCGCTTGCCGGCCAGATTTGGCAATTTGTTTTTCTACTTCAATCTCCCGATGCGTTTCTCCCAAGTTTTCAATGAGACCCGCCACCTGCATTTCACGTTCCGTCACAAACGTGTTGGCTTTTTGCAGAACTTGTTCACTTAGACCCAGCCTTCCGGCAATCGCAAAGGCATTGCTTTTACCCGGAATTCCAATTAACAAACGATACGTGGGGCGCAGGGTTTCCAGGTCAAATTCCACAGAAGCATTTTTAACCCGCGGGGTTTCATAGGCAAAGGTCTTTAACGCGCCATAGTGAGTTGTTGAGACGGTTCGGCAGCCCCGTTCATGTAGTTCCGCCAAAATACCCATAGCCAGTGCCGCCCCTTCAGTCGGATCTGTCCCAGCTCCAAGCTCATCCAGCAAGACTAAAGACTGTCCGTCTGCGTGGTTAATAATTTCTACAATGTTTTTCATATGGCCAGAGAAGGTACTTAAGGATTGCTCGAGACTCTGTTCGTCTCCAATGTCAGCGAAAATCTGGGTAAAAACCCCCATCCGAGAATCGCTTTCTGCCGGAATGTGTAGACCTGATTGTGTCATGGCGGCCATAAGTCCGACTACTTTCAGTGCAACCGTCTTCCCCCCCGTATTGGGTCCTGTAATCACTAACGTATCAAAGTCGATTCCTAGTTCTATCGTCAGAGGGACAACCTTCCCTAAAATCAGAGGATGCCGGGCTTGAATAAGCTTAACGTGTTGCCCTGAGACCAATTCTGGTGCACCGGCGTTCATAGCCTCACTTAAATGCGCTTTCGCCACCACCAGATCTAATTCACTCAAGGCTTCATGAAGTTCTGCTACGGCATCACCCCGAGCCTCAATTTGGACGGAGAGCATTTGTAGAATTCTCTGAACCTCCCGCTGCTCCCTCAAAATCACTTCCCGCAGTTCGTTACCCAGATGAACTACGGCCATAGGTTCAATAAACAGCGTGGCCCCGCTGGCTGATTGATCGTGGACAATTCCTGGAAAAGATGTACGGTATTCCTGCTTGATCGGTAGGACATAGCGATCCGAGCGTTGTGTAATAATGGAATCTTGTAACATTTTCTGATACGTGGAATTCCTCAAGGTACCCTCTAAAGTTTCTCGAATACGATGTTGCAGGCGATCCAGGGAACGCCTCAAGTCTGACAGTATGGGGGAGGCATTGTCGGCAACCTTTCCATCTTCTGAAATGCAGCGGGAGATTTCATCCTCAAGCTCCTTCTGTGGTTCGATGGGTAAGACGATCTCCCATAATCCAGGAAACTCTTCTATAAATTCCAAAAACAGTTGTTTTATTTTCCGCCCAACTCTGAGCGTATCCAGAACCTCCAGGAGTTCCTCTCCATGAATGACCCCGCCGCGCAAACAGCGTTCGATATGGGAACGAATTTCTTTGGCCCCTCGAACTGAAAACAGGGGATTTCCTCGCAAGAGGTTCTTTCCTTCTTCCGTTTCTTGTAAGGCCTTACGCACTGATTCAAAATCGACAAAAGGTTTTAAGCCAACGGCCAGTTCCTGTGCGCGTGGCAGAATACATTCATCCGCTAACCGTGACAATACCTTAGGAAAATCCAGCTTATTTAGGACTTTATCTTCAATTCCCATAGTTCCTCCTCTTACCTATAGCACGCCTCGGAAGAAATGCCCTTTTGTAAATCCGTCCGGGAAAAGAGACACTAAGTCAGCCATTCCTTCCTCCGACGTCCATGCTGACTTCTTCCCTTCGTACAATTTATCCCATGCCTCAACAAACACACGAACAATCGACGCCACTTGCTCCGGCGTTTGACGCGTCAATTGCAATCGAACGGTTGAAAACCCCATGCGCCGGATTTGAGCAAGCTCTTCGTAAAGGTTAAGAACCTTCACATTAAATAAATGCATCCGGCACTCCTGATCTGTCTCCAGAGGAAAATTATAACTCATTCGATCACGCAGGTAATGGGGTTCTTGCACACACGTTCCAGCACACTGTTGCCCCTTTTTTTCGCCCAAAGTTGCCCCTACTGGACAGTATTCACTAACCATCATCTCAAGATCTCCAAAGGCCAAGAGCTCGACCCCCTGCCATCTCGCTAAGAGGGCAAGTTGTTCGTGATGCAGCTCGGGAGAAAGAGTCACTCCTTTAGCACCCAGACGCAAGAAGTGAGCAAGGCTCGCCTCATTAAAAACATTTAAGGAATAATCCACTTCAAACGGCCAATCCTCAGCAATGGCCCTCACCATCTCCAACTCTCCAAGGTTTGCAATCATCAGTTTTGGTTTTACCGACCATAATGTTGCCTTTTCAAGATCCGACAAAAGACTAGCACTCTGTCCCTCATTTAAGATGCGTGGCAAACGCCAAACACAATCAATACCCTGCTTTTTGCAACTCTCAAAACTCGTTCGAATCTCCTCTAGGGAAAATCCACGCCTGGAACGCCAATGTTCGCCACCGATGAGCACCCGCTTAGCACCAGCCTTTATTGCGGCCTGTAGAGTTTCAACGTCACTCACTGCCACAGAAACTTGAGGACCGATCGCCTCTACTAAGGCTGCCCGTTCTTCGGCCTGACGTTGTTTCCAACGCTCTATTCTCAGCCCATACGCCTGCCGATCAATTTTCGGTCGTGGCGCTACTTTCAGTAATTCTTCAACGGCTAGACGACGCATTTCATTGAGATCCCTGACCGGAATCATGATGCCCTCATCAACTTCTAATGCCAACTTATCCAGCCAAAAGGGCGTAGTCCCTAATCGCCCTAACTGTTGGAAGGCATAATCCCACGTCAGCGGTCTTTTCAAAGCGTCTTGTGCTACGCTTACCGAATGAACCGTGACTGTCCGCTCGTTCTCCACGACGTCCATGCGCAATTTTTCTCCAACATGTCCGGTTAGACGCATGGTCAGTGGGCTTTTGCGTTGCTCTCGCCCCTCTTGGAAACTGACACGAGCCTTTTCCATCAACAACGCATCATTGGTCTTAAAGACTCGGTCTCCTGCCTGAGCCATCCCAAAGAACTCAATCTGTACGGTTTCTCCGCGTAATCCTTCGACAACCTCTGTCAGGTCCTTCCATATTTTCCCGATCGTAACCCCTTCTCGTCCACGACCTGTCCAAAATTCAATCCCGTCGCCAGGGTGCAAAGCGGACTCCAGCTTGAGCGATAACCGTCCATAATCTAGGCGGACCACCCGCCCAAGACGTGTGCCGCGGTTGTTCGGACGGCTATAGCTCATAAGCTCTGCCCCGAGGTTTTCCCTGAAATACCCACTTGTAAAATCACGGTTGAAAACCTGGAGTAATTCTTGATGTTCATCCGTCGTAAGCAAAGGACTGTCTTCCCTTTGCTCTTCAATCCGGTTTAAGGCTTGACGGTAGAGCCGAATGACCGTAGCCACATACTCCGGACGCTTCATTCTGCCCTCTACTTTAAGCGAATGAACGCCGATTTGCTTTAACTCCGCTAATTCCTCTGCCAAATTCAAATCCCGTGGGCTTAACAAGTGTTCTCCCAATTTCTTTTGAACTAATAGGTTTTTATGTTCTTTATTCACAAGTTGATACGTCATCCGACACGGTTGGGCACACGTACCTCGGTTCCCGCTTCGTCCTCCAATAAAACTCGACATGAGGCATTGCCCCGAATAGCCGATGCAAAGTGCGCCGTGCACAAACACTTCAAGATCCAGCGGCGTCTTAGCCGCAATCATTTTCATTTCAGCGGCTGAGGTTTCCCGCGCCAACACGACTCGGCAAAAGCCCAGCGCTTCCAAATGATGAACGCCCCAACTTGTATTAACCGTCATTTGTGTACTAGCATGGGTTTCAATCTCCGGAAGAATTGTATGAATTAACTCTGCGACGCCTACATCTTGTAGAATCAGGGCATCCACGCCTATTTCATGTAAGACAAAGAGATAGTCCAATAGTTCCTGAAGTTCTTGGTCTGCAATCAGGATATTGACGGTCACATACACCCTTACCTGTCGTTCATGCGCATAACGAACCGACGTTCGCAACTCTATTAAATCAAAATTTGCGGCACTTGCTCTGGCACTAAAACTTTTCCCTCCGAGGTAAACTGCATCTGCACCATTTTCCACCGCCGCTTTGAAGGCCTCGAAACTCCCCGCAGGAGCCAAAAGTTCCAGCGTTTGGGTACCTTTGGTTTTTATTTCATTCATTTAATTATTACGCTCCCATTCCGACGATTCTGCCGGCTGATTCTCACTTTTTTTTATTATTGGGTTTATCTCTTTTATGACCTTTCTTATTAGTATTCTCCACAATCTTATTATTATCTTTAGCCTTACTATTGTCCTTAGTCTTGTTGTTGACCATAGATTTTTTCTGATCCTTAGAGTTACTCTAATATCTGTCTCTTATACACATCTGACGCTGCCGACG
>DHWG01000193.1 GCA_002413075.1 Desulfosporosinus sp. UBA5188 | reverse complement strand
CCACCTGTGATAATAAATTTACTCAAATCTCGTAGACACCCCCTGATGTGAATCTTATTACCTCTAGACTTGTTGTTATTCTCTCTAAATGGTGGGTTTCCTGCTATTTAGACTTTATTCTATAAAATCGCCTAGAATTCTTTCAGTAATGCGGGAATAGCCAAGACCGTTCGTCCTTCGTTATTCTTCCCGCGACTAAGCAATTGTATGTTCATCTTATCTTGCCCGGCTATGACATTTGTGGAGATATCGTTCTGATAGGCAGCAATGGAAAGCAAGTTACCGATTAAAGCCCACTGAGTAGGGAGAGCATTCATTTTGCTCAGATAAGCCGAAATATCCATGGCCTGATCGACACGCTCATCGATATAAATGATTCCTCCAGTCTTGGCAAGCTCTTGTGCCATAGTAGTATACCATTTATATAGACTACTTTCCTCATTTTTATTAATCATTCTATGACCAGAGAGCGTTGCGGCTACTTTTCCGTTCCCTGTTTGAAGCTTATTGTACGTCCAAATCCAATCTTGTGTCGGTTGGGAGGTCCATGTTCCATGTGGAACATCTCCATTTTCAAACCATAGCGTAATATTTATTTCTGCTTCCTTCGCCTGTACCTCGCCAGAATTCAAGAGCAAGGGTGTTGTCGTTTGAGCCATTACAGCCGTCTCTTTCGAAGACATGTTTGGACTATAAGTACACGTTATCAAACCTATTATCAAAGCACAAGCCATTATGATGCTGATCATATTTCTGTAGGGGCTAACTTTTGGCATTACGAGCCCAGCAAGCATATTAAAGACCTCTCTCTCCATCTCTTTGGGTATAATCATAGCTTTACCAAATAGAGAGAAAGTTAACATACTTGATGCGTCAAATTATATTTTATATTACTTCCTTATAAGCCAATTGTCCCTGAAGTCAAGATAGTCAAGATTAATGAGAAGGTAGGGCGGAAGATCAATAATATAGGAGCGCGTTTAATATAATAAAGAAAACTTGGCGAGCGCCAAGCCTAAGCGAAGGCGGCCGCCTTAGTTGCGCAGATGCGCTGGCCAAGGATGGCCGAGTGTCCCTGTAGCTAAGACTTGAAACACTATGTTTCTGATTAGAGCGCCACCAAGGATGGTAAGGCGCCGTGATGGCGAGAAGGGACCTTCCAGAAAGTATATAACAAATAATTATACTTTCTGATGAGTATAAACGAAAAAAGGCCCTCAAGAGGAACCTTTTTTCGTTGTATCTTATAGAGACCGACTAATACATTTATCTTTTTTCATCAGCAGCACTAATACGTGCTACGGCTCTTCGCAACGCATACTCAGCACGTCGTACGTCGATTTCAATGGCGTGTGACGCGAGACGCACCGTAGCTCGTTCTTTGGCCTCTACCGCGCGAGTCAGATCAATTTCCTCACTGAGCTCGGCAGTATCCGCAAGTACGATCGCCGAATTGTCGATCACCTCGGCAAAACCTCCGGTGATCGCCACTCGTTTAATCGTACTGTCTAGCGTGTAACGTATGACTCCAATATCCAGTCCTGCAATTAAGGGAGCATGGTTCGGTAAAATTCCTAATTCTCCCGAACCGCCCGGAAGAATAACAAACTCGACTTCTTCCTTCAGTACATCCCCCTCAGGAGAGACAATGCGTAGTGAGAAAGTTCCAGCCATGGCTTACGCCTCCAATGTCTTGGCTTTTTCGATAACCTCTTCAATGGATCCAACCATCAGGAAGGCAGCCTCAGACAAGTCATCGTATTTTCCATCGCAGATTTCCTTAAAGCCACGGATTGTCTCTTTCAAAGGAACATACTTTCCAGGGGCACCCGTGAAAGCTTCTGCAACGTGGAACGGTTGTGACAAGAAACGTTGAATTTTACGAGCACGGAATACGATCAGTTTTTCATCTTCAGCAAGTTCGTCCATACCCAGAATTGCGATAATATCTTGCAACTCTTTGTATTTTTGAAGGATCGCCTGAACACGTCGAGCCACCGTATAATGTTCTTCTCCTAATACTAACGGAGAAAGAATACGCGACGAAGAATCCAACGGGTCAACAGCCGGATAAATCCCAATTTCAGCAATTGAACGGGACAAAACGGTCGTTGCATCCAAATGTGCGAACGCAGTTGCAGGAGCCGGATCTGTCAAGTCATCGGCGGGTACATAGATGGCTTGTACAGAAGTGATCGACCCTTTATGAGTGGATGTAATCCGCTCTTGTAGTTGACCCATTTCCGTCGCTAAGGTCGGTTGATATCCAACCGCGGATGGCATCCGACCCAGCAAAGCCGAAACCTCAGAGCCGGCTTGTGTGAATCGGAAAATGTTGTCAATAAAGAGTAACACGTCTTGACCTTGATCATCGCGGAAGTATTCCGCCATGGTCAGTCCTGTTAAGCCAACGCGAAGACGAGCACCTGGAGGTTCGTTCATTTGTCCGAACACCATAGCGGTCTTGTCAATAACTCCGGACTCTTTCATTTCGTTCCAAAGGTCGTTTCCTTCACGAGTTCGTTCTCCAACACCAGCAAATACGGAAAGTCCGCCGTGTTCTTTGGCAATGTTATTGATAAGTTCCATGATCAGAACTGTCTTACCAACTCCAGCACCGCCAAATAGTCCGATTTTCCCTCCCTTAGAGTAAGGAGCAAGTAGGTCAATGACCTTAATTCCGGTCTCTAGAATTTGGGTAGATGGTTCTTGATCCGCAAAGGCCGGAGCTGGGCGATGAATCGGATAATAAGTGTCAGTCTTGATTTCCCCACCGTTGTCAATGGGCAAGCCTAAAACGCTCACCATTCGTCCAAGTGTCGCCGGTCCGACAGGGACTGTTATTGCTGCCCCAGTGTCAGTTACGTCAATGCCCCGTTGCAATCCATCCGTAGAAGACATTGCAACTGTACGGACTGTGTTATTTCCGAGATGTTGAGCTACTTCTAAGGTTATGTTTAGTTTCTTATCCAGAACTTTAATCTCAAGAGCATTATAGATTGCCGGCAGTTGGTCGGGCATAAACTCGACGTCAACTACTGGTCCCAAAACTTGCAAAACCTTGCCGATATTCACAGGCGCGAAACCTCCTTATTGGGTATTTCCACAGCTTATTGTAAAGCAGCTGCTCCAGAGACGATTTCAGATATTTCCGTGGTGATCGCCGCTTGTCGTGCTCTATTCATAGCTAACGACAACCGATCAATCATATCCTTGGCATTATCTGTAGCCGAACTCATGGCTGTCATCCGAGCCCCTTGCTCACTCGCTTTTCCTTCAAGGATCGTCCGATAGATCTGCGTTTCAACATACTTTGGTAACAGACTGTTCAGTATTTCTTCGGCCGATGGCTCAAAAATGTACTGTCTACCTTGCTTTCCTTCAGGTTGTTCCACCGGAAGCAATTTGATTTTAGTGGGTCTCTGGGTCATCGCTGTAACGAACTCAGTATATAAAAGATATACCTCATCCGCTTCGCCTTCCTCGTAGAGGCGAATCACTTCCTGGGCAACCTCTTTGGCTTGATTATAACTTGGTTCGTCTCCAAATCCCGTATACTCAGCCAAAAACTCAACTTTACCGCGCCGAAAGAAATCTCGACCTTTGCGGCCTACCGTCACTAACTTAACCTCTTGCTGTGCTTCGGTGATCATACCACTGACCTTGCGAATGAGGTTTGCATTATACCCTCCGCAGAGACCACGGTCTGACGTTATCAGCACATAAACCACCTTTTGCACAGGCCGCTTTTTCAAAAGTGGATGGAC
>DHWG01000146.1:6652-22128 GCA_002413075.1 Desulfosporosinus sp. UBA5188 | reverse complement strand
AATATCAATATCAACCACAAAGTGTAACGATTGTATATTAATCATCCTGTCATCATGGCTTTGGCGTGTTCCGTGCTTCTATTAGGTCGGAAGCCGAAACTATGATTATGAAACTTTGCTTCGCAAATAGGTTCAAGGATTTGTAGGATACATTGCTGAATCAAGCGGTCAGATATTGTAGGTATGCCTAATGGTCTTAGTTTTCCATTAGGTTTTGGAATTTCTACTCGTCTGACAGACTGTGGCAAGTATTTTCCCAATCTTCCTCTTACCATTGCTATAACATGTTCATTGGTCATAACCGCAATGTCATGAATGGTCTTACCATCCGTACCCTTTGTTTTGCTCCCTGTATTAGCCTTGATGTTTCGATAAGCCAGAAGAATGTTTTCTTCTCCTTCAATTTTGTCGTATAGTTTATTGAACTTTGCACTATTAAGACTTCTTTTGTACAATTCATCAAACGTACTTTGTTGCCCGTAATATTCGTTGTGGCTCAACTTGGTATTCATAGTTTTGGTAGCCATAGTCGGCAACACCTCCTTACTGAGAGGGTTGACCTCTTTTAGTCTCACCAGAACCTATGGAGTGATCTTGTGATCGTAAGTTTTCATTTATAATAGATTGACTAGAGCCTATCCCTCCGCCACTTATTATCATGGCTTCATAGGTACTATGGCACCACTTTCACGTTGATAAAGACAAGTTGCCTTGTCAACGTTTCATAGACTATAAGGTCTCTACGGTCAACGCTTACCACGTTCCAACATCTCTATCTATGCATATACCGTTAGGTAGTTCCTCTAGGTTTGTAGACTTGATGATGCCTGTAACATCATAAGGACGTTCATATAGAGGATTTTTACTCATCCTTATCTACCAAGCTTGACGCTTAACCTGGCATTTCTACCAGATATGGGAATCCCCCGTACATTCGGAACTTTGTCAGTAGGTTCGACCTACGATTCTTATCATAGGTATTTTTAGACTTCCGCACTATAGACTGTACCATCCACCTCTGAACAGGTTTCAATAATGATTTCCCATTAGAATGAATTCCAATAGTATTCCACCAAGACAGTTCTCACGCGACTTCACCGAGCTCTTGACGATTCAATGCTTATACAGAGGAAAAAGCCTGGGAGTTTTGAGACATTAATAATCATCCTTTCTGCATTACACGTAATTGGCAGAATGAATGATAACAGCGCCTTTTGACAGCGAATTAGTTTACCACCTGTCATGGATCGGGCTGGGAAAAATACCCCTTTCTTAAATAGTCCTATTATAGTATAATAGTTTCAATAATAAAATATTATACTATAATAGGAGGATGAAAAGAATGACGGAGATAAAGACTATGGATGGTAACGAAGCAGCAGCCCACGCGTCATACGCGTTTACGGAAGTCGCCGCCATCTTTCCCATTACCCCCTCTTCGACGATGGCTGAATTAGTTGATGAATGGTCTGCTTATGGAAGAAAAAACGTATTTGGACAAACTGTTAAGGTTGTGGAGATGCAATCCGAGGGTGGTGCTGCCGGTGCGTTACACGGTTCACTTCAGGCTGGAGCGTTAACTACCACTTACACAGCTTCACAAGGCTTACTCTTAATGGTTCCTAACATGTATAAAATTGCCGGTGAGCTATTACCATGCGTCTTCCATGTTAGCGCCCGTGCTTTGGCAACCCATGCACTTTCGATTTTCGGTGACCATCAGGACGTTATGTCTGTGCGCGCAACTGGTTTTGCTCAACTTGCCTCAAATAACGTACAAGAAGCATTGGACCTGGGCTTTATTGCTCACCTCACAACGATCAAAGCTCGTGTACCATTCATTCATTTCTTTGACGGATTTCGTACCTCTCATGAAATCCAAAAAATTGAAATACCAGAATATAAGGAAGTTGCTGAACTATTAGATATGGAGGCAGTTCAAGCCTTTCGTGACCGTGCTTTGAATCCTGAGCATCCGGTTCTTCGCGGAACAGCTCAAAATCCGGACATCTATTTCCAAGGCCGTGAAGCTTGCAATCCTTTCTATGATGCGATTCCTGACATGGTCGAACACTATATGCAAGAATATAAGATACTCACCGGTCGTGAATATCATCCTTTCCAATATTACGGCTCAGAAGATGCAGAGTATGTCATCGTAGCTATGGGATCAATCTGTGACACGATTGAGGAAACCATTGATTACCTCATATCAAAAGGGGAAAATGTTGGGGTTGTTAAAGTTCACCTGTACCGTCCGTTCTCCAGTGATTACTTCTTTAAAGTGTTGCCCAAAACCGTTACGAAAATTGCGGTACTTGATCGTACTAAAGAACCGGGCTCCTTGGGTGAACCTCTCTATCTAGATATTAAAGAAATTTTCTACACTAATGATACGTTGATCGTCGGCGGTCGTTATGGCCTAGGTTCGAAAGATACGACTCCTTCTCAAGTTCTGGCTGTATACAAGAACCTCAAGTCTGAAAGCCCTAAAAATGGCTTTACCATCGGTATCGTGGATGACGTAACCTATAAATCCTTAGCTGAAGATGAGATTATTGACACTGCACCGGAAGGGACTATTTCCTGCAAATTCTGGGGTCTCGGTTCAGATGGAACTGTCGGTGCAAATAAGCAAGCCATTAAGATCATTGGGGATCATACCAAGCTTTATGCACAGGCTTATTTCCAATACGACAGTAAGAAATCCGGTGGAAACACGATTTCCCACCTTCGCTTTGGTAAGAAACCCATTAAATCCCCTTATTATGTTACAGGCACAAATTACATCGCTTGCTCTAACCAAACCTATGTTTACAAATATGACCTCTTAAAAGGCTTGAAGAAAAATGGAATCTTTGTCTTGAACTGTAACTGGACAGCTGAAGAACTGGAAGGAAAACTTCCAGCTGCCATGAAGCAATCCATTGTGAAAAACAATGTTAACTTCTACATTATTGATGCGGTAGCGATCGCTAATAAAATCGGTCTCGGTTCCCATATTAACCTGATCTTACAATCAGCTTTCTTTAAACTTGCAAACGTGATTCCCGTTGAAGAGGCCATTGACTATCTGAAATATTCCGTCTCAAAAATGTATGGCAAAAAGGGCCAAAACGTTGTAGATATGAACATTGCAGCGATTGATCTCGGTGTATCTTCCCTTGTTAAAGTGGAAGTTCCTACATCATGGGCCAATACAGAAAATACACAAACTCAAGCTGCAGCTGCGATTGAAGAGCCTGATTACGTGACTGATTTTCTCAGACCTGTGAATGCTATGGAAGGAGATAGCCTGCCGGTCAGCACTTTCCTAGGCCGTGAAGATGGAACTGTACCGTTAGGAACTGCTGCTTTCGAAAAACGCGGTATCGCGGTCATCGTACCAGAGTGGCAGATGGATAAATGTATTCAGTGTAATCAATGTTCTTATGTTTGCCCGCACGCAGCGATTCGCCCGTTCTTAATGAACGAGGAAGAAGTTAAAAATGCTCCGGAAACTTTCACAGCCAAGAAAGCGAATGGTAAAGAGGCAGTAGGTCTGCAATTCCGTGTTCAAGTGAGTCCGTTGGATTGCACCGGGTGTGGCAACTGTGTTGAAGTTTGCCCTGCTAAAGGTAAGGCCCTTGTCATGGAACCAGCCGATAAACAAATCGAAGGTCAAGCCCGGAACTGGATACATGCTACTACACTAACAAACAAGGGCAAACTTTTTGATGTGACTTCGGTTAAAGCTAGTCAGTTCGCACAACCTTTACTTGAGTTTAGCGGAGCATGTCCAGGGTGTGGAGAGACTCCTTATATTAAACTTATTACCCAACTTTACGGCGACCGTATGATGATTGCCAATGCTACCGGTTGTACCTCTATCTGGGCTGGAAGTGCTCCTGCTGTCCCATATACGACCAACGTGGAAGGTAAAGGACCGGCTTGGGCCAACTCATTGTTCGAAGACAACGCCGAGTTCGGTTATGGTATGTACGTGGGCGTTCGCCATATCCGTGAAAAACTCGTTGATTTGATGAGGCAAGCAACTGAGATGGAAATTAGCTCTGAGCTGCAAGAAGCTTTCCTAGAGTGGCTCAAGGGGTGGAATGATGCGGATGCCTCCAAAGTAGCGACAGCTAAGATCCTGGCTGGTCTTAAAGGATACGTTGGGGATAACAAAGTCCTCGCAGAAATCCTGGTTAAGCAAGATCATCTCATTAAAAAATCTCAGTGGATCATCGGTGGAGATGGTTGGGCGTATGATATCGGATTTGGAGGATTAGACCATGTCTTAGCTTCCGGAGATGATGTGAACGTACTTGTAGTCGATACTGAAGTTTACTCCAATACCGGCGGACAATCCTCTAAAGCGACACCATGCGCTGCAGTCGCTAAGTTTGCAGCAGCTGGTAAGAAAATTCGCAAGAAAGACCTTGGCGCTATAGCTATGAGTTATGGTTATGTCTATGTAGCGCAAATTGCTTTGGGTGCTGACATGGCTCAAACGCTCAAGGTAATCAAAGAAGCAGAGGCGTATAAAGGACCTTCTTTGATTATTGCTTATGCTCCCTGTATCAATCATGGTATCAAAGCAGGTATGAGCAAGAGCGTACAAGAGGCGAAGAAAGCGGTTGACTCTGGTTACTGGCATCTCTATCGCTTCGACCCTGATCTGATGGATCAAGGCAAGAATCCATTTAGCCTCGATTCCAAAGAGCCGACTACGCCCTTCCGTGAATTTATCATGGGTGAAGTTCGTTATTCTTCCTTGCTGAGTGCCTTCCCGGATAATGCGGAGGAACTCTTTGTGGGCGCCGAAAAATACGCAAAGATTCGCTATGACTCCTACAAACGGCTTGCTGAGCAAAAGTGGGATTAGAAATTAAATCGAAGAATTAGCATTAGATGTGATTTGAAAGAGAGCAGTTTACCTGCTCTCTTTTTGTGCTAGTCAGATCGAAAAACCCCTGTCTTAGTGAGGTAATACTAGAATACGCATCATATTCCAAATAGTAGCCTAAAGTACACCAGGGCTATAGTTAATGGGAATCCTATTTTAAGGTAGGTGAAAAAACTTATATCAACGTTTTGCTTCTTGGCTTGTTCGACAACGATTAGGTTGGCAATGGAACCGGTTAAAAGGCGATGGGGATAGACTTTCTCTGTGCACCAATTTTTTTCCTAGCCGAGCAAAAGCCTAATCAAGGCGTTAATTGGACAAGCCCACCTACAGTAAAATCTACCAAAGATTGGAGCTAATATGACAGATAGGAAAACGAATCTAATCCATATTTAAGGTTTTCTCAAAATTAACAAAGTAACAAACAAAGCCAATACCGTCCACGGCTCATACGGGCTTCAGCTTGCCACATTTGAACGACAGTGTCTCGATTCAACGACTGTAGTATAGATTCGCTTTGACGTAGGGAAGGCGCTGATATGAGTTGCTGAACGTTGCCCATTCAGGACACTGTAGGCAATTTTCAGTTTCTCTTTCTAGCCTCAATCGCAACCTGCCTTCTATGTAGTGCCCTGCAAATAGGCACTTTTTTATGTTTCTGAACATTAGAACAGAAAATAGTTATAATTGGCAATATTCTTGCAATAAAGAACAGGAGTATCTGTGATCAGCCGAAGAGAACTTACGACAGTGAATAGTTCTTTGATCTAGCTCGATTACTTGCCTTGCCCCATAAGTAGATGATTACAGCTTCGAGATTACGTAGGACGGGAGGGGGGAGCGATACTGACAAGGTCGACGCTGCTGGTATTGATACAGGTGACCTCGCCATGATTAGCATAAGGAAATTGTTATTAAGGAATAACTATGAATTTAAAAGTTCCGAGACAAAGGAAGAGTTTTTAGAGTTTTGAAAGAAAAGGATGTCCTTTAAGTTATGAGGCTAAAGGGATATTCAATGGAAGGACTGTAGTAGAATGAAAGTACTGGTAATTAACTGCGGTAGTTCGTCACTCAAGTACCAATTGCTTGATATGACGTATAAAAGTGTTCTAGCTCAGGGGTTAGTCGAAAGAATTGGTATGTCTGGATCCCAGCTAACTCATAAACGAGGCGAGCTGAAAAAGGTTATTTTACAAAAACTGTCCAACCATGCAGAGGCAATTTCTTTGGTCTTGGAAAGCTTAACTAACCCGAAGTACGGGGTAGTTGGCAATCTTCAGGAAATTAAAGCCGTTGGGCACAGGGTGGTACATGGAGGGGATAAATATGCGTCCTCCGTCTTGATCGATGACATTGTGATGCAGGAAATCAAAAAATACGGAGAGTTGGCTCCCCTGCACACTCCCAAAACCATTACCGGGATAGAAACATGTAAAAAGCTCATGCCCGGAGTACCTCATGTAGCAGTATTTGACACCGCCTTTCATCAAACTTTGCCACCCAAAGCCTTTTTATATGGTTTACCTTATGAATTATATGAGAAGTATAAAATTCGGAAATATGGCTTCCATGGTACCTCCCACAAATACGTCAGCATGAAAGCGATAGAAATGTTGGGGAAACCCCTGTCTGAGAGCAAAATCATTACCTGCCATCTGGGGAACGGCTCATCAATTACGGCGGTTAAAGGCGGCAAATCTGTTGAAACTTCCATGGGTTTTACCCCGCTGGAGGGTTTATTGATGGGAACGAGATCGGGGCACTTAGATCCCGCAGTGGTTACCTACATTATGGATAAAGAGAAGTTGAGCGCTAGCCAAGTTAATGATTATCTCAACAAGAAAAGCGGTGCCTTAGGTATTTCTGGCGTGAGCAGTGATTTTCGTGACATTGAAGCGGCAGCCTCGCAAGGTAATTATCGAGCACAACTGGCGCTAGACATGTTTGCCTATGTTGTTAAACATTATATTGGCGCTTATGCCAACGTGATGAATGGTGTAGACGCCATTGTATTTACGGCAGGTCTGGGCGAAAACTCTATCACGATGCGCGAAGCGATTATTCGTGACTTAGATTACCTAGGTGCAGAAATAGACCCTGTGAGAAACAATGTCCGCGGCAAACAGGTCGATGTCTCTAAAGACGGATCAGCTTGTCATGTCCTGGTTATTCCTACCAACGAAGAATTGATGATTGCTCAAGAAACCGTTGAAATCGTCTCCTGTTGTTTCAAAGCTAGTTAAGGGAGGAATTTTTGTGCATCATAACAGGAAAACCAATATTGTGGTTGGCGACCCCGTAATTACCCACAACAATCGTCTTGGCATAGTAGTGCGTTTAGGTCGAGATGATTTTGGCGATTACATTATAGTCAAGCTTAACCTTTTAAAATGGGAATTTTCTTATGATCCATGGGATTTAGAAAAGGCAGCAGAAGCTTAAATGAATATATGCACATGAAATTGTTATCCCCACTGGAAGGCACCATAATGTTTCTAAACCCAGCGGCAGAACGATTTTTTAATTGCCAGGCAGGAAAATCCCTGGGTCAACACATTTATAGTCTGGTGCCTCACTCTGCCTTATTTGCCGTAGCCAAAAGCGGTGTACCCCTTCTGTTTTGCTAAAGAAAAGCTTGGTGACAAAATTTAAATTGCTAACCAGACGCCTATTTCGGAAATAAAGTCCGTAATTCTAAAAGATGAAAATTTTCTTAGAGACCGATTTCCTATAGAACAGCTCATTGGCATCGTCCCTTATAGCGATGAACTGATGGAAATGTCTATTACTACAGGCAATGAGGAATTGCCCGCAGGGTCTCTAAGTGCTCAATTAGATACTATTTATCAAAAAATTATCGGTGAAGGGAGATGACTCGTTTCTCGCTAGTACCCTTGAAGAGCGTGAGAAGACTATCTTAAGAAAGAGGAGGTTGCTACATGCCTAGATATCGTGATTTAACACATACTGCCCGTCCGTCAGATGCAAAGCGAGTCGTAGATCCTAAGAGTAACATCCGTACGACAGATCCTGGCGCCCTGCAAATGCTGAAAATGGTAGAGGAAAGCAAAATTGAATCAGTGTTTGACCGTGTAGTTGCTCAACAACCGCAGTGTACTTTTGGCTATAACGGGATATGTTGTAAAATATGTATCGCAGGTCCTTGCCGAATTAAAAAGGAAGAGGGTCCTGGTAGTCGTGGAATATGTGGAGCGTCTGCCTATACCATAGTATCGCGTAACCTTGTTAGATACATTGCTGGTGGAGCTGCGTCTCACTCAGAGCATGCACGCCATATCTTGCATACCGCCCATGCTTTAGTTGAAGGAAAGGCCCCCGATTATGAGATTAAATCACCCGCTAAGCTTCTTAAACTAGCAGAGAAATTAGGGATCGCCACCTTGAATCGTGAGAACATGGAAATCCTTAAAGACGTCGTGGAGCTGGGGTATGCGGATTTTGGTCGCTATCAAGATCGACCTATTGCCTTCTTGGACAGCTTTCTTAACGAGGGACGCCGGAAGAAATTCCAGCATACCAATATTATGCCGACAGCCATTGATGGCTCAGTGACCGAAATTATTGCTCAAACAGCTATGGGAGTTGACAGTGATCCCGTAAATATAATTTTCGGGGGACTAAAGACTGCGCTGTCTGACTTAGCTGGATCATATATCGGTACAAATATTAGTGATATATTGTTTGGAATTCCCGAACCCATCGTTTCAGAAGCAAATCTAGGGGTGATTAACCCCAAAATGGTGAACATTGCTGTTCATGGACACAATCCAGTGCTCAGTGAAATGGTGGTTTCCGCGGCACGTGCTATGAAAGAGGATGCTAAGAAAGTTGGAGCTGAGGGAATCAACATTGTCGGTATCTGTTGTACTGGTAATGAGCTTCTCATGCGCGAAGGTGTTTATTTGGCAACCTCTTCGGCATCTCAAGAAATGGCCATCATGACAGGTGCCTTGGATGCAATGGTTGTAGATATTCAATGTATTTACCCTTCCGTACAAACTGTTGCGGAATGCTTCCATACTAAAGTTGTAACGACCGAATTTATGATGAAAATTCCTGGTGCGCAACACATAGCTTTTAATACTGCAACAGCTATGGCTGATGCAAAAAGACTTATCAGTATAGCCATTGAGGCCTACAAGCATAGGGATCCTAAGAAAATTTCCATCCCCAATGAACGTCATCATGTTGTTGCTGGTTTCAGTATTGAAGCACTGACGGAAGTGTTTTCCAAGGTTTGTCCAGACCGTCCAATATCTGTGCTAACTGACGCAATCCTGAGCGGACAACTTAAAGGGGTAGCACTCCTGGCTGGATGCAACAATCTTAAACGATTACAAGATGAATCCCATATTACTGTCTTAAAGGAACTTGTGAAAAATGATGTTTTTGTCATCGCCACAGGTTGCTCCGCAGGTGCTTATGCTAAGTTTGGCTTAATGTCACCTTCCGCGGTAGATGCTTATGCTGGAGACGGACTTAAATCATTCCTTAAAACGCTTGAAGAAGCCAATCCCCAATTGTCAACCGGACTACCACTTGTGTTCCATATGGGAGCATGTGTGGATAATAGTCGCGGAATGGATCTAGCGATTGCTATGGCGGATGAACTGGGCGTTGATGTCCCTAAAGTGCCTTTTGTCGCATCAGCACCAGAAGCTATGCATGAAAAAGCCATCTCAATTGGTTCTTGGGCAGTAACAATGGGACTTCCAGTCCATGTTGGTTCTTTACCTCCTGTGGAAGGAAGTGACCTTGTCTTTGGCGTTACGACACAAATTGCTCATGACGTCTTTGGCGGAAACTTCATTTTTGAAGTTGATCCTTTAATCGGCGCTACAAAACTATTGGATGCCCTCGAGTATCGTACTTGGAAACTTGGCATCCATAAAATTACAGCTGAGAAAAATGAAACCTCATTAGCTCAAGGTTGGTAAGAGAGGAGGAACAGTAAGTTATGTCAATGGAACAAATTTACGAAGGTGCAATTAAGGATCCTACCCAACAACCAAAAAAACTATTACGCAAAGCTTATGACGGAACTATTATCGCTATGACTTATGCGGAAATTCTTCTGAATCGTGCGATAAAAGACTTTGGTACAGAACAACTCGTGAGTTATCCAGATACCGCTTATGCGCTCCCGGTCATCACATGTCTTTCAGGCGAAAAGGTGACGAAACTTGGTGAACTGGTTCCTATTCTGAACCGCATGCGTACTCAAGTTCGCACAGAACTGACCTTTGAAAACGGTAGACTCTGGGGAGAATCAACCCTTTATGCCGCTGAGGTCATTGAGACGATTAAGTATCTGCGTGGAGATGACCCTAAAGTAAAACCTTGGACTGGATTCTTAGGTGACCCTATTGTACGAAAACATGGGATTAAAATGGTAGACTGGACCATTCCTGGTGTTGCTGTTATTCTCGGGCGAGCCAAAGATTCTAAAGCCGCCAAGAAACTGGTTGATAATTTAATGGGTAAAGGTTTCATGATCTTCCTTTGCGACGAGATCATTGAGCAATTACTTGAAGAAAACGTCAAAATTGGCGTCGACTATATAGCGTTCCCCTTGGGGAACTTTACGTCGGTGATTCATGCAGTGAACTATGCTTTCCGTGCTGGTCTAGCATTTGGTGGGATTCCTGCTGGAGAACGTGAAAACCATCGTGATTATCAGCGTCGTCGGATCCGTGCCTTTGTGCTTCATCTTGGAGAACGGGATGATGTCAAAGTAGCTGCTTCAATGGGTGCTATCTTCATGGGCTTCCCAGTCCTAACGGATCAACCCCTTGCTGAAGACGATCAAATCCCTGATTGGTATATATCTGAGCCGGATTATGAGAAAATCGTTCCCTTGGCGATGGAAATACGCGGAATCAAATTAACCAACGTCGAAATTCCTATTCCTATCAACTTTGGACCTGCTTTTGAGGGAGAAACCATCCGCAAAAATGATACTTACGTAGAATTTGGTGGCGGAAGAACTACTGCGTTTGAACTCGTTCAGATGGTTGGTCCTGATCAAATTGTTGACGGTCAGGTCACTGTGATTGGACCCGAAATAGATAGTGTTCCAGAGGGCTCCAAGCTTCCCTTGGGAATAAAGATTGACATTTTCGGACGTAAGATGCAGGCGGATTTCGAAGGCGTCTTAGAGCGTCGAATTCATTACTTTGCCAACTATGGCGAAGGTATTTGGCACGTGGCCCAAAGGGATTTGTGCTGGGTACGGGTTTCTAAAGAAGCGAGGGCCAACGGCTTCTTAATTAAACACTTAGGGGAACTTCTACTGGCGAAGTTAAAAGAAGAATTCCCAGCAATCGTTGACCGTGTTCAAGTGACCATTTTGACAGACCAAAAAGCCGTCGAAGAAGGCCTTGTTTTAGCTCGAGAAAAATATCGGGCACGTGACGATCGGATGAGGAGCCTGACAGATGAATCAGTAGAAACCTTTTACTCCTGCTTACTTTGTCAGTCATTTGCACCGAACCATGTCTGTATTGTCACTCCGGAACGGGTTGGCCTATGTGGTGCCGTAAGTTGGTTGGATGCTAGAGCTTCGTTTGAAATTACACCGAACGGACCGAACCAACCCATACCGAAAGGACCCGCCATTGATGAGTTAAAGGGCATGTGGCAAAGTACGAATGATTACTTGTATAAAGCCTCGAACAACACCTTGGAAGAGGTTAATCTCTATACATTAATGGACAGACCGATGACTTCGTGTGGCTGCTTCGAGGCCATCATGGCGATCGTTCCTGAGGCCAATGGTCTCATGATAACGACTCGTGAACATTCTGGGATGACGCCTTGTGGAATGAACTTCTCCACACTTGCCGGAACTTGCGGTGGCGGAATGCAAACCCCAGGGTTTATGGGAATTGGAAGAACGTACCTCCTCAGTAAGAAATTCATCCCTGCTGATGGTGGACTTGCCCGTATTGTCTGGATGCCCAAAGAGTTGAAGGATTTCTTACGTGAAGACTTTGTTCAGCGCTCTATTGACGAAGGATTAGGTGCAGACTTTATCGATAAGATTGCCGATGAGTCTGTCGGAACCACGGTAGAGGAAATCGTACCTTTCCTTGAGGAAAATGGACATCCTTGCTTTGACCTTGAATCACTCATGTAAATGACTGCGTGTTCACAATAAACCAAGGATTCCATCATAATCCAGGGACCTTGGTTTATTGCTTACTTATAAAAATCATATCGAAAGGGGTTTCAAAATGGCTCTAACAGGTTTAGAAATCTATAAACAATTACCCAAGAAAAACTGTGGAGAATGTGGCGTACCGACTTGTTTGGCCTTTGCAATGGCCTTGTCCTCTGGTAAGGCAGCGTTAGACACTTGCCCCCATGTCACAGAGGCTGCTCGTGAAGCGTTAGCTTCTGCTTCTGCTCCTCCAATTAAAGCGATCAAGTTTGGTAAAGATTCTGTGCTCGGAGATGAAACAGTCCTTTTCCGTCATGATAAGACGTTTTATCACCCTACTACTTTGCTTATATATGTGTCTGATACCTTAAGCGATGAAGAATTGAGTACCAAACTAGAAGAGATCAAAGGCTTAGAGTTTGAACGTGTCGGACTTGAATACACCATCGATGGTGTAGCCATTGTCAACGATTCAAAGGATGCGGCAAACTTTGCCAAAGTTGCGACCACTGTCGCCCAAGCTACTGATAAATCCTTAGTTTTACTTAGTGACGATCCAAATGCTGTTAAATCTGCACTGGCACCGTTAGTAGACCGTAAGCCACTCATTGGATCAGCAACGGAAGCCAACTATGAAGCAATGGTGAGCCTTGCTAAAGAAAATTCAGTTCCTGTCATTATCAAAGCGGAGGGGCTTGATGCACTCAACGATTTGGTTGTCAAAGCACAAGCCTTGGGTTATAAGGAATTTGTCTTGGATCCGGGTGCGAGAAAAACACCTGAGACACTAGCAAATTTGACTCATATCCGTCGTTTGGCGATTAAGAAGAAATTTAGACCTTTTGGTTATCCTGTGATTGCCTTTACGAGCAACACGGAGCCTCTGCAAGAAATCATGGAAGCGTCCGTATATGTTGCCAAATACGCCAGTGCCGTTGTTTTCAAAACGAGTGTTAAATCTCATGTTCTTCCTCTCATGACTTTAAGACAAAATATCTATACTGATCCTCAGAAACCAATTCAAGTTGAGCCGATCCTCAAATCGGTAGGGAATGTCAATGAGAATTCACCGTTTTATATTACGACGAACTTCTCCTTAACGTATTACAGTGTTGAAGGCGAAGTAGAGACCTCTAAGATTCCTAGCTATATTCTAGCGATTGATACTGATGGACTTTCATTGCTCACCGCTTATGCCGCGGGTAAGTTCGAACCTGAGAAAATCGCAGAGGCGATGGCTGCTTGTGGCATTGCCGACAAAGTAACACATCGCAACGTGATCGTTCCGGGCTATGTTGCTGTAATTTCGGGCAAGCTTGCGGAACTATCTAGTTGGAAGACCATTGTTGGTCCACGGGAAGCCAGCGGGATTGTTTCCTTCTCTAAGTCACTAGCTAAGTAACTTGTTAAAATTCTACTATCTTGGTAGTAAGGAGTGAAACCATGCCCCCATTTCAAATTAAATTCATGCCCGAGAACCGTATTATAGAAGCTGATCACGGTACTTCTCTGCTTAACGCAGCTGCTAAGGCGGAAATATATATCAAATCAGGGTGTGGTGGTAAGGGGACTTGCGGTGCTTGTAAAGTTGTAGTCTTAAGCGGTGATCCCTTGGTGACTGGAACAGGAAGCCTTACCTCTGAGCAAATTTCTAAAGGAGTCCGGCTAGCTTGCCAAACCATAGTTCAAGGGGATTTGACGATTGAGGTTCCTCCAGAGTCGAGACTACAAGAACATCAGGTCTTAATGGGGGATGTCCATAAAGGGATCTTACAAGAAAGCGGACATGATTTACTTGAGAAGTTCGGGCATCATCCTCTTGCAACAAAGCAGAGAATGACCCTTTCCGCGCCCACACTTACGGCTAACACCAGTGACTGGGCTCGCCTGCACTTGGAACTTCGGCGTGTTCTAAAATCTGGAGACAAGCCCATTCACATACCCTTATCGATCCTAAAAAACCTGCCGGAGTCACTTCGTAAAGCCAAATGGGATGTATCTATTACTCTGACAGATACAGATTTAGGGTTAACCGTCACTCATATAGAACCAGGAAATGACCAGCCACCCTATGGATTTGCCATTGATATTGGGACCACGACCGTGGTCGTATACCTTATCAATCTATTGACTGGAGAAATTGAGGATCAGCAGGGATCCTACAATAAACAGGCGAAATTCGGTGATGATGTTATTTCACGGATAGTCTATGCGGTAGAAGACGCGGCGCACTTAAGAGAGATACAGGACACTGTCATTGGAACCATCAATGAACTCATTGACAAGATACTAGCACGTAGAGCTTTCACGAGTGACAATATTTCTTGTGCAATGGTGGCTGGTAATACCACAATGACACAACTGTTCCTGGGTGTGGATCCGCGCTATATTCGCTTAGAACCCTATATTCCCACTATGACAAATGTACCTTCTGTCCCTGCTCGGGAGATTGGCTTGCATATGATACCAGAAGCTTTGGTTCATTGTTATCCATCGGTAGCAAGCTATGTCGGTGGGGATATTGTAGCCGGAGCTTTGGTTACAGATCTCGCTAATGGAGAAGACATTATCCTCTTCATTGACATAGGAACGAATGGAGAAATTGTACTTGGAAACCAGGATTGGCTTGTTGCGTGCGCTTGTTCTGCAGGGCCCAGCTTTGAAGGCGGCGGGATAACGTTTGGAATGAGAGCCATGCCAGGGGCGATTGAACGGGTCATCATTGATCCAGAGACCTTGGAGGTATCCCTGAAGGTGGTCAGCAACAGCTTGCCGGTTGGAATATGCGGTTCGGGTCTTGTTGATTGTGTGGCCAAGCTACTCGAAGCAAAAATTATCGATCGTGCTGGAAATTTTCAATTGGAGCATCACGCAGGCTCAGACCGGCTAAGGAGTACAGGCGATGACAAAGAGTTTGTCTTGGCATGGACTCATCAAGCAGGTGGAGAAAAAGACGTGGTCATCACCGAAAATGACGTTAAAAATATTATTCGAGCTAAAGGATCCGTCTACGCTGGTATCCGAACCTTGTTGACTATGGTGTCTGTGGATATAGAAATGATCAGTAAGGTTGTTATTGCCGGGGGGTTTGGTAATTACCTCAATGTTGATGATTCCGTTCAAATCGGACTACTTCCAGATCTCGAACTTGAACGATTCGAATTCATTGGAAATGCATCTGTTAAAGGAGCACGTCTAGCCTTACTTTCCCAGAATGCCTGGCGAGAAGCTGAAGAGCTGGGACGGAAAATGACCTATGTTGAGCTCTCAGTTGGACCCACGTTTATGGATGAGTACGTATCGGCGCTGTTTCTGCCCCACACCGATTTATCCCTATTTCCATCTTGTCAATAACGATATAAATGGAGGTCATCTTATTGGCAAAGGCAAAGGCAAAGGCAA
>DHWG01000146.1:0-6518 GCA_002413075.1 Desulfosporosinus sp. UBA5188 | reverse complement strand
GCAAAGGCAAAGGCAAAGGCAAAATATATAGCAGTTGCTGGTAAAGGTGGAGTAGGAAAAACCACATTTACAGCTTTATTACTAAGGCATATCGTTCATCTACTGAAAGACATTTCAGTTCTGGCTGTTGATGCCGATCCAAACGCAAATCTCGGTGAAGCCCTGGGGTTAACGGTTAGCGCGACTATTTCGGAGTTGCTTGAACAATCTAAAGATCCTAAAGCGATCCCTGCTGGAATGCCCAAGAATATCTTTATTGAGTATAAACTTCAGCAATCGCTTGTAGAGACCAAAGATATCGATTTTCTCGTCATGGGCGGTCCACAAGGGGCAGGATGTTACTGTTATCCTAACGATCTTTTACGCAAATATCTAGAGAACATTGGGGAAAACTATGACTATGTAGCCGTGGATTCTGAAGCTGGCCTGGAGCACATCAGCCGACGTACCATTCCCCATATCGATTGCATGTTCGTAATCAGTGATTCTTCCGCACGAGGCATCCGATCAGCAGGCAGGGTATATGATCTCATTCGCGGACTTAAGTCCCCGGTTGAGTCCATATACTTGATTGTGACCAAGAGTACTGAGGGCAGCATGGAGTCCTTAAGGGAAGAAATTGAACGTACAGGACTGACGTTGATTGGAGATATTCCCTTAGATCCTATGGTTGTGGAATATGACTTGGCAGGCAAACCATTATTCGATTTGCCTGATGATTCCGTCTCGGTCAAGGCTGTAGAAAGCATTTTGAACCATGTCGGAATCTTTAACTAGAAAGGAGCGAAGTTCATGCCCGTAGCATTAGTAAAAGAAAGATATTCCAGTAAAGTTGGAGAGGTAGTTCTCGGAGCGACTTCTGAACAAGGAGGCACAAGAACTACGACAGTGACCGTTGGGGGAGATAGTGGTTTACCTTTTCTCCATTTTGAAAATCAAGTCACCAATCGTGCTGTGATCGCCATGGAGGTTACTGACATTGTTCCTGAATGGAGTGAAACAATCACTAAGCAAATTGGAGATGTCATCAATAACCCTGTGGCCTGGGCTAAAAAATGCGTCGAAGAGTTTGGCGCAGACCTTATTTACTTGAAATTTGACGGAGCGGACCCCGAAGGCGAAAATCGTTCACCTGAAGACTGTGCCCGTATCGTTAAGGACGTCTTAGCTGCCGTTGGAGTTCCACTCATCGTGGAAGGCTGTAATGATCCTGAAAAAAATAATGCTGTAATAACGGCCGTTGCAGAAGCTGCTGCTGGTGAAAATCTTTTGATCGGGGTTGCTGAGCAAAATGACTACAAGTCGATGGCTGCTGCAGCGATGGTTCATAAACACACTTTGATTGCTCGGTCACCCCTTGATATTAACATCTGTAAACAGCTTAATATTCTAATCAACGAAATGGGCTTACCCCTAAACAAAATTATCATCGATCCAACTGTTGCGGGTCTTGGATTCGGCATTGAATATGTTTATTCTATTATGGAGCGAGCACGCCTTGGAGCCTTGGCTGGAGATAGAATGCTATCCATGCCTATCATTTGTACCGTTGGCTACGAAGCCAATCGGTGTAAAGAAGCTCATGCATCTGAGGAAGAATTTCCAGGCTGGGGAGATCTCGAAGATCGTAGTGTGCTCTGGGAAGCCGTCACCGCTTCTGGTGTGCTCGAAGTTGGAGCTAGTATCCTTGTAATGCGTAACCCAAAAGCAGCTGGCATAGTTAAGAAGCACATTGCCGATATGATGAACCAATAAGTCTGTAATGGAAATGTTTCATTAAACCCTTAGCGGATAAATTATGAAAGGTTGTGACCGAATGCTTATATTTGGCGAACGTATTAACGGGATGTTTACTGATATTGGAGATGGACTTCGTAATAAAGACCCAAAAGCGTTACAATATTGGGCTGTAAAGCAAGAAGAAGGAGGCGCTCACTATCTTGATCTGAATTCCGGCCCTGCAATCCCGAAAGAAGAGCGTGCAGCAGCTTATGAATGGATGGTCAAAGTCGTTCAAGAAGTCTCAGAATTACCACTTGTTTTAGACTCAACAAACTATGATGCCATTGAAGCAGGATTAAAACATTGTAAGCGCCCTGCGATTATTAACTCCTGCCCAGCAGAACAAGCTAAAATTGAGCGTGTTTTCCCGATGGCCATTCAATATAACGCAGGTATCATCGGTTTAACCATGGATAAGAAGGGAATTCCTAAGAACGCTGAGAACCGTGTAGCTTTTGCCATGGAATTAGTCGCAGCTGCCGATGAATACGGTCTACCAATGGAAGACCTCTTCCTTGATCCTCTTATTCTCCCAGTTAACGTCGCTCAAGATCATTGCCCAGAAGTTTTAGAGTCCCTACGTCAAATAAAAATGTTGGCAAACCCCGCACCACGTACGGTACTTGGCTTATCAAATGTGTCACAGAAATCACCCGATCGTAATTTAATTAATCGCACGTTCCTTGCCATGGCGATCGCGTCAGGACTTGATGCTGCGATTATGGATGCCAATGACGATGCCCTTGTGGATGCTGCTGCGACCTGTGAAATCCTGCTCAACCAGAGCATTTATGCCGATTCTTATCTGAAGGTTTTCCGCGCACGTTAATATCAAGTGAAATGAAATAAATAAAAAGCTCCTCGGATCAACACCAGCTAATAAACACACTGTGAAAATCTTTTCCGTAAATATGTTTCCAAGGTGTGTCATAGGATTGATTCCTCTTGAACTGGAAAGTAAAATTAAAATGATCAGCAATGCAGCTGGTACTGGCGCTAAATTGGCGTTACTTTCTTCAAGCGAATTCCGTAGAGAGAAGGCGATTGCTGAAGTTGTCGAATTTGTTGAATTGGGCAGTTACCCAAGATTCAATAGTATTTTTGGTCAATGTACATTCTTTTGACATTTATCATTAATCTAAATAAACTAGAATAGGGGTAAGTAACATGAAAAGCGACATCGAAATTGCACAGGCAGCCGTCATGAAACCAATCTTAGAGATTGCCCAAAACCTCGATTTACAAGAGGATGAGATAGAATCTTATGGCAAATATAAAGCCAAAATTAATCTAAGTGTTTGGAACCGGTTACAAGATAAGCCCAATGGCAAGCTCATCTTAGTAACCGCGATTAATCCTACCCCTGCAGGAGAAGGAAAAACGACTACAACCGTGGGATTAGGGCAGGCACTTTCGAAAATGGGCAAGAAAGCCATGATTGCGGTGCGAGAACCATCACTGGGTCCTTGTTTTGGAGTTAAGGGTGGTGCCGCTGGCGGTGGGTATGCTCAAGTCGTGCCCATGGAAGATATCAATCTACACTTCACCGGAGATTTCCATGCCATCACGTCGTCCCATAGTCTCTTAGCTGCGATGTTAGACAACAGTATTCAACAAGGAAACCTATTAAATATTGATCCTCGTCAAGTTGTATTCCGTCGGGTTGTGGATATGAATGACCGTGCTTTACGCAAAATTGTTATGGGTTTGGGCGGCAAGATGGAAGGAGTCCCTCGTGAAAGTGGCTATGATATAACCGTAGCTTCTGAAGTTATGGCGATCCTTTGTCTTGCAAGTGATCTCATGGATCTCAAAGCACGTTTTGGCAAGATCGTTGTGGCCTATACTTATGAAGGAAAGCCTGTAACTGCCCATGATTTAGAAGCCGAAGGTGCAATGGCACTCCTGATGAAAGACGCGATTAAACCAAATCTGGTCCAAACCTTGGAAAACACGCCTGTGTTTATCCATGGTGGACCGTTTGCAAATATTGCTCATGGCTGTAACAGCCTCATGGCAACGAAAATAGGTCTCAAACTGGCGGATTATCTCGTTACAGAGGCCGGTTTTGGTGCTGATCTTGGAGCGGAAAAATTCTTTGATCTTAAGTGTCGCTTCGGTGGCCTGAAACCTGAAGCTGTCGTCATTGTGGCCACGGTTCGGGCTTTAAAGATGAATGGTGGAGTTGCCAAGGATCAGTTAGGCCCAGAAGATTTAGAAGCTTTAGCACAAGGCGTGGTCAATCTTGAAAAACATATTGAAAACATGGCTAAATTTGGTGTCCCAGCGGTCGTCGCGATTAACCGGTTCCCAACGGATACAGAAGCAGAGCTAAACTTGGTGCGCGAGAGATGTCAGGAGTTAGGCGCAGAAGTGGCACTTTCCGAAGTATTTACGCGAGGTGGGGAAGGCGGCATTGAGCTTGCCGAAACAATACTTTCCGTACTTGAGCGCAAAGAATCCAAGTTCAATGTTCTCTATGAATTGGATTTGTCCATTGAGGAAAAAATCGAGAAAATAGCTAAAGAGATTTATGGAGCCGATGGCGTTAACTTCGATAAAGTAGCACAAGCATCTATGAAGAAATATGTGGAAATGGGTTATGGCAATTTGCCGATCTGCATGGCAAAGACACAATACTCACTCACAGATGATGCTACGCGATTAGGTCGACCGACAGATTTTACGATCACAGTTCGGGAACTCCGTCTCTCTGCTGGGGCCGGGTTCCTGGTAGCGGTTACGGGCGCTATTATGACCATGCCAGGATTACCGAAACGTCCGGCAGCGATGAGGATGGATATTGATGCTGACGGAATCATTACTGGATTGTTCTAATCCAACTACAAAAAAAATTATTCCTATAAGACGAGTGCCAAAATGGAATATGGGTACAAGAGTAAAGCGGAGTATATGAATGGAGAAGTCCCGACGGCTGTAAGTAGCATTGTACGGGGCTTCTCTAATAAAAAATATCGATTATTGCTGAACTGCAACAAAGCGAAGTATTAGAGGGGCTAAAATGGCGACAGGAATATTCAACGCTTGGGTCTACGGTTTTACCTTAATGTCAAAGCAGTGAACGAAGATAGCTAAACAATCGACTTCTCGACGGAGCAAGATGATAAAATTGGAGATAATAAGCGATTGTCTAAATTGCCAAAAGTTTTTAGCATTGCTACAAACGGAAATATTAACATCACAAAAGAGGAAGACTGAAGACGAGCAGGGAGTCGGATTAACTCATAGTACTCCGAGGACGGTAAAGCCGGCTACATGGGGAAGGGGTTAACAAGAGTATGCAACTTGCAAAGGAAACCAGCTCCGGACAAAGTCGTAACCATTAAGATTGTAACTTCCCATTCAGAAACAGAGATAGAAGAGAGCATGGCACGGGCATTCGCAGCCTTTTACCACATAGAAAGTGTGTGTAGTCGTTTTAATAACCAAAGTGAGCTCAGCCGTCTTTCTGCACAGATTGTAATTCTATTTGGATTAACCACTGGAAAAATCTTGGTATTGATGCGATTGTAAGAGCACAAAACAATAATAACAACAGTTTACGGCTAGCAGAAAAGAAGGTAAATAAGTCGGAGGCAGTTGATGCTTTGGAAGATGAAAAGGGATTTGAGAAAGTCAAAGTTTACGAGTCAACATTTACAATGGACATAGAACTAGAATCGATATCGATCTTGGCGTTATGAGATTCTGCAATATTGTAGCATGTTGCCAGGCCCAACCCAGTCCCACTATCTTTAGTAGTAAAAAAGGGTGTTCCTATCAACCTAAGATTTTCTGGTGGAATTCCACATCCCTCATCCGCAATCTCTAGCACTACCGTGATATCCTCCACATAACTTTTAACATTTAGACAACCTCTTTCAGGCATTGCTTCAAGTCCATTGCGGGTTAAATTAAGAACCAGTTGGGTGATTTCATTGACATTTAGTTCTAGATAGGGAATCTCCCCTGGAATGAAACAAATCTGTTTATTTTGGGTAAAAGTGTCTGCTTGTAAAAGAGGATATAAATTATTCAGAATGTCATTAAGGTTTTGGGATTTCAGTTCAGTTCGCTTTGTTTGAGCCAGTGAGAGGAATTCTGTAATAATCCCGTTGGCCCGATCCAGTTCCGAAATCATCAGGTCGAAGGTAGACTTCTGATATGCATTTCCAGGTCTTGAACCCAATAGTTGGAGGCCTCATATTGTAAATTTCAACTATTTTGCACATTATCCTACCTTTTGTCTAGTTCTAATTAAAAATGGCTACACCTTCCCCTACCCCAAAATTATATAGTCTTATTAAATTGTTTAATCTCTATGAGCTACTAATTCTCATTCAATTGTTTAATCTCTACGAGCTGCTAAAAACCAATTCGGAATTATACTTCAGCAGATATAGTCCTTTTAATAAAAGTCTTACCATTTCTCGTTGAGTTGTAAAATGGTTTCTCAGTCGTCTAACTAAAAATAATTGAAAAAATATTTGATGTAATGAAGATCAAATAAAACACGACTTCTACTGCCCTCCCTCCATGCACAAAGCAATGTTCTAAGCCACATTCAGTTTTCAAGTTATTAAAAATGGAGTTCTCAACATCCCATCGTCCTCTGATTATTTTAAACAGGGTCTTAAGCGCCATATTCATACATGTCGTTATGATCATAATCTGTGTGCACTGTTTGTTCTTATGTTTAAGCGCATATTTTATAAAACGCAACGGTTGCTCTACGT
>DHWG01000019.1 GCA_002413075.1 Desulfosporosinus sp. UBA5188 | reverse complement strand
CTCTCGCAGAGCGTATTATTCATGTTGCAGAGATGCAACGGGACAGCCTTCCGTGGGGTCCTCTTGTCTCGCAAGGCTTGTGACTTGGAATACAACAGAATATACGAGCAGAACCGTTACAACTGAATGACAGAAAATAATCAAGCCCATGTATTCCTGAATGTGGAATATATGGGCTTGTGATTTGTGGCAATCTTGCACTTCTCTAGGTTGAGAATCGTCATGGGATTATCGCTGTTATTTTTAGTTTTGCACCCAGAGAATGAACCCGTTACAAATAAGATGATCGGTCTTTGTTATGTCAATTTTAAATATTTCTTGGCTGTTTTACTTCTTTTAGAAAGGCTGAGAAACTTTTGGTGGCTGGAGAAAATATCTTGTTCTTATGATAAATGATATTAAACATTCTATAGAAACCTAATCCTTCTATGGGAAGACAGACAATTCCCGAATGACCAATCACCGAAAATCCTGAAACGATAGACACCCCTAAACCAGCACTGACGGCTTGTTTTACGGCTTCAGTATTATTTAATTCCAAAGCAATGCTAACCTTTAACCCATGATTGGCAAGGATATTTTCGATAATTGATCGAGTGCTTGAACCGCGCTCTCGAAAAATAAACTGTTCATGTTCTAAATCTCTGACGTGAACGCTGGCTTTATTCGTCCAAGGATGCTGATCTGGGACGATTAAAAACAATTCATCTTTGAGCCATGGTTCGACGTGCAGCTCTGGCGGAGTGATGATTTCTTCTCCGACTATACAAATATCCAGCTTATTGGTATTGACCATCTCAACAATTCTTTGACTATTGGCGATCTCTAGCTTAGGTACAATTCCCGGATACATAGATTTATAAGTACCCAAAATCTTCGGTAATAAATAGACGCCCGGCGTTGTGCTGGCGCCGATTAATAAGCGACCTTTGTGGCCTCCTTTGAGTTCTTCAATTGCATGGACGGCCTCATCAATTAAGGAGAAAACTTTTTGCGAATAGAGGAACAGCGTCGTTCCAGCCTCCGTTAAAAATACTTTCTTACCGTGTTGCTCGAAGAGCCTGATGGACAGGTACTCTTCGAGCTTTTTAATTTGCGTAGAAACGGAGGGTTGGCTTGTATATAGTTCTTCAGCAGCCCTCGAGAAACTTAGGTTCGTGGCGACGCTATTAAAAACCTTAAGGTGATTAGCATTGATCACTTGGCAACCACCACCTATTTTATTTTGATATAGATAGTATACCATTAATATATTTTTAATATAGTAGCCATTGAGGTATGATTAAAAAAGAAACATTTTGATAGGAGCGTGATGACCGTGTTAAACACAGAGAAACTTACTCTGACTCAGATGGTTAGTTGTGCGGGTTGAGCCGCCAAAATAAGTCCCCAGGACTTGGCACAGGTTCTGCGCCAATTACCACAAGTGAATGATCCGAACATTTTAGTCGGTACCAACACAGCCGACGATGCGGCTGTCTATAAAGTGAACGATTCCCTCGCCATTGTGCAATCCGTGGATTACTTCACGCCGGTCGTGGATGATCCTTATACGTTTGGTCTTATCACTGCCGCTAATTCTTTGAGCGACCTTTATGCGATGGGTGCTCAACCTCTATTTGCGCTAAATATCGTTGGTTTTCCTTCTAAGAAACTTTCCATGGACGTCCTTGCGGAGATTCTAAAAGGTGGAGCCGCCAAGGCCGCTGAAGCTGGCATTAGCGTGATAGGCGGTCACACGATCGACGATCCTGAACCCAAATATGGCATGGTCGTTACAGCCGTCATTAATCCGGCTCAAGTCGTCACCAACGCCGGAGCCAAAGCGGGCGATAGGCTCGTCTTAACCAAGCCTTTAGGTCTGGGAATTATAACCACAGCTATGAAAAAAGGCCTCGTTAGCCCCGAGGTTATAGCAGAAGCCATTGAGGTCATGAGTACCCTTAATAAGGCTGCGGCTGAAGCGATGGTTAAAGTAGGCGTGAACGCTTGTACTGACATTACTGGCTTTGGATTCCTGGGACATTTACATGAAATGGCGAAAGCAAGCCACCTGGGCGCTAAGATTTCCCTGGCTGACGTACCAGTGATCCCCGAGACCTGGAATTTGATGAACAATAAGCAAGGTGTCGTACCCGGTGGTTCACAGAGGAACTTAGAATTCCTTAGAGAAGACCTCATTATTAACCCGGGTATCACTGAAGTCGATTTGACCGTTTTGTCGGACGCCCAGACTTCTGGAGGTTTATTAATCTCAGTCACGGAAGAAAAGTTGCCAAACCTTCTCCAAGAGCTGAAAGAGGCAGGAGTTCAAACCATCGCTCTCGTGGGTACAATGGTTGAAGACGATTTATTTAAGTTGGAAATATGTAAGTAATCGAGGGTCTGAGTATGACGACTTTATTGCTATTCGTTCTTTTCACCCTTGGCTTAATCGGAGGATTTTTTTCAGGCTTACTTGGGATTGGTGGGGGGATCATCATGGTCCCCCTGTTGCTTTACGTGCCAACATTGATCGGTCTTGAAGCCATTTCCATGAAAACGGCGGCGGCAATTACAATAGTCCAGAGTATGGCCGGGTCTTTTTCCGGGTTAATCGTTCACAAGAAAAACAACTTTGTTCACTCTAAACTTATTATTTATATGGGTAGTGGTGTTGTTCTTGGGTCACTGATGGGTTCTTATTTCTCCAATCAAATTCAAGGAGAAGTCATGCTAGGGATCTTCGCAACTATGGCACTTATGGCGACAGTGTTGATGTTTATCCCTAGTAAAGAGGATGAAGAGTTACCCGTTGAAAGTCTGAAGTTTAATAAAACTCTCGCCTTTATTGCGGCTTTGCTCGTAGGCCTACTCGGAGGAATTGTTGGGCAGGGTGGTGCGTTCATCTTAATTCCACTGATGCTCCATGTGCTTAAAATACCGACAAGGATTGCCCTTGGCAGTTCTGTAGCCATAACGTTTCTATCCGCGTCCGCTGGATTTATAGGGAAGTGGGGGACCGGTCAAATCCCCTTCGAAATGGCTCTAGTCCTAGTTGCTGGTGCCTTAATAGGCGCCCAACTGGGGGGACACTTAAGTAACCGGCTGCAAACGGCGAGTCTTAGAACCATCTTAAGCCTCCTTATTACTTTTACCGCTTTGAAGATGTGGTTTGAATTAAGCCCTATTGTCGGTTACCTTCTCACCCTAGGGCTCGTCGTTTTACTGCTAATCTTCTTTCTTAGCAGTAAAACGAAACCTAAACACTCCCAACAGCAAACACCGCAGGATCCCTTCCTATAAGGGGTCTTGCGGTGTATCAGGTGACAATGCCTTCATTTGATGGATTAGCAGCTTGATCGCTTTTTTTTCAATCCTTGAGACATAGGACCGTGATATCTTAAGGGCCTCAGCGACCACTTGTTTACCGTGCATGAGTAAATCCATAATGAGTTGAACACGCTTTGTGTGCTTGTAGAGATTGGATTTACAACCACACTGGGTACAGAAAAGAGGTGGTTCCTTAGTTTCCACCTCTATACGGTAAGCGTCATCAGATTCGTGAACGCTAATGATTTTGTATTCAGGTAAGTTAAGTATGTTCATTGTTCCTTATTTCACCCTTCTAATATGGGCGGTTTCAAGTTGCAATACTTCAACTTTTGCTTCGATCCGATCCAATCTCTCAATTAACTCTTCATTACAACTTCTTTGTACAGACACAAGTTCAAAAAGACCTCTCGATTTTTCTATAAGATTAGTTTCCATACGAAGTTGTATGTTTTTTACATCTTGAATTTCGGCGCTCAATTTTTCACTTAGCTTTTCTTGACTTTCAAATATTTTAGCAAACTTATCTAGTATTAACTCTTGAAATTTTTCAGATTCCATCTTCTATTCCTCCTCGCAATCAATTAATTAACAAAGCCCCCATGAGGAAATAACAAACTGAAATTCGCAAATCCCATCAACTCTATAAATATTATTATTTAACAATAACCAATAAAAACGAACAAATAATTAGCCCAGCAAGTGAAATAATCAAAATAACTGGAACAAACATCTGATTAATTTACTTACCATAATTATAACATAAGGCCAATATATAATCCGATATAGAAACAAAAATACGTTAATGCTTTAGAGTAACATTCCACCATTAAATCCGCATACTAAATTGAAACAAGGGGGAGTAAGAATGTATAAATCTAAATTATGACAAAAATTGAAACAGAAAATTGATGGTCAAAGTCAATGTCAGGTTAGTTTTTAATGACTGAGTTGAGAGTGGCGGTAATAATTTGCCGGCCACCCACTTCGTTTAAATCCACCTCTAGGAAACCGGCACCGGCCAACCAATTGGAATACTGGTCTAAGGTCCAGGTACCGCCATTGCTCGTATTGACCAGCATATTCACACCAAAAACAGACGCAAAAGGATTCGTTCTGCGCACCATATCCACAATGGCGATGCGTCCGCCGGGAACGAGTACCTGGCTCACCTTTCTGAACAATTCCCGGTTTTCCGTCTCGCCAAAAATGTGACAGATGTTACCCAGAAAAGCCAAGTCAAAGGGCCCTGGAGGTAAGCCTTGGTTAAAGTCCCCTGGGACCATGGTTATACCGACCTTTTTTGCCTTCTCTTGCATTAATTGCACGACGAAAGGCAGATCTAGAACGGTCACTTTGGCCCCACAGTGAGTGAAGGCGCTACCATATATCAGGGGTCCACCACCAATATCCAGCACTCGTAACCCTGTGCTAGTGTTGGTTTGTAGAAATTCTGCAATGGTAGGAGCGCTCTTTTCCGCCCCAAGCCGCATGCTCTCCATAAAATAGCGGGTATTTTCCGGGTCAAGGTCCCTGGTTGCTGGTTCACCACTGGCTAGAACTTCAGGCAACTGAACCCAGGACCGGATCATATTATAGCGATGCATAAAGGCGAAACCCACATAATTGGGTGCGGTCGGGTCATAGATCATTTTTCGAGCCTCTTCTGAAAGAATCACCGCTTCTCCTTGTTTCGTTACATAACCAAGATCAGTCAAGGCTTCGAGCACCATCCAAACAGCGCGGGGGTTCAACGTTAATTCTTCCGCTAAATCATCGCAAGTGGTGTTTTGGCGCAAAGCCTCGACCATTCCGCTCTTTACTGCCGCACCCAGGATTAAGAGTTCCTGGGGTAAAGCCATTATTTTATCTCCCAGCATAACTTCCCACTCCTTCCCATTTCCTACATTTTACCAATTTGTTGAGCGATTGTCTATTATCTTTAACACACTCAATGGAGCAAGCCGCTGAGGGCCTAATTCCCTCAGCGACTTGCTCCATCGGTCATCAGACCTATTTAATTAGAATACGATTATGAACACTACTGAGATCTTGACGACAATGATCTCTTTTAGCGGTGTGTAGCCTAGGGGGTTACGTTAGAATAGATCATCTCCACTTTTTCCGCCTAAACCAGGGTGGCAATCAAATCGCACGGTACCTACTGGGATCTTATGTTCTACAGCTTCAACAATTTTTGCCGTTCCAATATTACCAAACCCTCCGCATAATTCCAACGCTTGAACTCCTTCAGTAACCAGCTGCTTTGCGACCTTAACAGCCTCCTCATAATTTTGGACGCCACGGACGAGCAAGGTAACCTCTGGGGTTTGAATATCTGCCAGATGTTTTGACGGGTCGGCTTGAGGTGCTAGGAAAATAAACGCGGCTTTTAAAGACAAGTAAATCACATCCTCTCTATACTTTAATTCAATTTGGGATTCACAGAGTTGAACAGGAAACAAGGACCTTACCTGTGATGTCTATAACAATATGCAATTCATATGCC
>DHWG01000127.1:621-23713 GCA_002413075.1 Desulfosporosinus sp. UBA5188 | reverse complement strand
CGATCGCTCACCCCATCTAAGCTGTTTAAGGTGACGCCGTCAAACCCAAGTTCCAACGCCGCTTTCATCCGGTCAAGCGGGAATGTCGTTCCAGCCATTGCCCCTGACCCAAGAGGAGAGATATTGAGACGTTTCCGAGTATCTTTGAGGCGATCGAGGTCACGTAAAAACATTTGCACGTAGGCCATCATATGATGGGCAAACGTAATGGGCTGCGCCTTTTGCAAATGTGTATAGCCTGGCATCCAGGTTTCAAGATGCTCTTCCGATAGTTGGAGTAACGTATGAAGCAACTTCTCCACTAAGTTTTTGGTCTGGTCAATTTCGCTTCTTAAGTAAAGCCTTAAATCCAAAGCGACTTGGTCATTCCTGCTCCGCCCAGTATGTAACTTCTTTCCCACTGTCCCAATACGCCCTGTTAAAAGCTTCTCAACATTCATATGAATGTCTTCGGCGCCAATCTCGAATTCCACGTTTCCTGCTTGAATATCTTCTAATAACTTCATGAGTCCGTTGATTAATAGCGCGGCTTCCTCTTCAGAGATAACCCCGACACTTCCAAGCATTCTAGCGTGAGCTACACTCCCTAAAATATCCTGTTTATAAAGGCGTTGGTCAAAGCTAATTGAGGAATGAAAATCCTCTACCAATACGTCTGTCGTCTTCTCAAAACATCCACCCCAGAGTTTCACCGTGCATCTTCCTTTCATTGTTGAGAACCTATTTTCTTATTCTTCAAGTATTATCTTTAAGTACGCCTTAAATTCATCTGACTTTTTGGAATTATGAAGAAAGCGCCGGTTACCGGCGCTGGTCTTCATTCTTTTCCACCTTCGAGACCCACTTCTATAAGCGGTTTTTTTCATGTTCTACTTCGGTGGGGGTAGAATCCCCCACCGAAATCTCGAGGTTTAGCTAAAGCTGAACAAGTTTACTTACGCAATCCCGATTCCTTTTCCATTAATGCCCTAACCTTTAACGGTAAGCCAAAGAGGTTAATAAATCCGCCGGCATCCTTTTGATCGTACACGCCGTCTTCGCCAAACGTTGCATACGCTTCATTATAGAGGGAGTAGGGAGATTTAACCCCCGCTGCCGTACAATTTCCTTTGTATAATTTCACGCGTACTGTGCCTGTGACGTTTTTCTGGGTCACATTGACAAAGGCATCAATTGCCTCACGAAGGGGAGAATACCACACTCCGTCATAGACAATTTCAGCATACTTTAAGGCTAACTGTTCTTTATAATGGAGTGTGAGACGATCAAGTGTGAGATGTTCCAAAGCTTGGTGTGCCATATACATGATGGTTCCACCAGGAGTCTCATAAACGCCACGCGATTTCATCCCTACAAGGCGGTTTTCAACCATATCCACAATTCCGACGCCGTTTTTTCCACCCATTTCATTAAGGGTTTCCAATAAAGCGACGGGTGCCATTTTCTTACCATTAATTGAAGTGGGGATTCCTTGTTCAAACCCTAGTTCGAGGTAAGTCGCTTCATCCGGCGCATCTTCTGGAGAAACGCCCAGTAGATACAGGTCACGTTTGGGTTCATTCCAAGGATCTTCTAAGTCTCCGCCCTCATGACTCAGATGCCACAGGTTACGATCCATACTATAGGGCCGATCTTTGGTGACTGGAACTTCAATTCCACGTTTTTCCGCATAGTCGATGCAATCATCCCTAGACTTGAGATCCCAAATCCTCCAGGGAGCAATGATCTCTAAGTCTGGATTAAGTGCTTTAACACTGAGTTCGAAACGCACTTGATCATTTCCTTTACCCGTTGCGCCATGAGCAATCGCCACGGCTCCTTCTTTCTCAGCGATTTCCACTAAACGACGAGCTATCAGAGGTCGAGCAAACGAAGTCCCCAAGAGATAGTTGCCTTCATAGACTGCTCCAGCTTTTAACGTGGGAAAGATAAATTCTGTGAGAAATTCCTCTCTCAGATCTTCAATATACAGTTTACTGGCACCACTTTTAATCGCCTTTTCCTGAAGCGGCGCCAACTCTTCTCCCTGTCCAAGATCTGCCGCCATGGCAATCACTTCATACCCGTACGTTTCTTTAAGCCATGGAATAATGATGGAAGTGTCCAATCCACCGGAATAGGCTAATACAACTTTCTTCATGTCTATCTCCCTCTTTTTCCCAATTTCGTGTCAAAGTGTTGTGTATAGTATACATCGAAACCTGTTTGTTTATTTTATGACTAACGCCATAATAGCCTTTTGAGCGTGCAAACGGTTTTCTGCTTCATCAAAAACGACTGACTGAGGCCCCTCAATAACATCCTCTGTAATTTCCTCCCCACGATGCGCTGGAAGGCAATGCAATACAATGGCCGATTGATTCGCACGTTTCAGCGAATCTGAATTAATCTGATAGCCTTCAAAGGCGGCCTTACGCACGTTCGCCTCTTCTTCTTGCCCCATACTTGCCCAAACATCCGTGTAAAGCACATCAGCGCCTCTGACGGCTTCTAAAGGATCATCGATGACTTCAACACATCCGCCGTTCGCTTTGGCATCTGCCTGAGCCAAAGCCACCATCACAGGATCTGGCTTATAACCAGGAGGAGAAGCAATAACAACATGTAATCCCATCTTGGCTCCTCCAAACATCAGGGAATGAGCCATGTTATTCCCATCTCCAATGTAGGCAAGCTTCAAGCCAGCTAGGTGACCTTTATGCTCTTGTATCGTCATCAGATCGGCAAGCACCTGACACGGATGTAACAGGTCAGTGAGTCCGTTGATAATCGGAATCGTGGCAAATTCAGCCAAATCCAAGACCTCTTGATGGCTAAAGGTACGAATCATGATGCCGTCCACCATTCGGGAAAGAACACGTGCCGTATCAGCGATCGTTTCTCCTCTCCCCAGTTGAATATCTCGACCACTCAGGAAGAGCGCATGCCCTCCTAGTTGGTACATACCTACTTCAAAGGACACTCTGGTCCGTGTTGAAGACTTCGTGAAAATCATCCCCAAGGTTTTGCCTTGAAGAGCCGTGTGCGGACGTCCGGTTTTTTGCTCATGTTTAAGTTTATTCGCGACATCTAAGATGCAGCTTAACTCATCTTGAGTAAAATCGTGCAGTGAAATAAAGTCTCGTCCTTGAAAAATTGAATAGTCTACTGTTTTCATCGGTCACTCACCCCTTCAATGTGTATTATTATACTATTTTATGTATATTAATGCAATGGTTAATCGATACGATTCACTTGTTTTATGACTCACCGTTTTATGACTCAGCAAAGTTCATCCCTCCATTAATCATCTCTGCTTAACTTTTTCGATGATCCTTCTTCCGATAAGAACGACTCACGAATGAATTCGCGAGTCGTTCCCTAGGCTACACTGGCCATTTTATCTCGTATATTCAAGGTATCATCTTTATTACCGCATGGCAAACAAAACATCCCCTTAGCTCAGACCACATAATTACCAACAAAGAAAGCATTTAATTTCCGAGAATGCAAAAATTGCTTTCCCTCCGAGTTACTAATAACCAAATAGACAAAAACGTTGGTAAGCTCACCAAGTGCCTCCATCAGTTGCTCCACATAGACTATGCCGTCTTTAGGCGCAAACGCTGCAAATATATATAGAAAGTTATAACGATTATCTTTAATTTTAAAAGGTGCTTGAGCTGTGATTTCAATTTGCCTGACTCGCTCTTTGGTAACACCAAATCTGTTCCCTATCTCTTCTAATGTTTGACCAGATGATCGGCTAGAAATAACATCCTTTGAACGTTTTTCGCAAACCATCCTTGAAAGATCTTTGCAATTAACAATAGCAGCTACAGATTCTTCAACAGCAAGCATCAAGTCATACTTTAAATAATTACCCAATAACTTAAACTCATTTAAGATTTCATAACTCCAGCCTTGCGGATTAATTTTATAGAAATCTTTAACGAAAATAATCTTTTGTTTTTCAAAGATACTCTGCATTTCATTCAGTTCACCTAAAAAGCTTTTACACAGCCATGTAATTCTGGCATTACAATTACAACACGGGATTTTAGCACATATTCTTTTAATATCTTCCGCAAATCTTTCCGTCTTATTTAAGTCTAATGTTGTCTGTGTATTTATATCTATAACCTCGTAAATAAATTTTGGATTGTTTAGACATAGCATAACCATATCTTCTCCAATGACCTGCGCTGTTTCTAGCAGCCTGCGTCCATAGTCATCATCTATGTCATTTTCTCTATTAAATGCAGCTAACGAATACCTAAACAATCTAATAAGTGCCGATGTTTTTTCTGGATTATTAACGTGATACTCGCACATCTCACCACCTAGAACTTTTTTCGCCAAGGACGTTGCCACTATTTTTTCTTTCGCCAATGAATTTTCTATTTGATTTTCGTTCATTTCAGAATTTTTATTCCACAGAATAAAGCAAAGATGGTAAATATATTTGCATTTCCAGATTAGGCTATGTTTAATAATTACGCCTGCGCTGAGAACTAAGAGGCTATTTTTCAACAGTCTCAACTCCCCTTCAAGTTTACTAACTACTTATATTACAAGCTGTTATACGCTTAAAGCCTTAGACGATTCATCATCGAATTTGTTAGTATCATCAAGTTACCTTTATTACCAGTTTCCTGGTCCTTATGGATAATATGGTCCTTGCCACGATTGCCTTAGATGCAATTGCAACGGGTACCTACTAACATCCCTTGCCGTGTGTGAGCTGTTTCACAATTATGATAATATACACCTGTGACCATTTTGTGAAGTTTATATGGTTAATATGTGAAGAGATTATAACTAATAGCTAGTCCTTAGTTATAACAACTCAGCCACAACCCATATGCCATCCTCTATAGGTATTATTTGTTGACACCTCTATAACTCATTGATATACTTGACAAAAATCTTCATGCATTATTGTTAATTATTGTTAAACAACGGACGTTGATGAAAAATGCACTTGAAATAAGACTGCTTTATATGCTCAATACGCTAAGGACTTCTTAGATAGTCAAATTTATGATTAGTTGTGCATCATGGATAGCGAGAGCTGTCTTTTTATTTTCAATCCATTTAGACATTTGCAACTTTACCATAGTGAGACTTTAGCCGAGTCTGTGTTCCCGAATGACCCTTCAAGGAACTAATTTCGGACTCAAGAACGTTTCAGTATTGATGACCCCAAACATATCTCCTAAAATGTAGTCTGCGAAGATTAGGCGCTGTCCGCATTAACTCCCAAGTCACAATCTCTGTGCCGTCCGTTTAACACATGGATTAAGGTGAAAAACGACCTATAGAAGATGAGAGGATTGAGAAAATGGAAGAGATAATGGCAAGGGAGTCGGGAGACCGAAGTTATCCCATCTGGCTATTAGTTAACCCAAAACATCCTGCTGTTCGCTATTACATATGGACACCTGTATTAGCTGAGATACAGGACAAAGTTTATAGGCAAATACATCGAAGAATAGATACTACTCATATATATATTAGGAATGTTGTGAGAGAAATTGGAATGGTTGCTAATACATTAAATTGGTGGGGAGCTGATGTCGAAGCAGAAATAGAGGCGTTCAGGGAACTCGTTCTTGAACACAAACCCAAAATTATTGTTACTTTTGGTGCATTCCCCTATGAATTTATGAGGCGTGTCTACGAGCTACAGCCTTTAAAAGGGCCTAAGTATTGGAGCACGGCTAGGCTGAAAGAAGAATTTGAAGGCTCCATTGAGAACTTCGATATGAGCCAAACTAATAGGATTCCTCTACTTCGCCGAGTGGTTGAGAGTGGTAAGTTCATAGAAGGTCATAATAATTTCTGTAATGAAGACGTTGAAGATTACTTCTGTTATGTTGGGGATAAGATCGCTGAAAAGATTATTGAAAACAAGGATGGTTTTAATAACTGGATTTAATTCATGCTTGGCAGAACCTGAAAGTACACCTTTCAAGACTCTAGTAATTGTTCTATCATCAAAAAACTCCTGCTCGACGAATCATCGTCCAGCAGGAGTTTTTTCTTGGTCACTAATGGACGAGCTAACAAACTGATGTTATCTCGCCAGATACTCCTGCAACGACAAGACCTGAGGCATCGTGTTGCTTCTCATCTCTTGTAGCGCTCGAACCACTGCTTTCCCAGTATCCATCGATGTGAAGCAAGGCACGCCATGTTCAGCGGCTAAGCGCCTCAACAAATAACCCGTTCTCTCCGGTGTTCCTTTGGTCGGAGTACTGAGGATAAAGGAAAATTCGCGTTGTCGAATGGCTTCTCGAAGGGCCTCACTGGATTCACTAACCGCTTCGACCTCTACCCCACACAAGGCAAGAACTTTGGCTGTATCGCCTGTTCCTTTAACGCCGAAGCCAAGTTGAGCCAATTGCCAAGCCAAGGTGATTGCTTCTGGACGATCCTTTTCCGCCACAGAGACCAAAATGTTGCCATCTTTGGGAAGTGGAATATGAGAGGCTGCAAAGGCTTTCGCTAAAGCATGTCCAAATTGAGTATCCATCCCTAAGACCTCACCCGTTGATTTCATTTCCGGGCCCAGTGACGTTTCGACTTTGGTCAACTTTTCAAAGGAGAAGACCGGAGCTTTAACGACGACGAACGATGCTTCTGGGGCAAGACCATGGGCATAGCCCAAATCCTTTAACTTTTTGCCGAGGGAAACTTGAACGGCTAAGTTGACTAAGGGGATGCCCGTAACTTTAGAAAGAATTGGTACCGTACGGCTGGCTCTGGGGTTCACTTCGAGCACATACACTTTGCCTCGAACCACGACGAATTGAATATTTATCAACCCGATGATCCCGATTCCTTTGGCAAGGCGGCATGTGAAATCCTGAATCTGATCAATTTCAGCAGGCGATAAGCTTTGGGGTGGATAGACCGCCAAACTATCCCCAGAGTGGACACCAGCACGCTCGATATGCTCCATAATACCGGCAATCACCGTGGTTTCTCCGTCTGAGACCGCATCAATCTCAACTTCTTTTCCTTCCAAGTATCGATCCACCAAAATTGGGTGTTCGGAAGATAAATGGATGGCCCGCTTTAAATAGTCCTCGAGTTCATCGAGATTGCCCACCACCTGCATAGCGCGCCCTCCGATGACGTAGGAAGGGCGAACGATGACAGGAAATCCGAGTTCCTCTGCAATTCCTTGGGCTTGATCGACCGAAGTAACACTTCTCCCCTCGGATTGAGGAATTCCTAATTGGCTTAAAAGCTCGGCAAAACGTTCTCGATCCTCGGCCATATCAATGGCGTCAACCTGTGTTCCTAAGACTTTAATTCCGGCTTGGTTTAGTCGGGCTGCCAAATTAATGGGCGTCTGTCCCCCAAATTGAACCATAACACCCTCTGGTTTTTCCTTATCTAAAACATGAAGCACATCTTCAAATGTCAGTGGCTCAAAATATAGTTTGTCCGCGGTATCAAAATCCGTCGAGACTGTTTCTGGATTATTGTTGATCATGATCGCTTCCACGCCCATTTCTTGCAAAGCTGAAAGGGCATGGACGGAGCAATAATCAAATTCAATCCCTTGGCCGATCCGGATTGGTCCTGAGCCTAAAACGACCACTTTGGGGCCTGAGCTTATGGATACTTCATCTTCTTCTTCATAACAGGAGTAGTAATAAGGGGTTGCTGACGCAAACTCTGCGGCACACGTATCAACCGTCTTATAGACTGGAATAATTTGAGCCGCCTGTCGCATGGAACGAACGGCTTCTTCCGAGCACCCCGTAAGTTTGGCAATCGCTAGGTCTGAGAATCCCTGGACTTTGGCAAAATGCAATAGCTCTGTCGTTAACGACTCACTTTGCAACCGCTGTTCAAGTAAAACGAGGTCTCTAATTTTATGCAAATAGAAGGGGTCTATTTGTGTCAGTATTTGTACTTCACCGATGGTCCAATCCCGTCGAAAGGCTTCTGCCATGGCAAATAAACGCTCATGATCCGCTCGAGAAAGCTTATCTTCTATTTCTATCTCCGTCCAACGACCGGAGTCATCAATTCGCAGACCCACTGTCCCAATTTCCAATGATCGCGTCGCTTTCAACAAGGCACCTTCCAAAGTCCTCTCCATGGCCATCACTTCTCCGGTGGCTTTCATTTGCGTACCTAGACGATGATCTGCTGCCGGAAATTTATCAAAAGGCCAACGTGGAAACTTAACCACGACATAATCTAGGGCTGGTTCAAAACAAGCGCTGGTATTGCCGGTCACCGGGTTGGTCAATTCTGGCAAGGTAAATCCTACCGATAAAAGTGCCGCCATTTTGGCAATGGGATAGCCCGTTGCTTTCGAAGCGAGCGCACTAGAGCGGCTTACCCTAGGATTGACTTCAATCACAACATATTCCCGGCTCAGCGGATTCAAGGCAAATTGGACATTACACCCACCGTTGACCTGCAACGCTCGAATGATCTTTAACGAGGACGCCCGTAACATCTGATATTCTACATCGCTCAGAGTCTGGGACGGTGCTACCACAATACTATCCCCTGTATGGATTCCTACCGGATCAATATTTTCCATGTTGCAGATGGTGATACAGTTATCCGCAGCATCACGCATCACTTCATATTCAATTTCTTTCCAACCAGCGACACTCCGCTCCACGAGGCATTGCCCGATCGGGCTGGCCTGAAGTCCTCTTTGTAAAATCTCTTCCAGTTGTTTGGCGTTTTTAACGATCCCACCACCGGTCCCTCCTAGGGTATAAGCGGGGCGTACTATTAACGGAAATCCCTGTTTTGAGGCGAATTTTTCTCCCTCTTCTAGGGTCGTCACGATCTCGCTTTCTGCCACGGGTTCACCTAGGAACAGCATTGTTTCTTTGAAGGCATCCCGATCTTCTGCTTTGTAAATTGTTTCAGCATCACAGCCAATAAGGTCCACGTCATAACGCTTTAAAACTCCGCTGCGTACGAGTTCCATGGCTAAATTAAGCCCGGTTTGACCACCGAGTGTGGGAAGCAGAGCATCCGGTCTTTCTTTGCTGATAATCGCCTCTAAGCTCTCTGGCAAGAGAGGTTCGATATAGGTAATATCCGCTGTTTTGACATCCGTCATGATGGTTGCTGGATTACTGTTAACCAGGATCACTTGTATTCCCACTTCACGAAGGGCTTTGCACGCTTGCGTCCCGGCATAATCAAATTCAGCCGCTTGACCAATCACAATAGGTCCAGACCCGATGACAAGGACCTTTTTCCACGCCGGGTTAAGTGGCATGTTGAGCCCTCCATTTCTGCATTAAGTCCGCAAACTCCTCAAAGAGATACAGTGATTCACTCGGTCCTGGACCAGCTTCCGGATGGTATTGAACCGAGAAAACCGGCAGTTCCCGATGTTTAACCCCTTCGACACTTTGATCATTGAGATTGCGGTGTGTTATGTATAATGGGGTCTGCTCCAGACTTTCTTCTGAGATGGCATACCCATGATTTTGCGAGGTAATTGTGACTCGTTTTGATCGGAGATCTTGGACAGGTTGATTTCCACCTCGATGCCCAAATTTCATCTTATAGGTGTCCCCTCCCAAAGCGAGTGACAAGAGTTGATGCCCTAGGCAAATACCAAAGATCGGTCGTTGACCCATAAGTCCTTGAATCGTTTCGATGCCCACTTGGACGCTCTTAGGGTCTCCAGGGCCATTAGACAAAAATACGCCATCCGGTTGCAGTTCTAAGATCTGCTCCACTGAAGTGGTATGGGGAACGACTGTCAGACGAAACCCACACTCTTGCATCGCGTGCAAAATGTTTCTCTTAATTCCGAAATCCATGATGACGACATGAAATGAACATTTCTCAGTCTGAGTTGCGGGTAAGGTGTAGATTTCTGAGGTACTGACCGTCGCCACAACATCTGCTGGAACAAGCCATTCTTTCACCCTTGGAATCAACTCACTGAGGTGTTCAACTTCAGTGGTGATCACCCCCCGTAAAACCCCATGCTCCCGGATCATCCGTGTCAAAGCACGAGTATCAATCCCTTTAATACCCACAACGCCACCTTGTGCCAACGTCCTAGAAAGATTTTTCTCCATTTGCCAATGACTGGGATTACGGGCGGCCTCTTTCACAATAAATCCCTGAACCTGGGCCTTCTCCGATTGGTCGTCTATCCTATTGATGCCGTAATTCCCGATGAGTGGATAGGTCATACAAACCATTTGTCCTGCGTAAGAAGGGTCGGTCAGCACCTCTTGGTAGCCTGTCATACCCGTATTGAAAACGACTTCTCCAAAGGCCTCTCCGGTCGCCCCGAAAGACTCCCCCATTAACACTTTCCCTGTTTCAAGTACGAGCGCTGCTTTCATGCCTGACCTCCTCTGTGTTTCCCGCTTCTGATTAATGATTTTTGGATTAATTTTGGTTTTCTTACCTTTGATACTGATTCCTGATTTTCAGTTTTTTATTTTCAGACTACTTCCAAAGCTCCGAGAAGACTTCATCTAGTATTTTCAAGGCCTGATCGATTGCCTGTTTTTCAACCATTAAAGGTGGTAGGAAACGTAAGATCTTGCCGCCAACACAGTTAATCAGAAGCCCGTTCAGTCGGCACGCCTCTACAATCTCAGGGCCCATCTTAGAGACAGGCCACCCTATAATAAACCCTTGTCCTCGCACAGGATCCCCGGTCTGGTGCTTTGCGGCCAGTTCCTCGAGTCCCTTTTTAAAATATGCGGACCGTTCCTGAACCCCTTCCATAAATCCATTCTCGAGCATCACGTCCAAAGCCGCACACCCTGAGGCCGTCGCCAAAGGGTTTCCCCCGAAGGTTGAAGCGTGATCTCCGGGCTGAAAGGCTAGGGCTACTTCATCAGTCGCCAGCATTGCTCCAATCGGTACGCCACCACCTAAGGCTTTCGCTAATGTCATGATATCCGGAGCCACACCGCTCCACTCATAGGCAAAGAGTTTTCCTGTCCGGCCTACGCCGCACTGCACCTCATCAAAAATTAATAAGGCCCCAAATTGATCACACAAGGCACGTGCTCCTTGTAAAAACTCTTGGGAAGCTGGAAGCACTCCGCCTTCTCCTTGAATGGGCTCAATGAAGACGGCTGCCGTGTTTTTATTGACTTTCGCTTTTAGGCTCTCAAGATCATTCAGTTTTGCATAAGTGCAGCCCACTGGAAGAGGCTCATACCCTTCTTGATATTTAGTTTGCCCTGTCAGTGTGAGGGTTGCCAAGGTCCGTCCGTGAAACGAATTTTCCAGTGTAACGACCTCATACTTGTGTGCTCCAAACTTTTTATGAGCATATTTCCTTGCCAGCTTGAAGGCCGCTTCATTTGCCTCCGCTCCGCTGTTGCAAAAGAACACTTTATCCGCAAAAGAATGCTCCACCAAACGCTCAGCCAAGGCGACTTGGTTCGGTATCCAGTACAAGTTTGACACGTGTATTATCTCTTTAGCCTGTTCTTGAATGGCCTGGACAATCGCGGGGTGATTATGTCCGAGGGAGTTAACCGCTAACCCGGTCAGAAAATCCAAATAGCGCTTTCCTTCCGCATCCCAAACCCAGGCACCTTCCCCTTTGACGATCGTCATGGGTAGGCGACCATAAGTATTCATGACGACATTTTTTCCCCGTTCTATAATTGTTTCGGTTGATAAACCTTCTAATTGTTTCATCTTTAATCCCCCCATATTCGATATTAGTGGTTAGATGTTCGCTGTTCGCTGTTCGAACGACAATCCACGATGAGTTATCCCTTGAACATCGTTCCTATACCACAGTCCGTAAACAGCTCCAGCAAAATAGCATGACTTAGGCGCCCGTCTAAGATATGTACACTTCCAACCCCGGCCTCTAATGCGGAAACTGCACACTCCGCTTTGGGTAGCATACCACCTTTTAAAATTCCTTGCTCAACCAGTGTCGCCACTTCTGCTCTGGAAATCGTGGAAATGAGAGAGTCCGGATCCGTAACATCGCGCAGTATGCCACTCACATCGGTTAATAGAAGTAGCTTATCGGCCTTCAGTGCTTCCGCTATTTTGCCTGCCACCGTATCCGCATTCACATTGTACGTTTCCCCATTTTCTCCACTGGCAACGGGTGAAATAACGGGGATATAGCCATGGGCCAGTAAGGTGTTCAAAATATCAGGCGTAACACTCTGGATCTCTCCCACGCACCCCAGATCAACGTCTTCCATTTCCCCTTGACTATTGGCCATCTGCATGGGCTTCTTAGCGGCTATCAGTAGTTGGGCATCTTTCCCGGATAAACCCACACCTTTCCCACCAAAGCGATTGAGCAGAGAGACCATCTCTGTGTTTAATTTCCCTAACAAGACCATTTGGGCAATCTCCATGGTTTGCGCGTCGGTGACTCTTAAGCCCCGCACAAATTGACTTTCAATACCCACTTTCTTCAGCATGGCATTGATCTCCGGTCCACCACCATGAACTACGATGGGACGAATCCCCACAGAATGCAAGAGCAGGACATCCATGATGACAGATTCTTTCAAGACTGGATCAATCATGGCGTGCCCACCATACTTAATCACGACGGTCTTTCCTGCAAACTGTTGGATATACGGAAGAGCTTCTACTAAAACTCGAGCTTTGCTTAATCCTTGTTCCATTGGTGTCAAGTCTCCAACCTCCCATATCAAGATCGATAACTCCCATTAATCGTGACGTACTCATGGGTCAGATCACAACCCCAGGCTGTCGCGTGTTCTTCCCCAAGGTGAAGATTCAAGCGAATATGAACGTCTCTCAAACTAAGAATTTCCTTAGCCTTTTCTTCTGAAAACGCTACGCCTATTCCCGCTTGCGCGACGATTAAATCCCCTAGAAAGATATCCACAAGACCCGGGTCAAACTCAGCGCCTGCATAACCTGCTGCCGTAAAAATCCGGCCCCAATTAGCATCCTCTCCGAAGAGTGCGGTTTTCACTAAGCTTGACCCACAAATACTCTTGGCAATTTTCCGGGCGGCTTCTTTTGTTTTAGCTCCGGATACCGTGACTTCCATAAACTTGCTGGCGCCTTCCCCATCTCGGACAATATCTTGCGCCAGCTGGACGCACAATGACTTCACCATTTTCTCAAAGTTGAACAAATCCTCTCCGCTCAACGTCATTCCAGAGGCCCCATTCGCCAAAAAAAGGACCATATCATTGGTACTGGTGTCCCCATCGACGGTCACCATATTAAAGCTTTCATCAACTGCCTCACGTAAAATACGCTGCAATTCCTCAGCAGCAATGTTAGCATCAGTCGTTAAAAACCCCAACATTGTTCCCATATTTGGATGAATCATGCCAGATCCTTTAGCCATGCCACCCAAGGTGATAACGCCTCCCTGACAGGAAAGTTCACAGGCACGTTCTTTGACGGCCGTGTCCGTCGTCATAATGGCCAGGGCGGCCCGATGTGCGCCGTCATTTGAAGTCTCCTTCGGCTCACGAATCCCCTTGACCATGTTACCGAGTAGCTCTGCACTCGCCGCCCGAATTCCCGTCAAGACTCGATCAATCGGCATCTCGACCCCAATTACCCCAGTGGAGGCCACAAGCACATCCTCAGCAGGGACGGCCATAAACATTGCCACGACTTGCGCCATCGATAGCGCGGCCTGATCACCAGCTTTTCCCACGCAAGCATTGGCATTCCCACTATTAATCACAATCGCTTGAGCCAAACCATTCTTCAAATGGCTCTGAGTCAAATGCAAGGGGTGTGCCTTGACTACATTTCGAGTATAAACACCGGCGGCCTGCGCTTGAACCTGCGAAAAGACTAGCGCAACATCATATTTATCTTCATACTTGATTCCTGCCTGGACGCCCACCGCGTAAAAACCTTTTGGGGCAGCAACCCCGCCTTCAATCGACTTCCAAGACTCTTTCACGTTACTCACTCATTGACACGCTCCTTTACTTAACCAAGTTTGCTCAGGGCCAAAGGGCCGTTCCTGTAATTCCTTGACTCTCCGGGCATCCCATCACTAAATTCATATTTTGAATTGCCTGGCCTGCTGCACCCTTGATCAGATTATCAATCGTTGCCACTATGACGGCATTTCCAGTTCTAGGATCCAGCGTTAATTGTAAAAAAGCATGATTGCTTCCACTGGAAAATTTCGTCTGGGGCCAAGTCCCCTGGGGCAAAACATGGATGAACGCCTCTTGCTCATACTGATCCAGCCAACATTGACGTAAGTCTTGCTCTTGAACCCCTGACTGGACCCCTGCATAAATCGTGACCAACATTCCCCGCGTCATGGGCACCAAATGCGGCGTAAAATTCACGGTGAGCGCTTGACCTGCAGCCCTCGATAGCTCTTGTTCTATTTCAGGAGTATGACGATGATTTCCAACGCCATAGGCCTTAAAGTTTTCATTAATTTCGCTATAGTGTGTACCGATTGAAACACCTCGCCCAGCCCCAGATACACCCGACTTGGCATCAATGATCAAAAATTTTGTTTGAAGCAATTTATTACGTAGTAAGGGCACTAGTGCAAGTAAGGTTGCCGTTGGATAACAACCCGGGTTCGCAATTAAGGATTGCCCTCGAATTTGCTCACGATAAAGTTCTGGCAAACCATAGGCAGCCTGTTTAAGCAGCTCTGGGGCAGGGTGCTTAATTTTATACCATTCCTCATAAACGTCAGCAGCATTTAGCCGAAAGTCTGCTCCCAGATCAATAACTTTTATATTACGCGCTAAGAAAGCACGCGTTCTCGCTGCCGTCAAACCGTGAGGCAGTGCACAGAAAAGCACGTCAAGATCTGGTACGTTTTCATCCTGTAAGATGCCCACGTTTTGGCCACTCCAGTGTGGATAGACTGACTCATAATCCTCCCCCGCTACGCTGGATGAGGCGAGATACAGATCGTTAACTTGCTCATGGCGTTTTAATAAACGGACCAATTCCTGTCCTGCATACCCCGTGGCCCCAAGAACACCAACCTTCATATCTTGACCCTCCATTCTCCGGATTAACTCTATTTTCAGGGCATATGGCCTTTTTATTTTTGGATAGTTTGGCTAAACTGAGATGAAGTGAAACTCCATCAAGCCTAATTATATTTATAATTATACATACTTGTGTATAATAATTCAATACGTTACAGTAAAAAAGAGGGTTCTTCTCCCTCTTATAACTCATAATATGGTTTATGTTTCCCACTTTTGTCAGTATTAATGATGAATGCCCCTTTTAGATCACTTGACTGAAAACTCCCGCTTCATTTGTTGCAAGAGCTTTTTATCACTTAAAACATCCCAGCCAGTTAAGGCGAGTGTGAGCATTGCCAACGTAACGAGACTTTCCCCGTCAGGTGAAAGCGCTGCTTGGGCGAAATCCCGTGTATGTGGAACTTCTGTGCCTGTTCCTAACGTTAAATAGGGATGAATCGCCGGAACGGCCCGGCTGACATTTCCCATGTCCACAGAACCCATCGCAGTTTGTGGAGAAGCAATTTGATGGATTCCCATCTGCTGAAGGTTCTTAGAAAAACAGGCTGCCAACGCTAGATTCGTGTGCATCTCATCATAAGAAAACTCGAATTTCTGCCAAGTCATCTTTGCTGAGACCATAGTGGCTGCCCCTTCTGCGCAACGAATCACTTGCTCTCGCAATTCATCCAAGTCTTTACGTTTTTTAGCCCGAATATAAAAACGCGCAACCGCTCGGTCGGGAATAATATTTGGGGCCGTACCGCCTTCGGTAATAATTCCATTAACTTTCATATCATGGGGAATCTGCTTTTTTAGAGCGTTGATTCCAACAAAAAAATTAATAACAGCATCTAATGCATTAATTCCGAAATTAGAGGCGGCCACGGAATGAGCCGCTCGGCCATGAAACGTAAATTCCAACGCATCCAAAGCTAGGCTGGAAATTACAGGAACGTTTTGACTACCTGGATGAAACATGATTGCCGCGTCAATATCCTTAAAGATTCCTTGTTCAACTAAAGTCACTTTCGCGCCACTGGTTTCCTCAGCTGGGCTACCAATCACTAATATCTCACCCGCTAGTTCCAAGCTCTTACTCAAAATCACAGCTGCACCAGCGCTGGCCGCGCCGATTAAGTTGTGACCACAACCATGCCCCACTCCGGGTAAGGCATCGTATTCCGCCATAAAAGCAATCCGAGGACCAGGACTTGTCCCAGAGAATCGAGCCAAAAAGGCAGTTTCCACCCCGGCGATCCCACGTTTTACTTCAAATCCATGTTTCTGAAGAAAACAGCATAAAACCTCGGAGGCAAAATATTCCTTGTATCCAAGCTCCGGATGTTCCCCGATCTGATGTGCAACTTCCCACACTTCTTTGCGCAGATATTGGGCCTGATCCCTGAAGAACTCCTTTATCGCATCCATGGGGTATCCCATCTTTCTTCTCTATCTAGTCGCTCAACTGACCCAATGAACGAATCATGTCACGCTTACAGTTTAATCCAATCTAAGCTTTTTAGATAGAGGGTTTTTCATGGTGAATTTGATTTGCGCCTCTAAATACTACTAGAACGGACAATACCCCAAGTATTGGCCATGATACAACCCCCCATAGAAGACTTAGCCCGGTTTGCAACTCCCTGAAGAGTAACATATTTTCTACAATTCGGGTCGCAATTTGTTGAAGAGCAGAAACAAACGATAATCCAGAAAGCACAACCCATATCACATTCAGCCATTGTAAAACCATATTGCGTTCAAACCATATTAATACCCCAAAAGCTAAGCCCGCAGCCAATAAACAAATAGCTAGTCCGATGCCCCACTTTCTGCGCTTGGCTAGGCGAATTTCCTCTTTAAAATCCACAGGATGTGCCATGATCTGAGACATAAGCTGTGTTTGGAAACGATCTAGGACGTTGCTGGGAATAGGCTTATCTTGGAACAGTTGAGTCCACAACGCTTTGTCGGTCTCTTTCATGGATGATCTCTCTCCTTTCCAAGTGTTGACGAAGTTTTTCTTTTCCACGATGGAGGTAGGTCTTGACCCGACTCACTGGAACCTCCAAGATCAAGGCTATTTCCTCGTACGTAAGTTCTTGACGGTATCGCAAATAGAGTGCCTGTCCGTAATGTTCCGGAAGCTCCTTTAACACCTCAGCAAGCATCGTTGCCTGTTCTTTTTCCAACCAGACCTCCTCAGGCAAAGGTTGATGATCGACCAGGTTTTCATCGACTATCAACGGCACTTCTCTTCGCCGCTTACGCATAAGGTCAAGGGCTTTATTTCGGGCGATCGTGTATAACCAAGCACGAAACGGATGCTCCTCTGAGTATCGACTCAAATTACGGTAGGCCGCTAAAAATGCCTCCTGCGCACAGTCAAAAACATCCTCATCACCGCCGAGAGTTCTCCGCAAAAAATGTATGAGCGGTGCCTGGTAACGCTCCACTAGGTCGGCAAATTTTTCGTGATGACCGGCTAGTACTTGCCGAATGATCTCGGCATCTTCCATACCGCTTTGGCTCCTATCTCGAGTTCTATTTTAACTCTTATTGTCCCCTCACTCTATGTACGTATGACGACGGACAAAAGTTTCTTTCTGTTTTAAAAAATGCGTTTACCGAAAAGCGAGCAAATGAGACTCACCGCTAATTCGGCGGTTTTATTCTGGTTGTCTAAGATGGGATTTACTTCGACGATATCCATACTTGATACATGGCCAGAATCGGCTAAGAATTCCATTGCCAAATGTGCTTCCCTATACGTAATTCCACCGACAACTGGTGTCCCGACACCCGGCGCCTCTTCAGGATCAATGACATCTAAATCAAAACTCACATGGATTCCATCGGTTTCTTTGGAAGCAATTTTTATACCCCGGGAGATGACTTCTTTCATACCTAGTTGATCAATATCACGCATTGTAAACACGGTGATCTTGGATTGGTGAAGCATTTTAGCCTCTTGGGGATCTATTTCACGGGCACCAATAATCACCGTATTCTCCTCCCTTATTTTCTTCTGATCCCCTCCAATCGATGTTAGTTCTTCCACTCCAATTCCATTGGCCACGGCCAGAGGCATCCCATGGATGTTACCGCTGTCTGTGGTATCAAGTGAGTTATAATCCCCATGGGTATCAAACCAAATCAATCCGAAACAACGTCCGTCTGACGCCAGGCCTGCAAGGGAGCCAATTCCTAGGCTATGATCTCCTCCGAGGATTAAGGGGATAACCCCTTCCTTCATGGCCTCGGACACCATGAGATGGAGTTGTTGATTGACCTCGACAATTTCCGGCAAATACCTAAGTTTTTTGTCTTTAATCTTACGAGTTTCCCGCACCGGAACCTCAATGTTTCCGAAATCCTCTACATCCCACCCCAACAGCTTTAAACGCTCATTTAAGCCGGCACTACGAATTGCACTAGGGCCCATATCCACTCCGCGGGTACCTGCCCCCAAATCAATGGGGACCCCAATAATCCTGATAATATTATTTTTCATTGTTTTATGCCTCCTATTTTAGTTCTTCATATAAACCAATTTTCCTTTAGCATTAATGTGCCCCCAAAAAAGAAAAAGTTTGCAAAATAATTTACAAACTTTTTCACTCGAAAATATATTTGTAAACAGTCTGACACAGGCTTTGTTCCTAAAGTAAAAAGCCTCTTCAGAGCCCCAACTTCTTTGACGGAAGTAGATAACTCAGAGAAGGCCTTAATTCAGCGATTCTAATCCCTTTGTGTTCCTTACCTTTATCTTTAATCTGGTGCTTTTACCAGATAAAATTTTGATTTAGAAAGGTCTTTTACTTCATGATTTTCCACTTGCCTAGCAACTAATTCAAGTTCTTCATGATGTTGATTTGCCAATACTTCGAGACGATCGAACCGAGCATCGTGGTCTTCCAACTTTTTAAAAACTTCATCAAATCGACTGTCTATTTTTTCAAATTGACCTTGGATTTCCCCAAATTGACCTTGAATTTCCCCAAAATGCGTTATTACCAACTCTTGGAATTTATCATTGTCCTCAAGCTTTTTAATTACAAAATTTTGAAATTTATCTTGTTCTTCAAGTTTTTTAATCACTAGATCCTGAAATTCATTATTTTCCATTTTCTAGCCTCCCACCTTTGTCCCATTATACCATAATTACCCTATTGCTCAATGCCGTATTCGAAAGATGTGAAAGTATATTTTCCACGAGTTTGGCTACGGCTCATTCAAAGCAAGACGGTGCACATGAAATGTCCAGTCTTACAGAACTCTCGTCACCAAACACGAATTCTCACCACTCCAAAGAGGGCTAATCGTTACCACTTGCCACGTGCTATACACTAAAGTGAGCGTTGTAACGCAAGTTCCTTACTTTAGTAATCTACGAATCAATTCCTCCGTTGTAAGACCCAACGACAAAGTAAACGTCCCCGCTCTAAACTTACTCTCTACCCCCATTTGATGAACGCTCTCTAAAAAAGACGCTTTATCCTTGATAAAGCCCTGGGCAACTAACAAGTCCGCGATCTTTTCCGAGCTGGTTCCTTTCGGAATAATAAAATCCTGCGCAGTTGTAGTTGGGGTTGGAGTTGGTGTTGAACTTGGCGTATTCGGCGGTTGGTCTTGAGAGGGTTGAGCAAGGGGCTGAGTTGTTTCTTGTTGCTGTACCGATGGGACAGGAGATGGTGTTGGTAGTGTTACAGCTTGTCCTTGTTCTGGGGATAGAACCAAAGCTATCATGGCGCTCAAAATAAGCCCCGAGCCCAAACCAAGCCAGTATGTACGAGTTACCTTCATCTCGCAACTCCTTTTGATTGCGTCTGCAAAACCATCATTACGGCATCTTGGCTTAACAATAATTGCTGAGCTATTTCGGGTATACGATGACCCTCAGCCGCAAGTTCTAATACTTCTTGATATTTCGGTGAGATATTACGTTTTGGTTCTACCCCATCTCCACGAATAATTTGGCTTTGTTCTCTGGTCTTTAATGAATAAAGTTTACTTTTTTCATTCTGCTCAATTTTTATTCGTTCTGCTTCTCTAGTTTCTATTTCTGTAGTATCTATTTCTCTAAGGCGAGATTCCTTAAGTTCAATTTGTTGCGTTGTTTGTATTTTGTCTTCGAGGCTATGAACTTGATTTTGAACCCGAATAATTTCTCTTTTCAAATACGCTAGCCCCTTTAAGGCGGTCATAGCTTCTTCGCTAGGCGGACTCTGCCAACGCCACCCGAGGATCAAGAACACAACGCCTAGTAAGAATAATACAATTGGCAAATTACCCACAAAACCATTCCTTTCTGTCCTCCAAAAGGGGTCGTTTGCCTAGTTCGTAATCTGTATTATTCAGATATACTAGAACATTCGCGAAAGGAACTGGTTTTCCTGCTTAAAACATCATTTTCGACAATCTCTTTTTCTTTAATATTTCACTGAATCGTGAGTATCTTCCCGACCTATGCCCAGGACGCAGTGTACATATCACTCAAGCCCTTACGGTTTACTAAAATGGACACTTAAACCCTGATAGATGGCCATAGCTAACTTTTCTTGATATTCTGGTGTTGTCAGCAATTGTTCTTCTTCAGCGTTTGTAAGAAAGCCAAGTTCAACGGTTACTGCCGCTTGATGCGCTTTTTTGAGAACATAGATATCTTGATTTCCTTTAGCCACCCTTTTGCCATTCGTCAAAGCATTCAGCTCCTGTTGAATCGATTGAGCCAATAACTTTGATTCCGGTGAATCCGAATGATAAAACGTTTGTGCCCCAGTCAGTTTTGGGTTAGGATAACTATTTGCGTGGATGCTTATGTAAACTTCAGCCTGAGCGTCCTTAGCAAGCTGGATACGCTGTGCCAAATCCTCTCTTTTCCGCTTTAAAAGTCCCACGGAAGTTCCTAAGTCGGTATCATCGTCGCGGACCATAATTGTTTTAGCGCCACCTTGCTGAACTAGCGCTTGCAGGCGTTTGGATACGGCCAAGGTCACGTCTTTCTCTAAGACATTGCCTATGCCCACAGCCCCTGGATCTACGCCTCCGTGGCCGGCATCGATCACAATGACTCTATTTCCCACGATCCAACTCCATATTTTTGCATCCTGTCCACTGAATCCCAATCCAATCGCTATTGTCATTATAAGCCCAAGCGCGATACCTAAGATAACTCCATTACGTCGTCTGAAACTTACAACCCAGATTCGTCTCATTCTCATCCGCCTCCCCCCAGTCTACACGTCTTACCTTATGGGGGAGTCAATCGGAATATGCATTTGGTTTGTCCCTCAGTCATGATATATTGACGAAACTCGTTCATTACAACGTCAGAAAATAATTTAATAAGACCATGACAAATAGAAATAGAAATAGGCCGACAGCGCCTTTAATAACATCCCGCTTTCCTTCTTTGACTCCGACAATTAGCAACATTACAAAACATGGCGTAAAAAACTGCAGGATATACACAGTAACGATTTCGGGGGAAGCAATCGCTATGATGACTTGATAAAATATATAACCTACAATACCTAATAATCCTGCGATCATGTCATTAATTTCTTTACTTCGAAAATAGTAGACTATGTAAAATACACTTATAATGATTGGTAATAAGCACCATACTGTAAAAGCACTTTTCATAAGAAACCACACTCCTCACTTGCCTTATACTTACTTATGGTGAATTAACTCAATTTAAAACTCACTGGACAAAATATCTATATGGGCTTGAAACTGACAAAGAAAACCCCCGAGCCACAAAGGCTTGGGGGTTTCGCATATATTCTTAAAATTAACGTTTGGAGAATTGATAACCATGTAATAAAGCTGTTTTGATCCTCTTTTTGTGTATTACTTGTATATTACGTAAAATGCCTTAGAAGAATCCACAAAGCCTTCACCAATTATTATAGGTCCAATCAGCCGATGCATTATTCCTTCAATCGGACCATTTTGCACTTAGAATTTTATTGTTTGTAAAAAAAGCTAATACTAATATGAAAGGCAGGCGGCAACAATGCACAATATTTATGATTAATTTAATGAAGGAAATAAAAAAACTCGGACAGTTAAATATCATAAACATCAGAACTCAAGAGTTGAATGATAAAGCTGAAAGGCAGAGCAAAAGGGACTTACACAGTACTTAACTCAGGGGTATTCCCCCCTGAGTGATCTCTTCATTTCAACCACTTACCAGGACAGCACTAGGAATTGGTAAAGAAGGAGCACGCGCATCTTATGCGGGATATTAAGAGGTACGGTGAAATGCTAGATGCTCTGGGCTCAAAGTTGAGCTCGGCAAACTTCTTTAGCTTAACCTACACGACAAATAGACATTTTTTATTGCAGAACAGAGTCGCTGTGGTCCTTGTGGCAGATTGGATTGGAGATTTCGTTTTATGGGATTCCTGGAGAGATTCACTAGCTCAAGGAATCCGTTAAAATTACGACCTAAATTGCACCTTATATACACCTTAATTTATTGCTCGAAAAGGGTATATGTTACAGCCGATAAATGACAATGAAAATATTTTCATAGGTACCTCTCAAAGTCGTACAGGATATAGGTCTGAGGGTTTCAAGTCGTCAACAACGGTACATGTGCGATGTTGACGCCGATGTTGATAGAAAAGCAGGCACTAATAAACCCAAAATCAAAGGCCAAAAAGGGTCTATAATACACAGGGAATTAGCCCTTATTTTTTACCGATCAGAATCGCTACGGGTCTTGTCTCGCAAGGGATTAGAGGTTTGATGTCAGTATTTACCTCGTATAGGAAAAATACTAGGGAAAAAAAGTAAATAGCGCACAAAAAAGATGCCCTCAACTAATTAAAGCTGAGGGCTTTTCGCTGTCCTTACATCTTCCACAGAAACCACTTGCAGGTCTGTACTTCAAACTTTATCTCATACGGCTTCAGCACTCCATCGATCTCACTCTGGCACCTGAAGCACAGCATCTTATTGCCCGCTAGTTTATCCTCGGTTACGGAAACGATCTGCTCTATCCTGATCGCGTTGTCCTTTAGCTTGAAGCGTAGTGGTTGAGGTGTGCCGTCGATGTCGAAGTGTACGATGACGGTGTCCGGTTTCATTTGGATCTTCTTGAGAGCATAGGATGTCGATGA
>DHWG01000127.1:0-319 GCA_002413075.1 Desulfosporosinus sp. UBA5188 | reverse complement strand
GTTTTGGACACCGCGAGGCAAGGGGCGATTCACCAAAGGTGCAATCACCTCATACCGAAGCGAAGCAATCCTGGAACGCTCGTCGTCTACTGGTTTTTTCATACCTTTTCTCCTCCCATTGGGTTCTACTCGAGGGATTTCCCTCTAAGAACCATCATGGGGCAAACCAGGAGAATTGGCGATGACCAAGGTTTGTGGAAAATCTTCCCTTAGACGGAGTTTTATCCAGGTGCAGGACGGGTGTTCACGCGGGATTTCGCCTTTCCCAGAGTAGCTCCCCACAAATCCCATTTGCCTTCCCCCAAAAGGTTACATAGCC
>DHWG01000011.1:12260-14888 GCA_002413075.1 Desulfosporosinus sp. UBA5188 | reverse complement strand
CCTTTTAGGTATTTCTCCACGCCTTCTTCTTCAAGCGTCTCTGAATTTACCCAACGCACGTTTACTTTCGCCCCATGCTCTGTCCCTGCTGACCGTAAAGCCTCAGCAACACTCAAGTAAGCATCAGGCAGCTCCACGTATTTTCCAACAATCGCAATCTCCATCTCCCGTGTTGGAGATTTAATTCGCTCTACCATAGCCTTCCAGGCTGTCATATCGGCCGGAGGTGCCTCAATGCCTGAGCGGCGAAGAACAATATCATCAAGCCCTTCTTCTTGGAGCTTCAGAGGGACTTCGTAAATGGTCGACGCATCCAAAGCCTGAATTACAGCTTCCAAGTCAACGTCACAGAGTAGGGCCAATTTCTCTTTCATATCATTGGAAAGCGCTCTCTCTGAGCGACAAACAATAATAGTTGGTTGAATACCGATTCCCCGTAATTCCTTCACAGAGTGCTGCGTTGGCTTTGTTTTCAATTCCCCCGACATAGGTAAATAGGGGACTAGCGTAACATGTATATAAATGACATTCTCTCGCCCAATATCATTTTTCATCTGCCGAATTGCTTCCAGAAATGGCAGAGATTCAATATCTCCAACGGTTCCACCGATCTCGGTAATCACGAAATCAGGGTGACTCTCCCGCGCCACGCGGTAAATTCGTTCTTTAATCTCATTGGTAATATGCGGAATGACTTGAACGGTCCCTCCGAGATAATCTCCTTTACGTTCCTTGCGGATGACTGACCAGTAAATAGTCCCTGTTGTCACATTACTATTTTTAGAAACTGGTACATCAATAAAACGTTCATAGTGACCTAAATCTAGGTCTGTCTCTGCCCCATCATCAGTCACGAAGACTTCACCATGCTGATAAGGGCTCATAGTTCCGGGGTCAATATTAATATAGGGATCAAATTTTTGTATGGCCACTTTTAAACCCCTATTTTTAAGAAGACAACCCAAGGATGCTGCGGTGATTCCTTTTCCAAGGGAAGACACAACGCCGCCCGTTACAAATATAAATTTTGTCATGCGCTTTACCATTTCCTTTCAGACCTTTAAATGTATACCGAGTTACTTGACTCATCGACTGCAAGAAAACACATAAAAAAAGCTAGTCCGAGAACCGCACTAGCTTTATTTTTTCCTGTCAGTAGACCTATGTTTTGTGGTTAGGTAAAACTCGGGCGACGACTCAATAGGTGTCTAGCTAAGTTTCTTTATCCCATTGTTCTATTTTAGCTAGACTTGCAAAGGATGTCAAGATAAAGGGCATAACTTAAGAACGCAGCTTACATGAGCGGCCTAGTCAGCTTCCTTATTGTCCTATAACAAATAACCTACCATTTTTCTCCGCGCTGTCCCTCATCCGTCTCATCAAACGCTTCATTGGTTCCTAAGTCATCTTCATCTAAGGCTTCTTCATCCAATTCGTCTGAATCCGATTTATCTTCTTCATCATCCGACACTTTGTTCAAGTGGGTCGGTGCTTGACGCTTCGGTGTTTTCGCCGCCTCCCAGACTTTCAGACCCCATTGACCCCGTCCGTGAAACGTAAATCGAGTGTCTAGATTGATCTGCGTAAGTGCGGCTGCAATCCGAATGGCCTCCTGAGAAATACCTAAGCGCAGGAGTACTTCTTCGATTAAGTTATGATAATGCATGGGGTCACCATGAGCTTTCAGTACCTCATAAGCTATATCTGCTTCTGTTGGCTTGTCATTACTGGTTAAAGAGTGGGTCACAACTCCACCACCTTTCGTCGATTTGAATATAACTATATTCGGCCCACCCTTAAATGTTTCCTGCCTGTCGTCGCTTTAGACACAAAGTAATATTTTCCATACTACATTTTTTCCGGAGCCGACACGCCTAGAACTCCCAACACATTGCTAATGATTTGCTTCACGGCACCGACTAAGCTCAAGCGAGCTCTGCGCAGACCCTCATTATCAACAAGCACGCGCTGACTATTATAGAAAGTATGGAAGAGGGCAGCTAAATCGAGGACATAACGGGCTAAGCGATGGGGTTCCATAAGACGTGCAGCAATGGTCACCTCGCTCGGCAAGTCAGCCATCTTCTTGAGGAGATCCCGTTCTTCCGTGCTGTTTAGGAGTTTTAAATCGTCATCACTGGGAGGTTTTCCAGTATCCCCTAGTTCCAACGCTTGTCGCAAAATACTACACATTCGGGCATGCGCATATTGCACATAGTAAACAGGGTTATCTGAGGACTGCGCTTTCGCCAAATCGAGATCAAAGTCCACTGCCGAGTCAGGATCACGCAAACTAAAGAAAAAGCGCGCTGCATCTTTGCCAACTTCGTCCATCAGCTCACGTAACGTGATGTACTGTCCGGAACGTTTGGACATCTTCACAACTTCTCCGTTTCGTATGAGTCGCACGAGTTGCATTAAGATCACTTGAAGATTATCTTTGTCATACCCAAAGGCAGACATTGCCCCTTTTAACCGAGCCACATGTCCATGGTGATCGGCCCCCCAAATATTAATAACACGAGTAAATCCACGTTCAAATTTATTGCGATGATAAGCAATATCAGCTGCAAAATAGGTCGGCGTTCCATTGCTTCTAATCACCACTTCATCTTTTTCATCGCCAAA
>DHWG01000011.1:5080-12056 GCA_002413075.1 Desulfosporosinus sp. UBA5188 | reverse complement strand
TGTTCGTTAAACCAAACATCATAGTTCACGCCAAAATCCTGAAGGGTTTCCCTGATATCCTGCATTTTTTCTTCCAAACCATATCGTATCAGAAACTCGCGTCGAAGTTCAGGTTCCACCGTAAGGTACTTGTCCCCTACTTTGGTAATAAGTCCCTTAACCGTTTCAATCAAATCTTCTCCATGATAGCCACCTTCTGGGAAGGGACAATCCTGACCGAGCTGTTGTAGATACCTTGATTCCAGTGACAAGGCAAAATTATGGATTTGATTCCCGGTATCGTTAATATAAAATTCTCGGGAAACATCATAGCCTGCCATAGAGAGTAACGAAGCCAAGCTGTCACCCAGTGCTGCACCGCGGGCGTTGCCCATGTGTAGTAGCCCCGTGGGGTTTGCGCTCACAAACTCGACCTGAACCTTCTCTCCCTTACCAAGATCCACTTGGCCGTAGCTGTTTCCGGCTTTAATCACCTCTTTGATAACATCCGTAAGCCAGAGCGGATTTAAGCGAAAGTTAATAAAGCCAGCCCCGGCAATTTCAGAGGACTGTATCCATGTCCCTGTCGTGTCCAGGTGTTTAATGAGTGTCGTGGCGATATCCCTAGGTGAACGTTTCACTTGTTTGGCCAACACCATGGCTAAATTTGTTGCCAAATCTCCGTGTTCCCTTTCCCTCGGTTCTTCCAAAACATAACTTGGCAATTCGGTGAAATTCAACTCTCCGACCGCTTTGGCAGTTTGTGCGGCTTGTTCCAATTGATCTGTCACTTCTTTTTTTATACGCTCATAGAGACTCATTGGGGGATATCCTCCTTTATGTTTAACAGCAACCTATTATAGCTGACCAATTTATCATCCACAAAAAGATCATATTCTAGACTAATACGTCCCCCACTAACTGTCAAGTCACATTCTACCAGATGGGGCATAACGCTTAGCCATATTTTTCCAAAACATGTGGCATAAATACTTCTATTAAGGACATCTTTTTTGAATTCCTGAGTATTATTGACCGCGCCCTTGCGATTTAACCCAACCAGTCCCTCTTTTACGCTTAAAAACGTTGTGCTGCCCTCAATGCCGGTACTTTCACTCGCACAATCTTTATAGACCACATAGAAAACTCCGTTTCGCTCATAAAACATTCCCCCAGTGATCACTTCCTGCTGGTCTTCATGCCCCTCTGGATATTTCTGTGTTCCATTGATTTGGAGGGTCACTTTTTTTTGCACTGGCCTGCTCATTTCATTCACCTATTTTACCCTTTTTTAAAGTAATCCACCAGGATCGCTAAACCCGCTTTAAGCTCACCGGAATTTCCTCCGAACCCTAAACGGAAGTGTCCCTCTTGCCCGAAAAAGATCCCTGGTGCCACAAGGACACCTCGGTTATGTAGTTCCCAGCCCAATTGTTCGGAAAGAGTTTCAGAAGTATAATCCACCCACGCGACCACACCTGCCTCCGGTTTTTTCCACCTGAGGGTCGGAGCTTCCATGAGAGCCTCTTCAAGCAGAGTAATATTTCGAAGACGTAGTTGACGATTACGATCCCATATTTTGGTCCGATGCCGGAGTGCTGTAAGCGCTAATTGTTGCCCAATTGAGGGACAGCAAAGCGTCGTATAATCACGTTTTAACGTACATCGAGCAATGATCTCAGGAGGGGCCACCATCCAACCCACCCGAAGGCCGGCTAAACCATAGGATTTGGACATGCTCCCAATACTGACTGCTTGGGATGAGTAGTCACGCATGGAGGGTGAAAGAGTCTCCCCGAGTTCACGATAAACTTCGTCTGAAAGGAGATAAATCTCTCGTTCCAAACATAAGTCCGCGATCTTCTTCATTTCAGCCGGAGAAAATGCAAAGCCTGTGGGATTATGGGGTGTATTTAACATAACAAGCCTTGGTTTTTGTTCTAAAAGAGCTTCAAATTCCTGGATATCAAAACCCTTATCTTCACTATAGTGCCAAGGTAAAGCGATTGCCCCTAAGTCTATGCCAACTTGAGACAGCTGTTGGTAACAAGGGGTCTGAACGATGAACCGATCACCCGGCTCAAGCAAGCTACTTAACAGGAGATAATTGGCCTCAATAGCGCCAATCGTCACAAAAACGAGATCGGGATCGGGATCGGTCGGGGCGGGATAGAGACGAGATATTTCCTGACGGAGCTCAAGGTTTCCCTGAGGTTCTGTATAGCCGAGACGCGTCGCAAAAAGACTGAATTGCAAATCCGGGTCATTGGCAAGGCTAAGAAGCTCGCGCAACGACCAAGCCTGAATCGCACTCGTCGCAAGATTATAACGTACGTCGAATTCTGTTTGAGAAAAGAATCTTTCTAAGGTAAATGGCGTAACTTTCATTGGATAACCCCGCTTTCACGAACAATACGCAAAAATACATATTGTGCCTATTCTCTCTAACTTACGCAAACACCTTTTTTACCCGCCAGAAAATTATACTTTCTTGAGTCCTTCTCAACATTCTTACCTGCAGGGACACTCGTCAATAATGCAAGAGAGCGAGAGGAAACTATTTCCTCTCGCTTATTCTTACTCGCTTATTTTTACTGAATGAATTCGCCGCGTGGCGTCTTGAGAATCCGTTGGATTTTCTCTTCGGCACCCGTTGCCGCATCTAAGTATAAGAGATATTCCTCACCCTGATACTTACCGCGAAATTCATAACAATACACATCTTGATTTCCGCTCTTTGCAATGACCGCTAAGCGTTTCTCTGTTACCTGGAAATTGGGACGCAATTTCTTAACTGCCTGTTCCATGGTTATTTTAGGTGGAAAATTTCGGGCTTGATGGAACGAGTAATAGGGAACCGAATCAAATCCTACAAGTTGGCCGTTATCCAAAGCGATCATGAGCCTTACTTTATCTGGGTAAATCCTTACACCCTCTTTTTCAGCAACGAAATCATATTGAACATAGGACCCGAAGTCCTCGCTTGAAGTTAACACCAGTTGCCAGCCTAACGATATCATAACCGCCTTGGCTTTGGCTGTGGCGTCTTCCTGGCTCAATTTCCTCGGTTCAATAGAACGCTGATCCCTGTAAAAGGTAACAACCCCGCCTTGCTGGCTAACGTCTAGATACGCTTCTTTATAGTTCCACGTATACCCACCCAGCAGTCCCTGTGAATTCGCCGAGAAGACTGGAGTACTATTGTTATAGCCTACCTTGCCTAAAAATTCCTGGGCTATAACTTGTGCTTGATCCTGGGTTACTGTACCCGTTGGAAGTCCTAGTGGCTTTGGCACAACGCGTGTGGCAAATTCACCAGTATACGTAAAGGGAGGAAGTTTTTGAAGACTCGCATCCAACTGGTCAAGTCCAGATCTCACAGATTTTGCAGGGATTTCAGAACCGTCCGCAGCGGCTTCTGCAATTTTAGTGCCCCCAAACCCAAGCCGTTGCCTAAGCGTTGGAGCAGGATCTGTCCAAACTAAATTTTCTGTGTCCATTCTAACAATTAAATCTTGAACTTTTTGATTGATCGGCATAAGTTGCTCATGCCAATCATTTAATGTCTTATCCTCTTGGGCAGATAACTGCCCACCAGCGGCAATTCGTTGTGTCAATGTCCTGGAAAATTCACCAGCTTGGACTAAAAACTGACCGATATAACTAAGTCCAGCCTGCTCAGCAGGAATTTGGGCAAAATCCTTGAGCGCTGCATCGCTTTTACTTGATATTTGACTGAGGTAGAGAATTTTTTGGGTGGGGTTACTGGCCACATTTCCTTTAGCCATGTCTGTTTCCAATTGATCAAGATGACTTGAGAAATCGATTAAAGCTCGATGGTTATTATTTTCTGCGACGAGACGATAATCTCCCGCCAAGCGGTACTCATTAAATCCCCAGCCCAGGGAGATCAACAAAGCCGCCGTTAAAGCACCGATCCATAATTTTCTATGCATACAATCCCCCTACTTCGTAAAGATATGATTTCCAATTTTTATAATCTGTGGACGGGACCAAATGTATTTATTTTTAGTCTTGGCTGGATTGAAAAAGAAGACGGCCCCCTTAGAAGGGTCTGATCCACTGACGGCTTCTTGAGCTGCACGCAGGGCATCCGCCGATGGCGGCAAATTAATTTGTCCGTCAGCCACACTCGAAAAAGCCTGTGGCTGGTAGACTATATCAGCGATCGTTTTCGGAAAAGCGGGATCTGAAATCCGATTTAGAATAACAGCTGCAACGGCGACTTGACCCACGTAGGGCTCTCCACGTGCCTCGGCATTGACGCAACGCGCTAGAAGGTTTGTTTCAACGCTCTTAGTGCCAACAGCTTTTCCTGTTGAATTCGTACTTTGCCCGGATAAACGCTTTAATTCATTGATGGTTTGCGTTCCGGCCAATCCATCGACAGTAAGACCACGTGCCTTTTGAAAGCGTTGTATTGCCGACTCTGTTTTGGTCCCAAAACTTCCATCAGCCGTTCCGATGGCATAACCTAACTGGGCCAATTTTTGTTGCAATTCGGTGACTTCTGGTCCTTTGCTACCCTTACTTAGTAAACGGTCACCCAACGCCCCATAGGCAATCCCTGATATGGCCATACTGAGAATCAATCCGATAGTCAGTACCCCCCAGTGTCTCATGCGTAGTCTCATACCCTCACCTCACTTTGTTTGATATTATCTAGTGTGGCAACAAAGTCGGCAAATTATCCATGATTATCCTCTTTTACTTAAATTTAATAGGACTAAGTTTACGACGTAAAGGTCACAACGAATCAAAAAAAGCCCCTTATCAAGGGCTTTTAGAGCGTAAGTGAATCTTTCTTCACGTTCAGATAGAATAGAACCCATCAATCCACGATCCTATTCGTTTAAATTCATTCTCTTTGCCGTAACAAGATAAACAATTTCTTCGGCAATATTCGTACAGTAGTCACCCATTCGCTCAAGAAAACGACAGATAAAGAGCAAATAATTAGCCTGAGTTACATGATTGGGGGTCGCCATCATGATGGCCCGCAATTCTTCATAAACATTCGAATAGATTTGGTCAACTTCATCATCCATCTTGGCCATCGTTGAGGCAGCCTCATAATCTTCCTGGATATAGGCTTTCAGTCCTTTGTTGAGCATTTCCTGCACCATTGAGCTCATTCTTGGGATATCAATGAGGGGCTTGATAAACGTATCTTTACCTATTCTTAGAGTTACTTTTGCCATGTCAACGGACAAATCACCCATTCTCTCTAAGTAGATTGAAATTTTGAAGCTGGCTACAAGCTTTCGTAAATCACGAGCGAAAGGTTGCTGGGTAGCAATCAGAAGAATACATTTTTCCTCAATCATTGCTTGTAGGTCATTGACCACCAGATCCCCTACAACGATCGTATCGGCTAATTCCATGTTTTGGGTCAATAGGGATTCTGTCGAAAGAGCAATTCGCTGATCGACCATCTTCCCTAAATCCAAAATATTTAAGCTCAGTTCCACCAAGTCCTTATCAAATTTCTGGCGACTAGGCATCTTTTGCCCTCCTCTCGTTTCACCAATGTAAGTTCCTCTTATCCGAAACGACCCGATATATAATCCTCGGTTTTTTTCTTAGCTGGTCGGGTGAAAAGGATACTTGTAACATCTTCTTCAATCAGTTCTCCATTTAAGAAAAACGCTGTTCGATCTGAAACGCGAGAGGCCTGGTGCATATTATGAGTTACAATCATGATGGTGTATTTGTTTTTTAAATCAGCAATTAACTCTTCAATCTTCATGGTAGAAATGGGATCGAGCGCCGAAGTCGGCTCATCCATTAACAATATCTCAGGTTCCACGGCCAATAGGCGAGCAATACAGAGACGTTGTTGCTGCCCACCTGACAGCCCCAAGGCTGATTTATGGAGGCGATCCTTGACTTCATTCCATAAAGCGGCTCCATTTAGACTTGTCTCTACGATCTCGTTCAGTCTTTTCTTGTCTGTTTCACCGTGGATACGAGGACCATAAGCGACATTCTCGTAGACGGACTTTGGAAATGGATTCGGGTTCTGGAAAACCATACCCACCCTCTTCCTCAGCAAAGCAACATCAGTGTCAGCAGCATAGATGTCCTGCCCATCAATCCTAACTTGACCTAAAATCTTCACATTAGGGATTAAATCTTGCATCCGATTGAGCGCTCTCAAGAAAGTGGACTTGCCGCAACCGGAGGGACCAATGAGAGCCGTCACGCTTTTCTCCGTCATAGCCAAGCTTATATTACTCAAGGCCTTTTGTTCACCGTAAAAGAAGTCGAGGTTACTGACCACGATCTTGTCCATTTCAATGTCTCCTTATAACGCACTAAATTGGTGCTACTCCTTATTTTTCCCTAGGAGTCGGTATTGCATATAGCGGCTAGGTATTGTCAAACAAAGATTGAAAACTATGACCATAAGTATGAGCAGTGCGGCTGTCCCGTCTGCAATTTGGTCAGCGTTTGTTCCTGGTAACGGATTTGACTTCGCTGCAAATAAATGCACCGCTAACGTCTCTCCAGCAGCAAATGGATTCGTGTCAAATAAGTTACGTGAAACATTCATCCCCGCTGTAAAGATCAAAATTGCCGTCTCGCCCAAAGCCCGGCCTGCGACAAGGGTTATCCCGGTTATAAGCCCTGGTAGAGCCGTTGGTAAAATGACCTTACGTAAGGTTTGCCACATCGTAGCGCCTAACGCTAAACTGGCCTCCCGGTAACTTCTAGGCACGGCCCGCAGGGATTCTTCGGTTACGCGGACTAAGATGGGTAAATTCAGTAACGCCAGAGTGGCGGAACCTCCTAAGATCGTGAACCCCAAACCCAGCATATTCACAAAAACGATCATGCCAAAGAGCCCAAAAACTATGGACGGCACTGTAGCAAGGCTCTCTGTACTTAAGCGAATTAGATCCGTTAATTTGTTTTGTGGAGCGTATTCCGCTAGGTAAATTCCGGCACCCAACCCCACGGGTAGAGAAAAGAG
>DHWG01000011.1:0-4982 GCA_002413075.1 Desulfosporosinus sp. UBA5188 | reverse complement strand
TCTGGACCATTAAAAAATGCAGGGGTCAAATAGTGTAGACCCCGTCCTAGAATCAGTCCTAAAAAAGCGACCAATAAGGCAATAATGGCTATGGCCCCTACCCAAAGCATAAGACTGGCAAAACGATCGGCTTGACGTGCTTTCAACGGACCGCCCCCTTTCGCACAGCTGTTCGCACAAGAATAATTAGAATAAGGGCTATGATCAGAAGAATGAATGCCATCAGAAATAAGGCATTATTCCAGGTTGAGCCAAACGGAGTGTTCCCCATTTCCATCACTATGTTACTGGTTAAAGTTGACGTAGGACTGACTAAGGACCCGGGGAAGCGGGGCGAATTACCAATGACCATCTGTACTGCCATGGTCTCCCCGATGGCTCTAGCCATCGCTAAAATGATGGCTGTTAGGATTCCAGGCGAAGCGGCAGGTACAAGAACCCTTCGAATTGTTTGCCAGCGAGTTGCCCCTAAGGCAAGGGAAGCCTCTTTATAGGTTCCTGGCAAAGAGCGTAAAGCATCCTCTGATAGGCTTATGACCGTTGGCAAAATCATGATCGCTAAGACAATCCCTGCTGCCAAGATACCAAAACCTGTCGATGAGTGGGTGGACTTCCGCAGAAAACCCACAATGATTGTAAGTCCTACGTATCCGTAAACGACCGACGGTATTCCTGCAAAAAGATCCGTCGCCGGGCGCATAAAAGAGCGGACCCAAGGTGGCGCTATCTCCGCTAAGAAGACTGCCCCAGCAAGTCCTAGTGGTCCACCAAGTAGGATGGCAATGACCGTCGTCCCAAGCGAACCCGCTATAAAAGTGAGACCACCGAACTGACCCGTGTCAGGACTCCATTTGCTACTAGTGAAAAACTCAATGACACTGACCTCTCGAAATGTTGCTAAACCCTGCATCCCTACGAACCAAATAATGCATAAAATAATTAATGAAACTAAAACGGCACTACTGATGAATAAATAACGCGCTAAGCGGTCATTAAAATACACCCAAGTCTTACGGTGAGGCAACCTGTTACACCTCCAGATATTCTCTATACTTCTTAGCTTCTACTATTCTACTATTTGTCTCTATTTAACTATCAAAGAGTCATGTATGTCAATATTTTAACTCATTTGTGTAAATTATTCATTAAGGGAATGTAAAGTTTAGGTTAAAATTAAAGGTAGGAGCAAGGAATAACCTTGCTCCTACCTTTTGAAAAGCTTCCAATTTGATGAGCTTTATGTTATTTCTTCATTTTACTGATTGCTACAAAGCCAGCTTTATCAACATTTTTATCTTGGAATTCAGGGCTTACTATATAGTCTAAGAAAGCTTTTACCGTACCAGTCGCTTCCCCTTTGGTATACATGTGTTCAATGGCAAATATTGGATATTTGCCACTCGTTACAGCCTCTGAGCTGTACGCTACGCCATTGTACTTGAGACCCTTCACGGTGTCTTTCAAGTAGGCTGCGTCGATATAACCGATCGCTCCAGGAGTTTGGCTCACGCCAGTGAGGACATTACCATTGGAATCTTGGGCAGCCGCTGCATCAGTGAACTCTTTACCGTCTAGTACGATTTTAACCATAGTCGCACGGGTACCCGAAGATTTAGCGCGTCCGATGATCGATATCTTAGAGTCTTTTCCCCCAACCTCTTTCCAGTTGGTGATCTTTCCGGTATAGATATCGACTAATTGAGCTTTAGTTAAGTCATCAACCGTCACATCTTTGTTAACAATATTCAGGAAAGGTGCCACCGCAACCTCGTGGTCGATCAAGCCTTTATCTTTTAGTTCCGGTGTCACAACTACGTCGGAATTTCCAATATCAACTGAACCGCTGGCCACATTGTTTAAACCCGTCATAGATCCACCGCCACTTAAGTTGACTTGAACCCCAGCATTTTTGGCCATGAAATCGTCGGCAGCTAGTTTAACGAGTGGTTGGAGGGCTGTTGAACCTGCAGCAGAAATAGTTTTCTTATCAACGTTTGTAGCGCCTGGAGTTGTTGGAGCGGCAGTTTGTGCACACCCTGTCAGGACCATTAGAGCCATTACAGTCGTACTTAGAAGTGCCATCTTCGATTTAGTTTTAAACAATTTATTTCCTCCTTAAATTCCCTGAACACAATTTTTATTATACTTGACCTTTGTTAAGTCTCTATGAAAAGCATGTAAAGTTTACGTTAAATATATATTTTAATCCCGACGAGCAAAAAGGTATCCTACGCCCCTTACTGAATCAAGCACTGGTCCTAATGCCTTTAGCTTATTGCGCAAATGGCTGATATGAACATCGAGGGTTCTACTATCCGTGCTGGAAAGGTAGCCCCAAACCTTCTGTATTAGGTATTCGCGGCTAAATACTTGGCAGGGATTGACGACGAAGAGTACCAAAAGTTCGAATTCTTTCACGGTTAAGTTTAACGGCTTTGAAGCTATGGTTGCAATATAGCTTTCTTGGACAATCTCTAAGGTTCCCCACCTCAAAGGACCGTTTGAAAGATCATTTCTCCGTTGACCTTCTCTTAGTCTTGCCTTAATTCGCGCAGATAATTCACGAGGGCTAAAAGGCTTCGTGATGTAATCATCAGCACCTAGCTCAAGACCGACGACTTTATCCGCTACATCGTCACGGGCACTTAGAATAATGATTGGGATGTCTGCGGTATCATTTTCTGCCCTGAGCAATTTACACAAATCATAGCCATCCATGACAGGTAGTGTTAGATCTAGGATTATAAGGTCTGGTTTTTCTCTCATGGCAAGATCTAAGCCTTGCTCGCCATTGGAGGCTGTCAAAACTGCAACCCCATCTTTTTCTAGATTAAACCGAACAAGTTCTTGGATTTGTACGTCATCATCTATCAGTAACACTTTAATCACATCATAACTCCCCCTAATAAAGGCCCTCCTTTACTAATTTTGATCCTGGATGACTATTTATAGTCTAATGCATTTTTGTAAAGTCTGAATGAACGGAATGTTAATTGTTTGTTAATATTTTTATTTATCCCACTTTTTGTTCCTTGGTTGATTTCATGGTTAGTTTAAGCATCTTCTCCACAACCCGTTCTGTGGAATGACCTGGTAAAGCTATAGCTGCTTTTTCTCTCATTTTCTCCACTTCCTGAGGGTTACTTAAGAAATGACTTAGAAGCGAGACCACTTCTTCTTCAGTCCCTGCAACATATCCTGCCCCTATTCGTTGCACGAAATGGGCATTTTCTTCCTCCTGACCTGGTATCGGCTTAAAGATAACAAGCGGCAAGTGCTTCGTTAACGCCTCAGAAACCGTTAAACCGCCAGCCTTAGTAAGGATCAAATGGGAAACGGACATTAGTTCCTCTACGTTATGAACATACCCTAAACGTACCATGGGGTTTAATGACTGCTCGATCACCGCTCCTAAAGAGTGATATAGTTTATTATTTTTCCCACAAACAATAATAGACTGGACAGGAATTGGGGAATCTGCAAGCTTTTTGCAGATTCTTTTGGCGCTTTTCGAGTCGCCATATGAACCCATCACTAAAAAAGTGGGAATCTTTGGATTCAAGCCTAACTTCGCTACAATAACCTCTCGGTCCATGTCTACTTCAAATTTTGGGCTGACAGGGATCCCTGTTACTAGAATACATGACTCTTTGATTCCCCAGGACACTAAGCTTACCTTAACCTCCTCGCAAGCCACCATGTAGCAATCTACGCCTGGATGGAACCAGTGACTGTGCACAGTATAATCCGTAATGACAGTGGTGACAGGAATCTGAAGAATTTGTTCAAGCTTCAGCTGGGCTAGGATTGAAGAGACTGTTGGGTGGGTACAGACAATAAGATCTGGGGCAAAGGCCTGAATGTATTTAAGGAAATCACTGCGTCCCAATTGTTTCAAAAAGCGTTGGATCATTGATTCAGGATGAAGTTTAGCTGTTTTATAATATAATTTCCCCCAGAGCTTTGGGGTATGTTTAATCATCTCAATGTAAACGTTTTTAGCCATAGTGTTAAACCTTTTACTTAGTAAATCGCCAAAATCCAGATGCATAATTTCTGCATAAGGTTCCTTCATATGTAGACCTTCAATCACAGCTTCTGCCGCCCTGAAATGTCCATGTCCAAACCCTGCAGAAAAGACGAGAATCCTTAACTGTTTCAACACTGGCGCTCCCTCCGAACATCCTTATGTTCTGACCTTTGTACAAGGCTTAAAGTGAAAAACGCAAACTTAAGCTCAACTTTACGCAAGTTGTAACCTTAAACTGTCTAATTTTTCAAGGGCAAAATTCAAAAAACCCGCTGACGTGGCGATTGTCAGAGGGATTAATATTTTTGACGCTTTATTATAGCTCTTTTCAGAACACCCTTCTGCCAAAGATACCAAAGGATACAGAGGACCAGAAATGTTCGCATTATGATCGATCCACTGGGCTGGGTGAGTATATGGCGAATACATACCACTTGTTGCAGGAAACTTCGCCCAATTTTCAGTCGCCCACGTTTCGAACTCTTTGTGTCCATCGAAAACAATCCCCAAGGAATGGTGTGGTACACACATGTCTTGAACTATGTGTAGAGCCGCTCCCAAAAAGAACATGCCTTTATCAACGTTCCTTGGGAAATAAGTGAAAGCCCTATTGAAATAGTATTGGCACTCAGCCGTTGCACCCGGCCAGCGGATGATGCCCTGCTTATCAGGATGGCTGTAAAAATGGTTGACGTTTTTCCAACCGCGGTCAGCCCAGTATAAACCTTTGGTTAGCGAAGCGTGATGAACCTTGAATAATTTGACGACATCCTCTTTTCCATCATTTTCTAAAGCAATATATGCCTGTCCCAGACAATGAACATGGGTTACGCCTGGGGAGTCGATAAAGTATTGCAAGGGACTTGCTGTAGCAAGAATCAACTTTGTCATCTGACTAAGTGTCTGACCAATAATTCGCTCATACATTTCCAAGTCAACACCTCTCCTTTGT
>DHWG01000153.1 GCA_002413075.1 Desulfosporosinus sp. UBA5188 | reverse complement strand
TGTATCAGTTGTCATGAAATGGCACCCGAGGCAACTACCTGGCAAGTGACCTCTCACTCGAAAATTAGTTGTGTGTCTTGTCACGCTGGAGAGGGAATTGGAAATTATTTTAAATATAAGTTAAAGATTGCATACTTTATAGTTAAGCATTTTACGGGGGGTGTCCCCGAACAAATCGTAGCAACCGATCCAGTTAAGACCGAAGTTTGTGAAAGTTGTCATTCGACCGCGCGTGTCACGACAGCAACGGGGGATATCAACATTCCTCATGATAAACACTTAAAGCATGATATCACCTGTACTGCGTGCCATGGAGGAGTCTCACACGCCTATATTGCTGAACGGGGTCTGAATAAGAAAGCGGACTTTGCGTCCTGGACTTCCGCCAAGGCCCAAACCATGAGCAAATTTGATGCGTCGAAAACAACCATGGAAGCTTGCTTGGATTGCCATGAACAGGTCAATGTTGGTAAGAAACCTTGGGAAGAAAATCAGGGTCTCGGTAAAACTGAACAACAAAAAGTTGCTGAGAACGCAGCCTTAGCCAAGAAGGCAGCCACCTCAGATGGACAGCTAACTCCGGCCGTTGCAGTGACGGCAGCCAAAAAGAGCGATTTACAAGCTCCAGTGCGCTGCGCACCCTGTCATAAGGCCATCAAAACTCCGAATAGCCACGTTGACCAAACCTGGGGTACAACCCATGGAGTCGTGGCCGCTCAAGATATACGTTATTGTGCCAGTTGTCACTCAAGGGAACGAGATCGAGTCTTGATCACGGACCAAACAACCGTTCAAGATTATGCCCGCAATAATACCTTGTGTGCTCCTTGTCATGAGAAACGTCCGGCTGGACATTTAGCGAATCCACAACAGTGGTTACCAGCTCACTCAACGGTTGTTAAGGCTAAAAAACCCGATGGTTGTCTAGTTTGCCACGAAGTTCCAAAACTGGATCCCGCGGCTCCCGTTAAGAAACTTCCAGGAGTCAATCCGGTCACCTGTAATACCTGTCACTGGTTTAAAAATGGCCAAATCACCTACTAAAGCCTGGCAAAGATTGATTCTAATGTTCTCACTAGTGCTAATCCTGATGATCCTTGGGATTTCAGGTATCGATAGGGTCACGAATTCAACCCAATTTTGTGCTAGTTGCCATGTGATGCGTCCCGAAGTCATGACCTGGCAGGTCTCCTCCCACAACAAAGTGCCGTGTGTGACTTGCCATGTTGTCTCGGATTTCCAACACCCGCTTCTAGCGCTGGTCCGTATGATATTTAGGACGAACCTAACACGAAACAAGACCTATGAATTACCGGTCGTCATTCGCACTCAGGTGCCGGACAAGATTTGTCTAGAGTGCCACTCTTTCCAAAGAACCATCACGCCACAGAATGATCTCAACGTACCTCATGCTCAGCACAATGGGGTCGGAGTGCAGTGTATGGATTGCCACCAAGGCACGATGCATGGACGAATTGCAGAGAGAAATCGGACAATCAGTGGCGACTTCGATCAATGGACATCCCAAATGGCCGCAGCAGAGATGATACCGCAGAATCTACGTATTGGGATGAAGGAGTGTGTTGCCTGTCATGAAGAACGCAAGGAAGGCCCAGTTCAATGTGTCGGATGTCATGAAAAAATGGAGACCCCCACCTCGCATACCGTGCAACAAAGCTGGATCAAGGATCATGGTAAGGAAGCCGTTCTGAATGTAGAAAAATGTGAGGAATGTCACGATTACACGAACATCGAGGGGAAAAAGCTGACAGAAGAAGACGGGGAGATGGCCCGCTATGCGAGAAATAACAGCTTCTGCAATGATTGCCATGTAGCCTCGGGTGCCGTTCATGGTGATTCCTGGACTTATAATCACACAAAATTGCCTCGAGATTCCGCCAAAGGCTGCGTAGTCTGCCACGACCTCAATCAACCGCTTCCCTGGGAGAAACGTCCTAAAACGTTTTGCAATCAGTGTCATCAAGATAACTTAGGGCCTGCGTTCTTCGATAGGTAACCTATTTATCCCAAGTTCAAACCTCAGATCAACCTTCGATAAGGGATGCCCCTTGGAGAAATTATAAGGAAGGGGGGCCACTTCTTGAGCATTATACTCACTAAGAAAAATATCTTACTCACCTTTCTTTTCATACTTGTTGGTGTCGTAGCCCTCTTCTGGGGAACGTTTGAGAAAACCTCCAGCACTGAGTATTGCGCTTCCTGCCACTCGATGAAGCCCGAGTTTTACACCTTAAAAGCCTCGTCTCACAATCAGGTTGCCTGTGTCGCCTGCCATGTTGAACCGGGAACCGTGAAAAAGGTCAAATATAAACTCTTTAACATCAAAGAGTGGATTGCAACTCTAACCGGTAATTATGGAATTGTCATTACAACCACGACACCCATCCCTGACGCAACGTGTATTCAATGCCACGATATGAAAACACGGAAAGTAACCCCTTCGGGTGATCTTATTATCCCGCATGACAAACATATGCAAGCGGGCGTGAGTTGTACTCTCTGTCATACGGGCGTTGCTCATGGAAATATCGCGGAAAAACAAGTGACCTTCAGATCGGATTACGCAAAATGGAATGATACCATTGGAAAAAGTATCATGGCCGATGTGAAAAACATTCGACCCGATATGGATGTCTGTATGAACTGCCACAAATTACGCAAAGCGCCCTTGAATTGCAGTGCTTGCCATACCGGTTCGATGGTTCCTGCTAATCACAAGGAAGAGGCCTTTAAGATATCGACTCATGGAACCTTGGCAGCTAAAGATATTAAAGCCTGTGATGATTGCCATTCCTATATGAGTAAGGATCCCGTCGAGGTATCCAAAGGGAGTGAGAGTGCGTCCAAGCAGTTTCTTCTCAATGATAGCGGAAAGCCAACCACAATCTCTGTTAGTAACTATGCGAAAGCGAACACATTTTGTAAGGATTGTCACGGGAAACGTCCAGTAAGCCATGATGAGAATTTCCAGCAGAATCACGGGACCTTAGCGGTAAAAGACAAAGACAGTTGTCTCATCTGTCATGAAAATAAACCAACGGGGACTTCCGCAGTCACGAAAACTTCTTGCGGCTCATGTCATCCTAGTACGCACTCAAGAAACAATTGGAGGAAGGGTCATCCTATAACACTTCCCGAAAACCCCAAAATCACTGAACTATGTTATAACTGCCACACCCAGATATGTGCTAACTGCCATGGTGGAGGAAAACCAAAGAAAAAGTAATCATGGACATGGAGGGGATTTATGATGACAACCACTAACCAAATCGTAAGCCAGCAACCGCCAAGTATTGTAACTCCTGGCAAAGGGAAAAAAGCTAAAAATGATAGTTTTACAAGACTGCAAAGTGTAGTATTGATACTTCTGACGCTGGTGATCAGTGTAGGAGGGTGGTATTGGGTTGGAACAACTTACTTCTGGAATGGACTGGATACGAAAAGGGTGGATGGACAACTTGAGTTCCTTAAACAGCAGGTCCAAGCCAAACCGACGGATCCTAAGACCCGGGTTGAATTAGGGTATACCTATTATCTGCAAGGAAAAAATGAACAAGCAATTCAAGAATTGAATCAAGCAATTCTCCTCGATCCAAAATACTTTGATGGGTATTACAACCTTGGGCTTGTGATGCTGAAAGAAAAAAGAAATAATGAGGCACTCGAAAAATTTCAAAAAGCGGTTGAACTGTCGCCGAAAGACTATAAAGCTCATATGCAAAAAGGGGTAGCTTATCGAGCATTAGGAATGTACAAAGAAGCATCTGTTTCCTTGTCACAAGCCAACAAACTATTGCCAGGAAGTGCTGATATTATTTACGAAACGGGTAGAGTTGCAGAAGCCCAGGGGCAAAAAGATGCTGCGATAAACATCTACAAAGAAGCACTCTCATATGATCCTTTGTTTAAAGATGCTGTAACGGCCCTAGACCGGGTACAAAAGTAATAGAAGGGGGGGATCTTCTTGAAGAAAAAGAAAACATACCTAAGTATGGTGGCAACGTTCGTTCTAGTTTCAGTTATTTTTATAGCCTTGTTTCTAATTCGTGTTAATCCAATCGCCATTGCGGCAAGAACAATTAGTAAAAATGCTCCTCCAGTCTTCAGCTTTATGATTTACGGAGGATTCGGCGAAGAAGCGCTTAACAAGCCGATGGATGTCGCGGAAATCAATTCGTTCATCTATGTTACTGATACAAACAATAAACGTGTTCAAGTCTTCGATATTGCGGGTTCTCCAATCTTTAAGTTTGGTAAAGAAGGTGAGGGTGCTGGAGAATTCAAATTCCCATATGGGATTGCTGGAGATACTCAAGGAAACGTCTACGTTTCAGATTTGTATAATGGTAGTATTTCTATCTTTGACAGTAAAGGTAAGTTTATTAACTATTTTGCTGAGAAAGATCCGAAGGAAACTGTTATAGAAGCGCCTGGAAGTTTCCGAATCAAAAACGATAAAGTGTATGTGACAGACATCAAGAAAAGTAAAGTTCTTGTTTTTGATATAAATGGGAAAAAGCTCATGGAAATTGGAGAACCTGGTATAAAACAGAATCAGTTCCGAGCTCCAAATGGTGTAGCAATTGATCAAGATGAAAACATATATGTAATGGACACTGGAAACCAACGGATTCAGGAGTTTGATAAAGCAGGGAAGTTCATACGTATAATCAACGGGACAGCGGATGGAAATCAACAAAATTCAGTATTTGTTAATCCCAGAGGCATCGCGATTGATTCAAGGGGAATTGTGTACGGAGTGAGTAACTTGACGCACACTATTTATGGGTTTGATCAAACAGGAAAGCAAGTGTTTGCATTCGGTGGAAATGGAGAGTTGAATACTCAGTTTGCTTTACCTAACGGATTGTTTATTGATAGTAATGATAACATCTATATCACAGATTCTTCGAATCAACGAGTAGCTGTTTATAAGTAAGCACGTAAAAAGGACACTAGGCTTAGTGGAATACGGAGTTTATGCCTGGTATTGGTTATTCTCCATATTCCTTCAAATAAGCGTTATTTCTCTAGCTTGCTCGGAATGTATGTTAGATGAGGCTTGAAAGGGGTGATTCTATAGACGCTGGGGGTTAAGTATTTAGATAGAAGTTCGTATGAGAAGAAAGGTAAAGGATGAGGAGGAATTTAGAAATGAAGAGAAAGCTAGTTATGGCACTGCTTGGTTTGACCACGATGTTCGTATTAGGCACCGCAAGCATTACATTAGCAACAAATGTTACTCCTGGTAACGCATTGACGCCTGTAACGGGTGACGCGGCTAATGACAACCTCACCAAGAATGTTAACAATACAGGTGTTGGTGTAGGTGAAAATACCGGTGTTAATGTAACAAATGGCGATGGTCTCCCCGTAGCTCCAGATCTAAATGTTGTAAAATCGACGGACACCAACTTCAAGTTTGACGCAGCTGGGCTCCCGATAACAACGGGTCCTGCCGAGGTTGGAGTGCAAAGAACTCACGGAGAGTATCAAAACAATACCAACTCTTGCGCAAGCTGCCACCAAACGCACACAGGCGCAGCTGACAACCTTTTGTTTAAAAGTGGTGTTTATGAAACCTGTACAGCTTGCCATGATGGCACACTAGGTTTTTATAACGTATTTACACCTTCCAGTGCTGGTACATTTTCTGGTACCGAAGCAGGTAACGCTTCTGTCCACATGGCAACAGGTGCCATGGAAACAAAATCAGCTCCTGGCGGTAACTTAGGTGCCGCTGTTGCTAGCAAAGATGGCCTAGGTGAGAATAACTGGATAGGTGAATTCACCTGTGCAAGTTGTCACGCTCCTCACGGATCTTATAGTGATCGTCTGCTTGCCTTTAATCCTAATCAAATCGCTTCAGTTCCTTCGAAAGATGATGATCTTGGATCTTATACCGGTATAACTAAAGCTGCTAACGGCAACGTAAATGCACCAACTGGCGGCCAAATGGTTAGAGATGTCGTTGTTAATGTACTACCCGATGCTACATTAGCTGATTCACCTGCCTACGTATTATACGAAACAACTGCTACGATAGGACTTGATCCTGCGATTATCGCAAATGTTAAATATGGTGTAGCTGGAACCGACAATGTTGTCGTTGTCATGAAGAAGGGTACAGCAACATATGCAAAAGATACTGCTCCGTGGATTAACGGCGGAGAGTATAAATCTGACCACTCTTATAAGGTAGCTTTCACCAAATTCTATGCTGGTGTGGCTCCCGATCTAACGACTGCTGGAAAAGGTACTGTCTTAATAGACTTCCAACCAAATCTAACGATAACTGGAGTTACTATCTTCCCTCAAGCAGCATTCGCAAAGCTAAGTGCTGCTATGACAATACCTCAAGTTAAATCAACGGCTACTGGGACTCCTGAATTAAGTCCTGTTATTGCCTTGGGTGCAACTTTGGTAGGACAAAAAGCTGATATTTCCCGTGCTTTTGTAACCAAGCTAACTATGGATCCTGCCGTTGAATGGTTTGGTTCTGTAAACGCTGGTGTGAAAATCACCCAAGTAAGTCCTGCGAATTATAGTGATGCAACTAAAGGTGTTGCAATCAGCAATTTCTGTGCTTCTTGTCACACTGATTACCTTGCTTCATCTGCGAATGCAGTTGCTGCTGGAGGAACCGGCCCAACCGGTGTTTGGTCTAAAGCATTCCGTCACAGCACCAACAGCGACAATTACACTTGCTTAAAGTGTCACTTCGCACATGGTACTGATGTTACAGTTATGATGGACGCTCAAGATAGAGGCGTTGCTACTGCAGCTACAGTTCTCTTCGCTGGAGATACTGCTAAAGCTACAGCGTATCTGTTAGATAAGAATGCTTCTTCAGCCTTGAAACGTTACACAAACATGTCTGTCTGCTGGAAATGTCATACCAGTTCACACAACGTTGGACTGAGTAACAATGATTATTTCTACAATACTAAATACGATGCTGATACGACCAATAACTTGACGGCAGGCTTCGTACAACCAGCTAACAGTGTACTTCCGTATTTCAAAGCTTCAACCGATCTAATCAAAGTTCCTCAATAAGAATATTAGCTACGGCTAAATATTCTGCGCTACGACAACAGGGTGAGCTAGATCATATTTCTAGTTCAACCTGTTGCACGAGTGCCCACTAAAAGAACCCCTGTCTGGCATGTAGTTTTTTGCTAATGTTGGTATACTCTAGTCTAATGGTGTGCTAGTTACACTGGTTTCTACATGCTAAGTCGGGAAAGAAGGTTGTAAATGTGGTTTTTTCACGAGTCCCAAGATTTGCACGTAAAATCTTTTCTAAGAGAAGTCATTTATTAGCTATTTTACTATTAGTTGTGGCGACGGTCTTTGGAGTCGGTGGATACTGGTGGATGAAAGTGCCTTCTAGACCCTCGGTTTCGCCCTTAACTACAGAAACGGTGAAGGCAGGCCTACCACATTATCTGTTTACAATAGATGGGAAAACTGAAGAGACTGATGCCATTAATACGGCTAAAGCACTCCTGGGACCGTTAGCAGTCACTGTTTCTTCTGACAGAGTATTTGTGGCTGATACCGGGCGCGCTCAGGTGCAAGTGTATAGTCGGGATGGTCAATGGATCTCTTCTTGGGGGAAGGGAAAACTGAATTATCCTTTTGCGCTCAGTTTCGGTCAGGATAAACTTTATGTTGCTGATCCGAATTTGATGGAACTATTTATTTTCGATGATAAAGGAAATGAGCTCAAGCCGCTTCTAAATAAACAGAAACTCCAATTAACGAGTGGGAAACTAGGGGAAATTATTCGCCCTACGGCGGTTCAGGTTGGGGTTGATAACCTAATATATGTGTCAGATGTCGCCAATCAAGTGGTCTTAGTGATGGATACCAGCGGCAAAATTCTACGCTACTTTGGTGGGTCTGGAACAATGGATGGTAAGTTTCAATATCCTAATGCCTTATATGCCGGAAAGAACGGCAAAGTTTACGTTTCAGACTCCAATAATGGTCGAATTCAGATCTTTGATCAGCAGGGTCAGTTCCTGTACAAGATTACCGGTTCTCAAGGGAAAAGCGGACCGCTAGCGTTGCCCAGAGGTCTGGCAGTCACTGATTCCGGTAATATTTTTGTCGTTGATGTCTTTTCACATAGTGTGCGAGCCTTTGATGAGGCAGGTTTTGAGTTATGGAGTTTCGGCGGAAATGGTAGTGGTAATGGCCAGTTCAACTTTCCTAACGGACTTTGTGTCGATTCAGAAGGAAGAATCTATGTGACTGATCGTGAGAATAACAGGGTGCAGGTTTTCGGGTATTAACTATGGAAATGCTGCACTTATAATATAACGGTTAGATCCCGAAACATAAGTAAACGTTGCCAACTGATGGATCGTTTTGAAAGGAGGGCATGGCCAAATGAGTGTCTATTTTAAGCGCTGTCTTTTGGTTCTATTCTTTGGCTTCACTATTTGCCTGTTCATAGTTTTACCCAACCAACGGGTTAACGCAGAGGGTACAGGCGAGTCAATAGTGGTCTCGGTTGAGATAAACATAGCTACCGAAGAAAATCATCAGCCGATCAATACAAACGAGATCGTGCTTAGTTGGAAAGCTGTGCCGCCTGTTAGCGGTGGAACTATCAGCTATGATATAGAGAAGAGTACAGATGGCGGGTTAACATTTGTTCCGAAAGGTAATGTTACTGACTTGACCTGGACGGATAATAATAACAGCAGCGGAGTACCAAATTATACGAATGTTATATATCGTCTCAGCAGTGTAGAGGGAACTACTAACAGCCCTTTTAGCAGACCTATTAACGTCTTTCCACCCAACATAAATGTCCATGACAATTATATGAGCAATACTAATCTATGTAAGACTTGCCATGTCACTCATAACGGAGAAACAGCTGAGCTCTTAAATGAACCGACGGCATCGGCAGTGTGTCTTACCTGCCATCAGGGGTTAACAAATTCCAAATATGATGTAATCGATGGCTATACTAAGACAGCTGGAGGAATTACGCGTTCTTTAGGCGGGGCTTTTGCAAATGCCGGCGTGGCAGGTGACCCTTGGGGTGGATTGTCCACAACGTCTGCCCATAGCATCGATGAGACAACGGCTGTTTCTGCCCCTGGTGGATTGAATGCTAGCAAGCCTATGGGGTGTACAACTTGTCACAGTGCCCATGGGACGGGTAATTACCGCATGATAAAAAATACAATTCTTCAGCCAATTGCTGCGAACACCTCGATCCCCATAAATATTAACGTTGTAGCAGGTGCGAAGGCTATTGATCAAAATGCAGGGGAAACTCCAGTGTACATCTCTGGAATTGAAACCCTTTGTCAGAGTTGCCACTCCGACTATACGGCTTCAGCTGGCGCTGGGGGAAGTGGACTGAAAGTCCCAACCAGGTCGCAATTTGGTACTCCTGGAATGTATCGCCATCCTGTGAATATTGCTCCAGCGGATAAAGGGTTAACAACCTTACTTCCCCTCGAAGGGAGAGGGGATAATACTGACAAGATGATGTGTCTTACTTGCCACTATGCCCACGGCTCTACGGTCAAAGATACGAATATTTCAACAGTAGTAGCAGGAGATGGAGCCATTCTTGTAACAAAAGTCTCATCAAACTTGAAACGATTGGAAGGCATGAAGATATGTCAAGATTGTCATAAAAAATAAGAGACAAACATTCACTAGATTTACGCAATTATAAGAGGATGAGTTAAGTAGCCTGACTTGGTTATCTGGAAGGGGGAAATAAATGTAATGTTAAAAATAAAGTTTTGCTTTGCCCTAGTTGGAACTCTGATTAGTATGCTATTCTGCATACCTACCCCTGTTTATGCAGCAGGAGCAGCTACAATTACATCAACTCTCCCAGCTTCCGGACAACAGCAAGTGGACCCAGAAAGTGTCATCAAAGTCACGTTTGATCAAGCAATGAATTCTGCAACCCTTATTCCAACAAATATTATTATAAAAGATCCGAATCAGCAGTTAGTCAGCCTGTCAAGCATCCATTATGATCCGATGAATAAAACGGTTGTAATAACTCCCGCTATACCCCTTAAATTATCGACTAACTATCAAGTCGTTATTACGACGGGTGTTCAGAATAGCTTAAATACACCTTTAGCGCAAGATTACACTTGGTCCTATACAACTGCGGCAATATCAACTCACCCAGCTTCTGGACAATCGCAAGTCGATCCAGCGAGTGCAATCTTTGTTACGTTTGACCAAGCCATGAATCCATTAACCTTAAGTCCAGCAACTTGCATAATTAAAGATTCGACCCAGCAAATAGTAAACCTGCTAAGTATTCATTATGATGCGTCGAACAATACCGCTGTGCTAATTCCAGTGACGCCTCTTAAATTATCAACAGACTATCATGCTGTTGTTACTACAGGTGTACAGTATAGTAATAATACTCCCTTGGCGCAGGTGTATAATTGGTCGTTTCAAACTGCTAATTCCCCGCAACCATCGGTTCCTGCGGTTGTTTTTACGACACCGCTCACTGGCGATTCTATGGTGGGCTTGAGTCAACCCATACTAGTCAGTTTTAGTCACAATATGGACCCAAGCACTATTAATAATTCAACCTTTGTTCTTAAAGACTCTTCCGGGAACCTAGTTACTGCCCAAAGTATTTCATTTGATCCTCAAACACGAATGGCTAAATTTATACCCACGACAAATCTTAAGGTCAATGAAAAATATCAAGTGGAAATTACCACAGATGTTAAAGATAGTGTTGGCGAACCGGTGGCGGGATTCACTTGGTCTTTTACGACGGGATCAACCCCTTTATTTAGTCCTCATGGCAATTACATTTCAAATAGTTCTGCCTGCAAATCTTGTCATCAAACTCATACCGCTGAAGGGAAGGGACTCCTGAACAAAAGTACCCAAACACAGGTGTGCTATACCTGCCATGATGGATCAGGAAGTAGTACTAACTTAAAGGAAACGTTGAACCAAACAGGTGCGACTCATAGTTATCACCCGATCATGGATACCGGTAATCCAAATATTATGACCAGCTCAATGGAGTGTACTGATTGCCATAATCCGCATGGGGATAAAGATGGGCAAGGACAATATTATCCTAACTTGCTGCGTGCTACAGATGGAACGACTACCGCTTATAAAGGCGCTGATTTCTGTATCGTTTGTCATAGTTCAACTGATCCCAACGGATGGGATAAATCCGCATATAAGTCATCGATTCATGATGATAAGGGAATAGATTGTAATAGTTGCCATGCATCCCACAGTTCTCCTAATACACGTCTAAAGACCCTGGCAGAAGACACCCCTACGGCTAATAATGAATGTCTAAGTTGCCATGGTGGCAATCCACCAGTGAATTACAATACAGCCAAAAACGTCAAAAACGACTTTTCACAAGCGTATCGCCATCCTACTTTGGAAATTTCCGGAGTTCACAAAGATAAAGAAACGTCAGCAGACTTAATGACTAATCGTCATGCGGAGTGTGTGGATTGTCATGATCCTCACGCGCTTAAGCAAGGCAATATAACAGTTATTTCTGGCGATGATTTGTGTTTCAAGTGTCATGCCAATTCAAAATATGGAACTCCGGGTCAACCAGACAACTCGACGTCGGGTTTCTCCAACCCAACGCAAGCCAATCTCCATAATTTCACAGATACTCTTAATGCCGTTGGGCATGTAGGACTCACATGTGCTTCCTGTCACGTACCCGTATCCCATGGCTATTTCAGGAAAGGGATGGTGGGTGCTATTGCAGATAACAATCCATTAGCCTCTGGAAGCAAGATTATGGGCATTGATAGCGGAGCAACAACAAATACGTGGGAGTATTCTTCATGTACAACGACCTGTCATGTACGTGAAGGCGGTTAATGTGAATAATAGTTCGTTATAAATTACAAAGGAGGTGTTGGGGAAGGAGAATTTTAACTGAGTATTGTATGCCCATTATAGAAGAAACATGCTGTAATCGTGGCTTCAAGGTAAATATGGACTTTTACTAAATATTTATTAAATTAAATCAGAACCAAAAGGAGGATGGAAATTAAGTGAAACGAAAACTAATTAAGGCACTTCTCTTTCTTTCAATGATTACCCTTGTCGCTATTTCCGGATGCGCCAAAACGCAGACTGTCCAAGCACCTGTAGAACCATCACGGACACTTCCACCCCATACTGGTAGTATCATCGATCAAGTCAGGCTAAGTAACCATAACAAAATGTTTACGACGATGATTGCGGAGAAAGAGAGTACTCCAAGTTTCAAATACAGTGACGAGTGCCTCAAATGCCACTCCGAAATAGCCATTTTATATGATAAAAACGCCAAAGTGACCGACTACTTTAAAGGTGGAAAATACGCTGATCAACGGGAAGGAATCACCTGTCTAGTTTGTCATAAAATTGGCGGTGAGAAAATGGTTAGCCTGATTAATACTGGCTGGCAAACTTGCAATGGCTGTCACACAAATGGCGCACTTACTTTAGGTAAGGTCGTCAAGTATCCTCAGAAAGAAATGATCGAGGGCCTTGGAGTAGGGGATGTACCTTCCAAACCATCCTATAAATGGTCCGCGATGAACACTACCTTTAATTGTGTCGATTGTCACGTGACCAATGGCCAAAAACATGACTTTATGGTCCCAGGCGTCACGGCAACCTATGATCCGTCGGGCGTCACACGCACGGGAACGCAGCTGGATTATGAGGAATTTAAAACGACGTTTAATCAAGAAAAATGCATTACTTGTCACTACGATCCAACCGATACCATTAATAAAACCAAACTCCACCAAGCAGAAATCACGACAAAACTTAATACGCTTAAGCCCAAATTCGAGAGCTGGGAGAAAAAACTAGGTTCCATGGACCCGAAAGATCCCAACGTAAAACTGTTCAATAATGCCCGGACCTATTACTCGTACGTCACAGCGGATGCCTCAAAAGGTGCCCACAACTTTGCCTTAGCCAAAGATTTATTAGACAAAGCAGACATCGAGATCAATAAGCTTAAATAAGACGTCATGGTTAGCCAATGGATTGTACATTTATAGTAAATGGAGGAGAAGGAGGGTATGTGAAATGCCTAAAATAGGTGACCTCAGTCTTAGTCGACGCCTAGTTCTTAAGACAAGTGCCTGGGTGGCAGCTGCTCTAGTAATAGGGGTCCCGCCGGCCCGAATTTTGTTAGCTGACTCTGCCCCTATCGCTGCGGTACCTGTGACGAAACCGGATCAGAAAATACAACTTGGTTTTTTATATGACGAAACTAAATGTATTGAATGTTGGGCCTGCGCAACTGCGTGTAAGAAAGCCAATAATTGGGAGGAGGGGGTTCAATGGCGTAAGGTGTTTAACAGTGACTCACACTCCTTGTCAATGAGCTGTAATCATTGCGCAGATCCCGCTTGTCTAAAGGTTTGTCCCGTCACAGCTTATACCAAACGGAAAAAGGATGGGATCGTCATCCATAACTCGAAGAGATGTGTAGGGTGCGGCTATTGCCTTTATGCTTGCCCTTACCATGCACCCCAATTTGGTGAGACAACCGGGGCTATCAGTAAATGCAGTTTCTGCTATCAGAGGCAAGATCAAGGGTACGATCCAGTTTGCGTGAATGCTTGTCCGGTTAAAGCCCTTCGTTATGGTGATATAGAGACGTTAAAGAAAGAAGCGGGAGCCAACGCCTCGCTCATTCTAGGCATGCCATCTCCGGAAATTACCAGACCATCGTTCGTGACAATCGCTAAGAAATAATGAGGAGGGAAGAAAACTATGGTTCAACACTGGGGATGGCTAATTGCAATATATCTATTTCTGGGGGGCCTTGGAGCCAGTGCCCATTTATTTTCCTTTCTGGCAGAGAAAGGGTACTTAGGCGAAGCGGGCAGTTTGGCTAGAATAGGCTATTATATAGGTTCACCGCTTGTTGCCATGGGTGCGGGACTTTTGATTTTTGATTTGGGACAAGGGCTTCATAAACCATGGTTAATTATACTGATGTTTACAAACTATAGGTCTGTTATGACTTGGGGTATATATATCTTGTCGGCCTTTATCTTTGTGGGCCTAGCTCGAGCCTATTTGGCTTGGACAAAAAAAGAATCACCTAAAATCTTAGATTATGCTGGTGCGTTCTTGGCCTTGTCAACCTGTATGTATACAGGGATGCTCTTGTATGTTGTAAAAGCGATTCCTTTTTGGAATATACCGTTGATTCCGGTGCTGTTTGTAGTCTCTGCACTATCGACCGGATTGTCGTCAATCTCAATCGTAGCCCATTTTACGGAAAAAGGAGAATTAAAGGAAGGACGGGCTCTAGAGGCTCATTGGCTTTTACTTCTCATGGAGCTTATTATTCTGGTCGCGATCTTTGGTCTGGCTTCTTCAGGGGGAAGGGGACCCGTTGCTCAACTCTCGGCCAATAAAATTTTGTTTGGGTCTTATGCCTTACCTTTTTGGATCGGTTTAATTGGCTTAGGGTTAGTCGTGCCGCTATTTGTATACACTAGGATGATCATTCGTAAGAAGAAGCAAGTGCGAAGTAATATGAAAAACGTCATGACTGAGCAGAGTGAATACGTGCCCTGTGCGCAAGAAATAGAGAATTCCAATGTTGCTACGATGCTGGAGGTCCCTGAAGAAAATGTTCAGGAAGATGTCGCTGTTTCGAGTGAACCTCATGGAGCGACTTCGAAGGCAATCTTGCTATCAGATGGCGCCGTTATCTTCGGAGGTTTCTTGTTGCGCTGTCTTATCATATTTGCGTCGCTTCCAACTTGGAATTCCATGCTTGGGTAGTGTACAATGTTGTAAGGCCTGTCAATCGTCCTAGTCACATATTTAGGATAAGCTAGTTCGAACATTAAGGGGTAGGTCGAATACTAGGAGGGTTAACTTGATGGAGGAAAATTCTAACAGTTTAAGTGAGCGTGTTTGGAAAACCTTTAGTTCAATGAAGTTAGGGCTGGCTCTGCTGGGAATCATTGCGCTTGTGTCCGCCATAGGAACGGTGATTCCCCAGGAGGCCATGGATCCGGAAAAAGCTCAAGCCGTGAGTGGGTTGTGGAAAACGCTGGGCCTCACACATCTTTATAGTACCCTTGGGTTTCGATTATTGCTCGGTCTATTATGTATCAATCTTATAGTATGCAGTACACAACGATTAAAAAGCATTTATCTTAGAACGTTTAAGCTCACACCTCCGTCAAAACTGGTTCAGGTTCCGCAAAAAAATAGGCAGGTGGTTAAAGGCGAGTTAGTGGCACTGCGGGAATCGGTCCAGGAGGTCATGATCCAAAAGGGATTTCGTTTCACGCTCAGTGACCAATCCGAGCCTTGGAGTTTTATTGCCACGAAACGTCGCTTAGGAAACTGGGGTTCATTGATCACGCATCTTTCTTTTGTGGTATTAGTGGTTGGCGCCTTATTGGGATCCTTATTAGGCTTTAAAGGATACTTTATGGAAGGGGCCGGAAGTACCATTCCCATTCAATCTATTGAGGTCTCTAAAGGGACGGTTTCAGAGACGTTTAGTGTCCGCATCAATTCCGCGGAGGATCGCCTTTTGCCAAACGGTGAACGAGATAATTGGTATACGGACATGAGCATTTTAGAAAAAGGAAAAGAAGTGACACGGAAAACGATTTCAGTGAACCATCCGCTTGTGTATAACGGAGTCTCCTTCTATCAAGCAAGTTATGCCGATGGGGCTGTTTTTACCTCTGAAATTAAAGGCCAAAAAAGCCCTGTTGTCTTGCGAAATAAGGGAGAAAGTTATTATCAGGCCCCGGGGACGGATCTCTATCTCGTAATAAACCTTGCGAAAAGTTCATCACAGCAACAAGGTGTTCTTTTTCAGGTCTACAAAGGCACCGGAGCAAATCCCATTCAAAGTGGACAACTGAAGACAGGGGAAACCATCGATGTGCAGGGAGCGTATCGCTTAACCTTTGATGGTTTAGCAGGATTTAGTGGGTTACAAGTCAAGAAGGATCCAGGTGTCTCCGTGATTTGGTTAGGATGTGGACTGTTACTTATTGGTTTATTATTAGCCTTTTACTGGCAACCCTTAGTCATCTCGGGGATGGTTCAAGCCGAGAACGAAAAACAAGGAACTTTAACGGTCGGTGCCTTAGCGGGTAAAATGCCAGATAGTGCTCGCGAAGCCTTGGAGCAATTTGTTAGTTCAGTCACAAAAATGATAAGATAACTAGGAGGGTACAAAATGTTAGCAAGTCTCGAAGTAGCTGCGTTTTATAGCTTAGTCATAGCAACGACATTATGCATGCTGTTATACATGATTTGGTTAGGCTCAAGAAAAGAGATCGTTGGAAAGTTGGCAACTTATGTAACGATCGTCGCCTTGATTGCCAGCACGTGTGCCATTATTCTTAGAATGATTACTTCAGGACATCCACCACTGTCCAATGGCTATGAATTCCTCCTAACGTTCGTTGCAGGAATTCTAGCGGTTTATCTGTTTGCTGAGTTTCGCTATAAGCTAAGGTCACTTGGAGCCTTTGTTATGCCTATTCCTTTCTTTCTTTTGATGTTTATTATTATGTCGATGGGGCCAGATGAACGAATAGCTCAAGCGGTCCCTCCGGCCCTCAAAAGCCAATGGCTCACATTTCACGTGCTAACGGCCATGTTTGCCTACGGTGCCTTCGCCGTATCATTTGGTCTAGGGATTATGTATTTACTTAAATACAGTAAAACAGAAAACGGGAAGAAATTGAGCCCAAAAGCCATGGTTGCCCGATTCCCTGCCTTAGAAAAACTCGATGAGCTGTCCTATAAAGTCGTGGGCTTCGCTTTTCCACTTTTAACGCTTTGTATTATCACAGGCGCAATTTGGGCAAATTATGCATGGGGCACTTATTGGTCATGGGACCCTAAAGAAACATGGTCTTTGATTACTTGGATTATTTATGCAGGTTATTTGCACGCTCGGTTGATGTACGGCTGGAAAGGAAAGAGGGCTGCTTGGTTGGCATTGTTTGGTTTTCTAGCCGTCTTGTTTACCTTCTTCGGGGTCAACTACTTTTTACCTGGCCTGCATTCTTATGCACAGTAATTTAAGCTTAAGAAGGTGACAATAAGACAATGTCGCAGTATTATCCCATCTTTATTGATATATTGGCCCAGCCAGTTTTGGTCGTCGGAGGGGGAACCGTTGCTTTACGCAAAGTGCAAACCCTCTTGCAACATGGAGCTTTGGTTCATATTGTCTCACCACAGCTCGTTCCTGAACTTAAAGAATTGATAGACAACAAAACGTGTTTTTGGTTAGAAAAAGACTATTCTACAGAGGATATTAACGAGGCAATTCTCGTGTTTTCATGCACGGACAAAGAGGCCGTTAATGGTCAAGTCGCTCAGGATGCGAAGGCTCATCATCGTCCCGTCAATGTCGTGGATGATCCGGAAAAATGTAGCTTTATTGTTCCGTCCATTATGGAACGAGGAGATTTGAAAATTGCTGTCTCGACTGGAGGAAGTAGCCCTATTGTAGCGCGGCAAGTCCGCTCAGAGTTACAAGCAATTTATGGCCAGGAGATGGCTGAGTATCTTACGCTACTTAAAACTTGGCGAAGCCTTGCCAAGAGTAGCCTACCGTCCGTAAAACGAAGTATCTTTTGGCAACGGGCCACGGACGGCGAAGTGAGGAGACTCATCAAAGCCCAACGATTAACCGAAGCGGAAGGTGTGGTTGAAAAGTGTTTCCAGTCGCTATTGGATTAAATCATCGGACCGCGCCAGTTGAAATACGCGAAAAAATGAGCTATCATCCCTCCCAAATGCAGGAAGCCTTAAGAAAGCTCAAAAGTTATCCCGGAGTTGAAGGGGTTGTGATTCTCAGTACCTGTAATCGGACTGAGATCTATGCAGCAACAACCGATGTGGAAGTGGGAACTCGTTCCATTAAGAAGTTTTTAGCCAGTAACCATGGAATCGATGAGAACGTCTTGGAACAATACTTATATGCCCACAATTTATATGACGCCGTGCGTCACTTGTTTAGGGTCGTTTCTGGTTTGGATTCAATGGTAAGAGGAGAGACTCAAATCCTGGGACAAGTTGGTAATGCCTATCAGCAGGCCAGTGAGGCAGAGGTCACGAACAAAGCCATCAATGTACTGTTCCAGAATGCCTTGGCGGTGGGTAAACGAGTACGAACGGACACGTTGATTGATCAGCACCCGGTGTCCATCAGTTATACAGCGGTAGAACTTGCCAAACAACACTTTGGAGAACTTGAAGGCAAAGGGATTTTAATTTTGGGTGCCGGAGAGATGAGCACCCTCACGGCCAAACACTTAGTTGCAGCGGGGGCTAATACCGTATTAGTTTCCAATAGATCCTATGAAAAAGCCGTAATCTTAGCAGAAGAATGCTCGGGTCGAGCGGTGCGATTTGATGATATGGATCAGTACCTTGAGGAAGTGGATATTGTTATTTCCGCAACGGCTTCGACGCACTTTATGCTGGTGCCGGAACGTATGAAGGAGATCATGAAGACCCGTAAGGAACGCCCAATGCTGCTCATCGATATTGCAGTTCCCCGTGACATTCATCCTGATGTCGGTAAGTTACCGTTTATAACACTCTTTGACATTGATGATTTGCATGGGGTCGTTGACCGTCATCATCATGAACGAGAAATAGCAGCAGTCAACGCGGAAAAGATTATCGAAGAAGAAATGCTAACGTTCGTTAAATGGCATAATTCCTTGTTTGTTGTACCAACAATTCTAGCGTTACAGCAAAAGGGCCAAATCGTTAAAGAGAGTCAAGTTGAGCGAGCTCTCGAACATCTGGGTGGATTAACCCCAAAACAGGAAAAGATTATTCGTTCTATGGCCAGCTCCATCGTCAACCAGCTGTTGTATGTGCCAATTACGAATCTTAAGGAATATGCCACGACAAGCCAAGGTCATCTCTATACTGAAATTTTACAAAACCTTTTTGATTTAGAGGTTAGTTCAGTCTCTGAACGGCCCAGTTTAATGGCAAAGCAGAATTCGGGGCAAGTGAGTCATGGGAGGTAAAAAACAGTTGCACAAAAATATACGTATTGGGACTCGGGACAGCCTTTTAGCAATGTGGCAAGCCGAGTGGGTAAAAAGTCAATTAAGTGGTTTTTATCCACAACTCCAATTTGAGCTCGTCCCAATGAAAACCAAAGGTGATAAAATATTAGATGTTCCTCTCTCCAAAATAGGGGACAAAGGGTTGTTTACAAAAGAATTAGAACTGGGACTTTTGTCGGGCGAACTTGATATGGCAGTGCATAGTCTCAAGGATATGCCGACCTTGTTACCCGAAGGATTGACGATCAGTACCTTTTGTGAAAGGGAGGAACCGAGAGATGTTTTTCTCAGCAAAAACGGAATTCCTCTTGAAAAGTTGCCTTTAGGGGCGATTATTGGCACAAGTAGTCTGCGCCGAAAATCACAACTCAAGAACTATCGCCCAGATTTTGAGTTTGAGGATTTACGGGGAAATCTCCAAACGCGTTGGAGAAAGTTAACTGAGTCCAATATGGACGGGATCGTTCTTGCTGCTGCTGGCGTGAAACGTCTAGGGTGGGAAGAACGAATCACTGAAATCCTGTCAGACAGTTTGATGCTTCCGGCAGTGGGGCAGGGGTCAATTGCCATAGAAATTGTTGAGAAACGTTCTGATATTGTGGAGTTATTATCACTACTTAATCATGGCGAGACAGAACAAGCAGTGCGAGCTGAACGCGCTTTAATGCGTAAACTTGAAGGTGGCTGCCAAGTCCCCATTGGTGCCTTAGCCCAAGTGGACAACGGACAGATTACGCTTCGAGGCATGGTCGCAAGCTTAGATGGGGTACGCTTGATTAAAGCGGAGGCCACAGGCAGTGATCCTGAGGCGGTCGGCCTGGAAGTTGCTAATAGGCTCGTTGAGCTTGGGGCTACGGAGATATTAGCTGAGATACGGTAAGAAACTCGGCATTACGTTCACCTGCATCATACTGCCGTGGGGAACTTCGCACTTACAACGCTCGCTTGCTTGTTCTCGCAGATCAAACTAAGACTTAAGAGCTTGCTTTTGGGAGGGCGCGGTGCCCGGCAAATCAGACGTCCGTGTCTGATTGCCGGCGGTGTACGTCCTTGTACACCGCCCCGCCGTATGAAAGCGCTCTTGAGTCAAGTTTGATACGCTGCTCACCCAAAGAAGTTTCGCTTATGTAAGCGCGAAGTTCCTGGCTCAGAACTAGGACGACGTGGACAGGATACATAGCATCACACCTACGACACATTTGCGGTCGTCGTAGCCAAACCCGGCTTTAAGCCACTTGCATAAAGTAGAGCGGGAAACAGAAAGAATTGCCCGAATACAGGCTTGCGTCATCCAAGCCAAGAGGGCCTGCGATCACACGTCGAGAAGCCTTTGCGATCGTCGTAGCCAAACCCAGCGTTAAGCGACTTGCATAAAGTAGAGCGGGAAACAGAAAGATTTGCCCGAATAAAAACGGGCTCGCGTCATCCAAGCCAAGAGGGACCTGCGATCACACGGCGAGAGGCCTTTGCGGTGTCGTAGCCAAACTCGGCTCTAACCCGCTTTCATCGGCAGGGCGGGGAACACGACGTTCCCCGCCGGCCTTGAGACAAGGATGTCGAATTGGCCGGGAACCCTGCTCTCTCGCATCACGGGTTAAAGCCCTAGTTTGGCACGACAATCGCATGGCCGAACAAGTGTCTCGCGGACCTCTCCATGGCAGAACAAGTGTCTCGCGGAACCCTCGCTAGGACGTGTCACGCGAGTCACTATGATAGGAGTGTTCATTTTGAATAAGGGATATGTATATTTAGTCGGTGCTGGTCCAGGAGACCCAAAGTTGATCACCATTAAAGGGTCAGAATGTATTGCTAAGGCAGATGTCTTAGTTTATGATCGATTAGCTTCACGGCGCCTCTTATCGTTAGCACGCCCTGATTGTGAGCTCATTTATTGCGGGAAATCACCGGACCGCCACACCCTGAAACAAGAAGAAATTAACCAAGTTCTTGTGGATAAAGGGCTAGAAGGAAAAATTGTGACCCGGCTCAAAGGGGGAGATCCTTTTGTTTTTGGCCGAGGAGGCGAGGAAGCAGAGGCGTTACTCGACGCAGGTATTCAATTTGAAGTCGTGCCAGGTATCACCTCTGCAATCGCTGTGCCTGCTTACGCGGGTATCCCGGTAACACATCGAGATATCACCACTTCGTTTGCGGTGATCACGGGGCATGAAGATCCCACCAAAAATGAAACAACCATTCATTGGGACCATCTCGCGCAATCGCACGGGACGTTGGTCTTCCTCATGGGCATGGCGAACCTTCCCATGATCTCTAAAAAACTGATGGAAAATGGTAAAAAGCCCAAGACCCCAGTCGCAATTATTCAATGGGGCACAAGGCCAGAACAACGTACGCTCGTGGGGCAACTCGATACGATTGCCGCCGAGGTTCAGAAGCAGAAATTCTCGAATCCATCGATCATTATTGTGGGTGACGTCGTCTCTATGCGGAAAAAACTCCAGTGGTTTGAAAAGAAACCATTGTTTGGAAAGCGTATTATTGTGACCCGCGCACGCCATCAAGCGAGTGAATTGTCGCAGGCTATCGAAGCGTTGGGCGGAGAGGCTTGGGAATTCCCAACCATTGAAATTGCACCTGCCTCAGATAAATCTTATTTAATTAAAGCCATTAATCAATTAAAAGAGTTTCAATGGCTCATTTTCACCAGTGTTAATGGTGTTGAAGGCTTTTTTGCTGAGCTCAAGAATCAAAAGCGCGATGTGCGCGATCTTGTCGGTCTAGAAATCGTTGCCATAGGTCCTGCCACAAAAGCGGCGCTGGAACAAAGAGGTCTGCGTACGGCCTTTGTACCGGATGAGTTCCGGGCGGAGAAGATCGTTGAAGGCCTGACGGGCCGTGTTGTGGCTGGACAGAAAGTATTACTGGCTCGAGCCGAAGAAGCCAGAGATATCTTACCGGTGTCCCTTAAAGCGATGGGTGTGGAA
>DHWG01000096.1:449-5755 GCA_002413075.1 Desulfosporosinus sp. UBA5188 | reverse complement strand
GCTTTAATGGCGTTCAAATTAATCCCTAAATATCTGCGTCGTGCCGTCGCTAATGGCGATGATTTCGAAGCACGTGATAAAATGGCTTATGCTCAATTATTAGCGGGTATGGCTTTTAATAACGCTAGCTTAGGTTATGTTCATGCTATGGCTCATCAATTAGGCGGATTCTATAACCTGCCTCATGGTGTATGTAACGCAATCCTGCTCCCTCACGTTTCACGCTTTAACCTGATTGGTAATCTCGATCGTTTTGCAGAGATTGCTAAAGCAATGGGAGAGAATATTGATGGACTTTCTGCGAGAGATGCCGCTGAAGTATGCTTAACAGCCATTTCAACCTTGGCTTCTGATGTCGGAATTCCTGACGGACTCGCTGCACTGAATGTAAAAGAATCAGACTTCGCTCTGATGGCTGGAAATGCTAAAAAAGATGCTTGTCAATTCACCAATCCTCGCACAGCAACCCTTGAACAAGTGATTCAAATCTATAAGAATGCAATGTAATTTAGATCCGATATAAAAAGGGAAAATAATTACGCAAAAAGTTCCGGGGAATCCGCCCCGGAACTTTTTTGCGTAATTATTTGGATGATTGTTCAATGGGTGGTTTTCTTAGTATGGCTCCAGCCCTAACTCCTGTATGTTGTCCTTGGTCTATAACCAATTTGCCATTAATAAAGACATAATCAATACCGGTCGGATACTGTTCTGGCTCTACGTAGTCCCCATGATCTTTCACTGTTTCCGGATTAAAAAGTACGAGATCCGCATAATTCCCCTGAAGAAGCGTGCCTCTCTTCCTCAATCCAAAAACCTCTGCAGGCTTTCCCGTCATTTTGCGCACGGCTTCTTCCAACGTCAGAACTTTTTCCTCACGCACGTATTTACTAAGAATCCTGGGAAATGAACCGTAGAGCCGGGGGTGTGGTTTGCCTCCAGACAAACCGTCTGTGCAGACATTTTGTTCAGGTCGTTTCATAAAACTGACGACATGTTCTTCAAGTCCGTAGAAATCCATCATGCCTACAACATTTTTCTCTTCCAGCAATAAGTCAAAAGCGGCTTCATAAGGGTCCTTTGCGCGCATCTGACCAATTTCAACCAAGTTTTTACCGACCAGGTCCATGTTTTCTCTGGACGTAACGCTGGTTATATAAATCTTATCCAGCCCAGCAAAATCAACAAAATTATCCCATCCAGGCAGACTGTTTTCAATATCATTCTTAATCTTCTTGCGTAGATCTCGATCTTTTAATCGTTCAATAAGTTTATCCGTGCCCCCATCGTGCACCCATGGCGGTAGAATAACTCCAAGCATTGTACTTCCTGCAACATACGGATACTGATCAAAAGAGATTCTAATTCCCTCTGACTTTGCCTTGTCCAATAGCTCTAGCACTCTAGTTATCTTATCTCGGTTCTTAATTCCAGCGATCTTCATGTGTGAGAAATGAACTTTTACACCAGATTCCCGACCAATACGTATCACTTCTTCCATCGAAGCCAGTATGGAATCCGCCTCGCTTCTCTGGTGAACAGCAAACACGCCGTCATATTCTGCGACTATTTTGCACAAAAAAATAATCTCTTCTGTTTCAGCATAAGCACAAGGTGTATAAATCAACCCTGTTGACATCCCTAGGGCTCCAGCGTCTAATTCTCGCCTAAGGATATCTTTCATCTTCTGGAATTCATGGTCTGTCGGCTTCCTATTTTCTAAGCCCATCGCTTCCATACGAATATTTCCATGAGGAACAAGATAGCTTTCATTTAGACCAATTTTCTTCTGCTCCAACGCCGTTAGATAACCGTCGGTTGTCTCAAATTCCCAATCAATTTCGTCGCTATCACCATCGAGACACGCCAAGATGTTTCGCCATGAACTGATGTAGGGTTTTGGAAGGGGCGCCATAGAGATACCATCTTGTCCAAGTATCTCTGTTGTTACCCCTTGCCGTACTTTCGGTTCTACGTAAGGATCAACGAAGACTAATAGATCGCAATGGCTGTGAGTGTCAATAAATCCTGGACACACCACATCCCCTGCCGCGTCTATGACCCGATCAAAGCTGGATCTATCCGTCGCAGCAATCGTTCCGATCTTCTCTATCCGGTCACCCATTATCACTAAATCAGATTTATAGCGTTCCCTACCGGTCCCATCGATCAAAACTCCGTTTATAATCAAGGTTCTTTCCATAGCGTACCTCTTGTCATCCCTGCGTTTAATCTAGGGATTAATTTAGTAATCTCTGAAGTATTGCATAGTATCCCTCTGCGCCTTTCAACAGTTGCCCTATGTCTATGGACTCGTCGACGGTGTGAGCAAGATTGGCAAACGAAGGCCCAAAACCTATGGTTTTAATCCCGGCTTCCCCAGCATAGTGGCTGCCATTGGTGCAAAATTTGTAATACTCTATTTCTGGGTTCAATCCGGCGTCTTGTAACGCATCATAGACGGCACGCACATAGTCGTCATTTTCGTCAATTAACCATCCAGGAAAAAATCTTTCGCCTGAAATGGTTTGGCCAGTATAACACTTCTCTTCCCCACAGGCGTAAAAGGCTCTTGCTCTAAAATCACGGTCCTCTTTCTCCTGTTCTGCTATGGCCGCTAATATTGGTTTTAAGACCGTTTCTCTTGTCTCATCCACCAGTATCCTTCTGTCATAGGTCATTTTGCAGTATTCAGGCACAACGGATGCTCCAGGATAGGGCGAAGACATTATATCGGTCAGTTCAAGAAGACCGTCTCCCAGCAAATCGTGGTGTGTGCTCGGTATACAACGTATTTTCCCCATAAGACCAACCGCTTTATAAACAGCATTAATCCCTTCATGAGGCGTTGCTGAATGGGCTGGTTTTCCATAAGTCTCAATGACAATTTCCGCTCTACCTTTCTGCCCTGCCACTACATTACAGCCACTAGCTTCTCCAATGACGACATAATCCGGATTTACCGCTGCACTTACTTTGCGAGCCGCTAATCCTTCAAAACATTCCTCATGAACCACTCCGGAAACATAGATGTCCCCGGAAAAATCCCGCTTTAGATCCTCTGCGAAGTATGACGCAGCGCAGATCATAGCGCTCAGGGCCCCTTTCATATCGGAAGTACCCCTACCGTATATCCGGCCATTCTCTATGTCTCCGCCGTAGGGTTCATGTTTCCACTTAGTAGCGTCAGGCACTGGTACGACATCGATGTGAGCATCAAGAAGAATTTTATTGCCGCTCCTTTTGCCTTTGATATGCCCAATAATACTGCCATATTCGTCAATGACCATTTCATCATATCCCAACGCCGTAAAAACATGTTTAAGTTTCTCAACGATCTTGTCTTCTTGACCTGAGATACTTTTTTCCCGAATGAGTTCTTGACAAAGCTCAACAATGTTTTGCTTTCTTGAGTGAGTAAACATAGTTGCCTCCTTATTTTATGAACCATCGTTTCCTTAGAACGAAGGATTATTGACCAGCAGCTGCCCTGCTTCTGTCGTTAAAATTTCCCCATTCGCCACAGCGACACGACCATTGACTAGGATGTAATTAAGCCCTATGGGAAACGCTTCGGGCTTGTTGTAATCCTCGGGAGCCATAATCTTACCCGGCTCAAATACGACCAGATCAGCATTGTAGCCCGTTTTAACAAAACCTTTATTAGCTAAGTTTAACCGACGGGCTGGGTCGCCAGTGATTCTCTTGACACCTTCTGACCAAGACATTAGTTTTTTATCCCGGACATATTCCCCCAAAAACTTAGGAAATGTTCCATATAAACGGGGATGAGGTTTTCCCGTAGGAAGACCATCGGAGCCTATTCGGCATAACGGGTGCTTGATTAAAGCAACAATATCTTCCTCGGAAAAAAGATTGTGCATTACCATAGAACCCCGACAATCTTCGCTAATCAAAAGTTCAGCAATCTGATCAATAATTTCATGAACAAGTGCCCTTGGTTCCAAGCCTGTTTTTAAGACTAACTGAGCAGCTGTTTGACCCTCTGCATATTTATTTTGCTGGTTAAACAATGAACTGATCATAATATTCGGCCATCCGACCATGCCCACAAAATTGTCCCAACCCGGATAATCTGGTCCATGTTCCGTTAATTCTTCCTTGAGCTTCGCCCTCAGTTGCGGGTTTTTTAGTCGACGTACAATTTCCGGACTACCGCCTTCCTTGGCCCAAGGGGGTAGGACTTGAGATAAGAGTGTGCTCCCCGCTTGATACGGGTGCTGATCAAAGGTTACATCGATGCCATCGGCCCGGGCGTGTTCCACCATTCCAATTAATTCTTGCCCAGCTATGCCGTAATCTCGATTAGCATAGGAACGCATATGGGATATTTGCAACTTAACCCCAGATTCTTTGGCGACTGTGAGGGCTTCGGCCATTGCCTCACGGACTTGGCGAGAATGGCTACGAATATGAATCATCATAATGCCATTATGTGCTGCTACGACCGAACTCAGGGCCACAAGCTCTTGCTTAGACGCATACATTCCCGGCAAGTAAGCTAAACCATAGGAAATCCCTAAGGCACCATGCGACATGGCCTCCTCCACAATACGGCTCATGGTGGTGAGATCTTTTGCTGATGGCGAGACATTATTCAGCCCTAATACCTGAGCTCTAACCGCTCCATGGCCGATTAATACAGCGATGTTGTTAGGCTTTTTTGCTTTAACTAGATCCTGCGAAAATGATGAGAAATTAGGCCAATCCCAATTTTGTGGTCCTATCCCTAAGATCGGAGTTAGGTAGCTGCGCCAGTCTTGCATCGTTTCCGTATGCGGAGCTGACCCTAGACCACATTGTCCCACCAGTTCCGTGGTAACCCCTTGCCTTATCCTACTTTCACGGATTGAACCAGACATAAACGGTACTAAGTCACAATGGCTATGGACATCAATAAACCCTGGACAAACCATTTTATGTGTGGCGTCGATGGTTATGTTAGCCTCAGTTGACAGACCTTTAGCCACCTCTACAATCCTTCCATTTTTAATACCAACATCAGTTTGCCGGGGTGTGTCACCCGTTCCATCCACGACTAAACCACCAATTATTGCGATATCTAACATAACTAACAGACCCTTTCAAGTTGCTTAACGACGAAATTAAGTAGTGTTTTTTACTCTACCAAGCTATTATTTATTGTACAACGATTAAAGATATCAGGAAACCCTTTAAATTCTCTTTCATAAACGACGCAAATGACGCGGGGAAAAACACACACAGGTATTGCTGCATAAGTCGTAATTACTCGTGATTTGCAACGATAACCTTAATACTGTCTG
>DHWG01000096.1:0-333 GCA_002413075.1 Desulfosporosinus sp. UBA5188 | reverse complement strand
ATAACCTTAATACTGTATACTTTTAGAATTTCTATTGCCAGCTTGCTCATAAAATGTTAGTTTAATAATAGTTTAAACGGAGCAAAGGTGCTCCTGAAAGATTAGGAAAGAATCTTTCAGGAGCACCTTTACGTTAAATCAGGGAATTTCAAAGTGACGATGAGGAGTGATGTCCAGAAATAGTGGATGAACAAGTGATAACAATCTTCGCAGCCGGCTCAAGCCTTAGTCATAATAAAGAGGGAGATGTCAACATGAGAAAGTACAAAAAAAGTTTAGGCTTAGTGTCTATGTTATTAGCTACGATGCTCCTGTTAACTGCGTGTGGTAAAT
>DHWG01000059.1:6359-6748 GCA_002413075.1 Desulfosporosinus sp. UBA5188 | reverse complement strand
TACCATTCCGTGACCTTTATATGATGATTGTGTGAAGGCTTATAATGGATAATATGGGAAACAAGAAAAGGCCCCCACCAAGGATGAGAGTCTAATTTGCTAATCAATATGTTCGACCTCACTAACATTTGGGTATTAGTCTTCACTAACAAACTATTTTCCAGCATATGTCGTGTAGTAGAATGTTTTAAAAATAGGTACTATACAAGTAATAGGCACCTGCTATCCCGCCCGGAATTGCACATGCTAAAATGTATGCGACGATCGTTGGTTTGATTAGATCCTTCCACATAACAACTTCACCTCAATGATCAGCCTGCCCAATAAATCATTTTCAAATCCCCATTTTTGATGGTCTAATAAAGACCACAACAATTCTTGCTTAACAG
>DHWG01000059.1:0-6140 GCA_002413075.1 Desulfosporosinus sp. UBA5188 | reverse complement strand
ATACTTTCTGACTAGTAAAAAAAGGAAGCCACCCTTTTGGTGACTCCTCTATTCATCAATTTGTTTCATTAAATTCGGTCTTTTTATATGCAAATCATTTAATAGAACTTCCAACTGATTCCGTTCCTCGCAGGCTATGGCCAACTGTTTTTTAACAATTAAAAGGTCTTCCATGACAAGACCATGGGTTCTTAAAACCGTATCATGGGTCACTTTGGCCTGCTTTTCCGAAGCCTCCCCAAGAACGGTTTGTCCAACCATGATTAGACTAAGGGCCACTAGTTGAATAATCCCTCCCGAAACGTAAAAAACGACACTTTGGGTTTGTGGAAACGCCATGGGAATCAAACTCCAAAGTAAAAAGGCATAGGCGCACCACATAGTAGCCATACCCTGTGTGATTTTTACTGCTAACCACTCATTAAATCTGTGCATCAATACCCTCATCTCCTCTAGAACTTACTCCACTGTTGTGCAGTACTGATTATTATTGATACATTTTATGCTCCAGATTGGACATGTGTTCTCTGCTTTTAGCGTTTTAAGCATAAGAAAAAAACGCCCCCTTTAAAAGGCGTTTGATGCACATAGTTATGTGGCGAGGGTTTTAATCCAGCAGATTTAACCTACCATCAAAGTCGTAATGAATATGGACGTTAGCCTATAAATTGATTACATATTCAAAGTTCTCTTCTCGCGTAAAATCTCCATTTGCTGTGACGGTTTTTTCACCACTTGTGACCCCACTTTGAATAGCGATTTCTTGAGTCTGGTAAAGGCAGTTTTACTAGAGCCTGGAACAGTCGTAAATTCGCAGTTCTCTTCATTTGTAACATCGCCATTCGATATGACAGCCTCTTTAGCTGTTGTGATCGCACATTGAATCGCATCTTCCTGGACCTGAGTGATTGTCCCGTCTTTTACGAGACCATCCAGAACTGCTGTGAACTCAAAGTTCTCTTCTCTCGTAAAATCCTCAGCGACTGTGCTGGTTTTTTTAGCCGTTTTTATCGCAGCTAAAGCAGCCGTTGCCGATAAAAGTGTTGTAATAGCCGTAGCCGCTATGACTGTTTTTTTCTTCTCCGTCGCTCTTTTTATTATTCGTTTCATCATCCTATTAATAACCTCTTTCCAAATTTGCAATAACATAAACTAAGTTATATCATTCTCCACGTAAGATTAATTACCTTTATTTTCCTTTTTTAATTTATTCTTATACCTAGCCATGATAAAACTAACCCTTCATCCCCAATTGAGATGAAGGGTTAGTTGTGGTGCAACTCAAGCGTTCATTCCGCCTATAAACTTGCTCACTTATTGTTACCAGAGTTACTGCTTATTGCGTTTAATTCTCCTCCCAAGAGAATGATTAAAGTGCTAATATAGAGCCAGCAATATTTATATTTTATCTTCTCCCGCATCTTCTAAAACATTTTTCGTTTCATTAGAAAAATAATTCCGCCGGCACAAAGAACGACAGACATACCAACGACAATTTCAAAACCATGGTCTGCCGTTTGTAGAGGTATTTTCACGTTCATTCCGAAGAAGCTCGCTAACATTGTCGGAAGGGCTAAGATAATCGTGATCGATGCCAAAAACTTCATAACTATATTTAAGTTATTCGAAATAATTGAAGCAAAGGAAGTCATCATACTACTCAAGATGTTGCTATAGGTTTCTGCCATCTCTAGTGCTTGTTTATTTTCTATGATAACATCCTCTAGCAGATCCTGATCCTCTTCGTAGACTTCCAGCACCTTCGTTCTTAACAACTTGTCCATGACCTGTTCATTGGATTTCAAGGAAGTGGTAAAATATACAAGACTTTTTTGAAGGTTTAACAACCTAATTAGTTCCTTATTCTTCATCGATTTGTGAAGTCCCAACTCGATCTCATTGGTCTTCTTTTCAATTTCTCTTAGTAAGGTTAAATATTGCGAGGCACTTTTGTAGAGTATTTGAAATAAAAACCGTGTCTTTTTAGGGGTTGCCATGCCACGAACTTTACCATTTACAAAATCTTTAAGAACATCGACCTCTTGCAGGCACACTGTCACAAAATGATCTTCAGTTATTATGATCCCCAAAGGAATTGTCTCGTAGATAACCGTTGCATTTTGAATGATTGGCACATTAATAATGACTAATATTTGGTTATCTTCCGTTTCAATTCGAGGTCGCTCATCATCGTCTAAAACATCTTTAATAAAATTAAATTCGATGCCGGTTGCCTTTGTTACAAGTTCAATCTCTTCTTGAGTAGGGTTTATCATATTTATCCAAGTACCTTTTTGTTCGGGTTTATCTGTCTTTATGATGATATTATCAATGGTTTGATACACTGCAAACATTTTACGCCCTCCCCTTCGGATCACTAACTCTGTGACATTTAATTGGCAGCCTCTTTTCAGAAGGACATATCTTAAGGTGTAACCGGTTAGGCTACACCTTTTCTCGACAAAATAAGACAATCCTTGTTATTATTCGTTATAGGAACTGGAAACCCCTTCTTTACTAAAAATATTAAAACAATATTGAACCGATTAAGTTGTTTTTAGTATGTCCATGCACTGCAGCATAATTTCGCATTACCATTAAATAGAGAGCTTGCGAGATAAAGGACCAAGATGATTTTTATCTTGGTCCTTTATCTCGCTTCTGGCTTTAAACTATATAATTTGTCCCAAGATAGAGAAAAACCTTCCCAAGCGGTTAAGCTTGGGAAGGTTTTTACGATGAACGATCTACCAGTTATTACGTTCGCGGGGCTGAAAGCACTCGCGGCAATATACAGGTTTGTCACCAGAAGGTTGGAAAGGAACCGTTGTTTCTTTTCCGCAAGTAGCGCAAACAGCTGGGAACATTTCGCGTTCTTGACGAGCATAGCCACCGCCGCCTTGGTTTCTGGTTTGTGCTTTTTTAGCTGCACGGCACTCAGGGCAACGTCCAGGTTCGTTNNGGGAACATTTGGCGTTCTTGACGGCCATAGCCACCACCACCGCCTTGGTTTTGTGCTTTTTTAGCTGCACGACACTCAGGGCAACGTCCAGGTTCGTTCGTGAACCCTTTTTCAGCGTAGAACTCTTGTTCAGATGCTGAAAATTCGAAATCCCGACCACAGTCTCTGCAATTTAATACTTTGTCATTAAACATTATAAAAAAACCTCCACTAATTATATTACCCGTGCACCATGGCAAGTTCACAACTTCCTGAAGCCTAAGGCAATAAAGAAGGTTTGCTTAAATCCACTAGTTTTTACGAGCTTAGATGAGTATAACTTGAAAATCGGAACATGTCAAATCACATTGTCAATAAAACTAAATATTCTACGTTACATAGACAACTAATTCAGCAGCTTTGAGCTGGAGGATCGCTACGGCGCTGTCAAATTCCGCCGTAGCTGTCGATAAAATGACTTTATTCAACAACGGAATACCCAGCATCTACAACAGCTTTTACAAGTGTTGCACGCTCAGCTTCGCCCGTTACAACGGCTTCCTTGGCCGCAAGATCGACTTTAACGCTTTCGACGCCACTCACCCCTTGCAAGGCTTTTTCAGCTCTCATTTTGCAATGGTTACAAGTCATGCCTTCAACTTTTAGAATAGTTTGGCTCATTTTTTTCACCTCCGTTCATATAGAAGTCAGAGATCAGAGGCCTGAGGCCAGATGACGAACAACTTCAGAAAGAATATTTTTATTCCTATCCTCTAAAGGCACCTATCAATTGCCAGAAGAGGAAATCTCAACTTACGGCACTCCCTAAAATCTCCTAATAAGACTAATCCTCTAGTTTTTTGTCATACCTTCTCAAAAGGAGGGAACTGGTCACGACCGATACGGAAGAAAAGGCCATTGCAAGTCCTGCCCACTCAGGAGGCAAAAGTTGTCCAGTTAAGGGATACAGAATACCACCCGCAATAGGAATGCCGATAATATTATAAATCAGGGCCCAGAAAAGGTTTTGCTTAATTTTTCTGAGTGTTCTCCGTCCTAGGCGGATAGCTCGTTCCACATCTATGAGGTCATTGCGGACTAACACCACATCCCCTGTCTCCTTGGCTACATCAGTTCCTGATCCTATGGCAATCCCAATATCTGATTGGGCTAAGGCAGGCGCATCGTTAATCCCATCCCCCACCATGGCCACCTTAAAGCCTTGGTCTTGATATTTTTTGATAATATTGATCTTATCTTGGGGTAAGATTTCGGCAATCACTTCATCAATTCCAACCTGCTCTCCGACCATATGAGCAACCTTTTTATTGTCCCCCGTAATCATAAAGGTCTTCATCCCTAACTGATGCAGCCGGTCAATGGCTTCTTTTGTACTCTCTTTAACCACATCCGCAAGGGCGATGAGCCCAATCACCCGGTCACCTAAAGCAATAAAGCTGGTTGTTTTTCCTGATTCGGCCAGGCGCTGAAAATCCTGTTCCGCTTCATTAATAGCCACGCTATGCAAGTTCATTAGCTTAATGTTTCCAATGAGTAACGTTTGTCCTTCATAGGCGCAGGTAACGCCATAGCCGCCTGCTTCTTTATAATCCGTCACCTCTTGTATGGCCATCTGTTCATTCTTAGCCTCTGCAACGACCGCCTGTGCCAAGGGATGAATAGAGGGATTTTCGCCGGCTCCCGCAATTTTTAGGACATCCTGTCTTGAATAAGAAGCATAGGGTATTATATCCGTTACTTCTGGGGTTCCTTTCGTTAACGTCCCCGTTTTATCAAACCCAATCACTTGTATGTGAGCAATCCCTTCAAGCACTGCCGCGGATTTAAATAAAATACCACGATTTAGCCCTAACCCACTACCCACCATAATAGCGGTAGGCGTAGCCAGTCCTAAAGCACAAGGACAAGCGATCACCAAAACAGCAATAGCCGCTGTAAAGGCAAAAACGAACGTGCTGTGCATCGCAAGATACCAGATCAAGAAGGTAATGATCGATAAAGCGACCACCGTTGGGACAAAGTAACTAGAGATCTTATCTGCTAATGCTTGAATCGGCGGTTTTACCCCTTGAGCATCTTCCACCATTTTAATGATCCCCGAAAGCACCGTGTCTTTACCCGTTTTGGTCGTTCTTACTTTAATACTTCCAGAACTATTGACCGTGGCACCGATCACAACATCTCCCACTCCCTTGTCGACAGGAATGGATTCCCCGGTAAGCATGGCCTCGTCTATGCTGGCTTGACCTTCAATAATTTCGCCGTCTACAGGTATTCTCTCTCCTGATTTAACGATGACAACATCACCGATTCTAAGATCTGACGCTGCGACTTGCTTTTCTTCGCCATTGACCAGTAAGCGTGCTTTATCAGCCTGTAACTCTAATAATTTCTTTAAGGCCTGACCCGCCCGTCCTTTTGCTTTAGCCTCTAGATATTTCCCAAAACGCACAAAGGTAATCAACAAGGCTGACGTATCAAAGAAATTGGGTCCTTTGAAGAAAAGAGTGGGGAAGAACATATGGAGTGTCGTCATTAAACTATATCCATAGGCCGCTGTAATTCCTAGCGCAACCAAGACATCCATATTGGATGAGCGGTTTTTCAAGGCGTGGTAAGCACCACGATAAAATGTCAAACCAGCCGTAAATTGGACAATAGTTGCCAAAGCAAGGATCAGATACATCAGCGATCTCTCCATGGGCAGTGCCATAAGTGGCATAATCGGCAAAGAGAGCACCGCACTGAAAATGAGCCAATTACGCTGTTTAATCGCGGTTCGATCGTCTTGGTTGTCATCCTTATTTTCTATAGGTGTATACCCAGCATCTCGCACTTGTTCGAAGATTTCCTGCATATTTACGGCACCTGGATCAAACTCAACTGTCACCGTTTCACTTGCGAAGTTAACAGCAGCGTTTTGCACGCCCGCTGTACCTTTAAGTTTTTTCTCAATGGCTAGGGCACAATTTGTGCACGTCATACCGCTCACTTTAAACTGTTTCTTTCCACGGTCTTCGCTTTGCGCAGCATATCCAAGATCCTTGATCTTAGCGAGGAGGGTTTCCTCCTTTACCAAATTGGGATCTATTTCGACAGTAAGTTTTTCCGTTGCAAAGTTGACGGCAACTGTTTTAACCCCTGGCATGGCTTTGAGACCCTTTTCAATCGTCAAAGC
>DHWG01000210.1:10240-10505 GCA_002413075.1 Desulfosporosinus sp. UBA5188 | reverse complement strand
ATTTAAAGAGAGAGGTCCAACGTGTTGGTTGGCAACTGGTAGGAAACAGCGACGAGATGCAAGCTGTTAAATACTTGGTAGAACGAGTTGCCCTAACGCCAGCAACTGTACTGATTCAAGGGGAGTCGGGTACGGGAAAGGAATTGGTGGCTCATGCCATTCATACCTTAAGCCCGCGTGTTCAAGGACCTTTTATTCGGGTTAATTGTGCCGCATTGACGGAGACGCTTCTAGAAAGCGAACTGTTTGGACACGAGAAAGGGGC
>DHWG01000210.1:9827-10004 GCA_002413075.1 Desulfosporosinus sp. UBA5188 | reverse complement strand
CTGTTTGGACACGAGAAAGGGGCTTTTACAGGGGCACATATTCGCAAAACAGGGCGGTTCGAATTAGCGGACGGTGGGACGCTTTTTCTTGATGAGATCGGCGAGTTGTCGTTTAATGTCCAAGCCAAACTGTTGCGGGTACTTCAGGAGCGGACGTTTGAGCGAGTTGGCGGAGAA
>DHWG01000210.1:9357-9561 GCA_002413075.1 Desulfosporosinus sp. UBA5188 | reverse complement strand
ACTACCGACTTAGTGTCTTCCCAATTTCCGTTCCTCCCTTGCGGGAGCATCGGGAGGATATTCCTTTCCTTGTCGAACATTTCTTGGAAAAACTCAAGACTTATGGGGGAAGTAAGACTCTTGGCCCGGGAGTCCTTAATCCCCTCATGGACTATGGTTGGCCGGGAAATGTGCGTGAACTGGAAAACGTCGTGGAACGTATGG
>DHWG01000210.1:8714-9146 GCA_002413075.1 Desulfosporosinus sp. UBA5188 | reverse complement strand
GGAAAACGTCGTGGAACGTATGGCTATTATTTCACAAGGGGAAGTGATCGGGGTGGATGCGTTGCCCATCTTTAACATCTCTTTAAAAGCGGGAAGGAATCTCGGATCCTTTGTCCTACCTCAGGAGGGGATTTCCCTCGAAGACATTGAGAAATCTTTTCTCCAGCAGGCCATGGAACAAACGGAAGGGAATCAGAGTCAGGCCGCGAAACGGCTGGGGCTTACCCGACACGCCTTTTTATACCGTCTAGAAAAATACGGAATAGATCCACACTGGGGTGTTTAGGAGGAGATCTTATTGCCGAATTATGGACCCTCTGCGCAAAATCGTGCACGGACTCTCTTTGACCTCATCGCGATCGGGCTTGTTATAGCAATTCTGACGGCTATTCACTACACAAATTACCATTATGAAATGAATTACCACATTCT
>DHWG01000210.1:8131-8535 GCA_002413075.1 Desulfosporosinus sp. UBA5188 | reverse complement strand
CACATTCTTTTGCAATTCGCGTACTATCTCCCGGTGATTTATGCGGCCATGCGTTTTGGTCCTACTGGGGGGATCCTATCGGGCTTGGTTATTACGCTCCTCATCTTGCCATTCATGATGAATTTCCATACGATGATGCCGATGACAGCTGCCGCCATGTATACACAGTGGGTAGAAGTCGGCTTGATTAACGTCATTGGCTGGTTAACAGGATTCCTGATTGAACAGGAACGGAAGGCGTCACGCAACTATCAATTCGCACTGACGGTTCAAAAGGAGTTGGTGGAGAAGTTAAAGCTAGAAGGTCTGGAGCGAGAACGATTGGAGGCGGAGATCCGTCAGACGGAACGCTTAACTGCTCTGGGGCATATGAGTGCCGGGTTGGCTCATGAAATACGCAATCC
>DHWG01000210.1:402-7963 GCA_002413075.1 Desulfosporosinus sp. UBA5188 | reverse complement strand
TTGGCTCATGAAATACGCAATCCCTTGGGGATTATGAAAGTGAGCATCCAACTCCTGGCACAAGAAAAGGTCGAAGATGGAGTTGTTTCGGAATATTGTCGGGTGCTTTTGGAAGAATGCGAACGGTTAAATCGCTTAGTAAGTGAGTTCCTGTCCTTTGCGCGTCCTAAAGAGCCGGTACGTGGGAGGTTTGCGTTAGGCAAACTCTTGGATGAAGGAGTCACCTTGATCCAGCCTGCCCTGCGACAACATCATATTGACTTAAAGCAAGCGCGAAACCAGGTTGACGAGCAAGAGGTTGAGGTGGACCCAGATCAGATTAAGCAAGTCATTTTAAATATCTTGCTTAATGCCATCGATGCCCAGGGGGAGGGGGGTGCTATTCTTCTAGAGGGGGTTCAGAAGGATGGCTTTGTAGGCTTCGCCGTTAGGGACGAGGGACCCGGCATTTCGCCAGACGCCATGCCCTATATTTTTGACCCATTTTTCACGACGAAGGAGAAAGGGACTGGATTAGGGCTATCCGTTGTGCATCGCATCCTTGATCAGCATGGGGGGAAGATAATAGCTGCGAATCGGAGTGAACGTGGGGTTAGGGTGGAGATATTGTTGCCCTTCAATGACTAAAGCCGACACAAGGACAATATAGAAATGATAAGCCGACTTTTCCAACACTAAGGAAAAGTCGGCTTATTTATTAAAATGACTTTGCTATAATGAAATTGCATGTTGGGATTACTTTTGGGTAATCTAAATTGGAAATAGGGATTGACAGTGCATTCTGAAGAAGTTAAAATCACATTATAAATGTAACCGTTTACATTAACGTACTTACCCCCAATCAAAAAGCTACAAAAATATGGTAAAGAGGCCATGCTTATTCATTATAAAGAGTCTTTTTTACAGCATAAATTCACGATTAAAGTGTAGATAATCAGGACTTGCAAGTGAAATATAGAATATATAGTGTGATGAAATGTAACCGATTACAGAAAACGGATAGAGGGTGTGCCAATTGGCGACGATTAGAGATGTTGCTCGTTTAGCAGGAGTGTCGGTAGCTACAGTCTCCCGAGTAATTAACCAAAAGGACTCTGTGAATCCCGAGACCGCTGGACAAGTACTGAAAGCGGTTGAGCAACTTCAATACGAACCAAATGCTGTTGCTCGGGGCCTAGCGGGCAAGAAAATGGGAATAATTGCCTTAATCTTGCCGGATATTTTAAATCCGTTTTTTCCTGCTTTGGCTCGCGGGGTCGAAGATGTAGCCCATAAGAAAGGGCTGACGGTTATCCTAGGTAACTCAGATGATCTAGGCTTAAAAGAAAGTTCTTATATCAAGGTCCTTAAGAAAAAGTACGTGGATGGCTTCATCATCGCTTCAAATACTATTCGTGAAGAGGATGTCGAATCTTTAAGAAAAGAAGGAATCCCGATTGTGCTGTTAGATAGAGGCTTGAACACTACAGCCTGCCCAGTTATACGTTCCAACAATCGAGAGGGGGCAAAACTCGCCGCTCACCATCTGCTTGGGCAAGGCTGTCAGAGAATCGCTCATATTTACGGACCACAGGAATTTATCACGGCACGAGAGCGTTTGCTTGGGTATGAGGAAGTCGTTCAAGGATCAAAGGGGTATTCGCCCAGTCTGATGGAACCCGGGCATTTTGATATCGATAGTGGGCGGAAGGCAGTGGAACAGCTCTTTGCCCGTCATCCAAATATCGATGGGATTTTTGCAGGAAATGATCTCATGGCGATAGGGGCTCTCAAAGCTTTGCGTGAACGGGGGATCCAGGTCCCAGAACAGGTTAAAGTCTGTGGGTTTGATGGGATTGGCTTAACAGAGATTACCGAGCCAGAATTAACGACGGTGGCCCAGCCAATTTATGAGATGGGACGATTAGCTGCCCAGATTTTACTAGACGAAATTGAAAGCGGGATCAGTGGGAATTCGCTGATTGAATTGGACGTCACTTTAATTCCCAGAAAATCAACAATGAAGGAGGAATCCTAAATGGGTCAGCGGCCCAAGATTGTCGTCATTGGTAGCTTGAATATGGATTTGGTCGTCAAAGCCGCGCGTGCTCCTAAACGCGGGGAAACTGTGATGGGGGAAGAGATTCATTTCATTCCTGGTGGTAAAGGTGCAAATCAGGCGGTAGGATTAGCCCGTTTAGGCGCTGAGATCATAATGATCGGTGCAGTTGGCTCAGATTCATTTGGGGAGGAACTCTTGAAGACCCTGCAAAAGGATGGAGTGAATACTTCGAGCGTTAAGGTGCTCGCTTCAGAAGCCACAGGAGTTGCCTCCATTCTCCTGGCTGAAGGGGATAACAGTATCGTGGTGGTTCCAGGAGCAAATGCCCAGTGTTTACCTGAGGATTTGGACCAGTATGAAGCGGAAATTGCCGAAGCAGATCTTATCCTCTTGCAACTAGAGATTCCCCTAGTGACCGTGGAGTATGCGGTCAAGCTGGCAAGAAAGCATGGGACAACCGTGATGCTTAATCCAGCACCAGCCCAAAGCCTTTCTCAGGATCTACTCAGTAAGGTCGACTATATAACCCCCAATCGTTCCGAACTGGCCTTGATTACAGGGATGTCAGAAGAGTCTTTGATAGCTCAAGGAACTGAGCGATTATTGGAGGTCGGGGTTTCATGTTGTGTTACGACTTTGGGAGCTGAAGGAGTCGCGTTTATGGAAAAAGGCGGCAACTTGGTTAATATCTCTGGTCATAAGGTTCCCGTGGTGGATACTACGGGAGCAGGAGATGCCTTTAATGCTGGCGTGGCGTATGCTCTAGCCCAGAAGAAATCCATTAGAGAAGCCGTTGAATTTGCAGTTCAGGTTTCTGCACTTGCCGTTACTAAATTTGGAGCTCAGGGCGGAATGCCAATGTTGGCTGAGGTAGAAGAGTATTTCGGGAGGCATGAAGGTTGAAGAAAATTGGCATCTTAAATAGTGAGATTTCCCGAGTGATTAGCGAGCTTGGGCATATGGATTTGATCGTCATAGCGGATGCAGGTTTACCGATTCCTTCTCATGTCAAACGAATTGATTTGGCTTTGAAAGAAGGAGTCCCATCGTTCATTGAGACGGTTGAGACCGTTCTTCAAGAAATGTGTGTGGAAAAGGCTTATGTGGCTCATGAAATGGGATCGGCAAGCGCTACCAAAAAGGAAGAACTGATCGCCGTTCTACCCAGTGTTCAGATCAAGGTCATCACGCATGAGGAGTTGAAAGTCTTAACTCATCAGGCCAAGGCTGTGATTCGCACAGGCGAATTTACCCCCTATGCCAATGTCGTGCTTGAGGCGGGCGTAATCTTTTGAAAATACAAAGGAGGGATTCTGGTGTGACGGATCTCTTGACAATAGAGGGCATTAACAAGAGTTTCAATGGAGTAAAGGTGTTAGAAAATGTTCAATTTTCGCTTCGCCAAGGGGAAGTCCATGCCTTGATGGGAGAGAATGGAGCGGGTAAATCGACCCTGATGAAAATCCTATCTGGAATTTATAGTAAGGATACAGGCTCTATTCAGATTCAAGGAACCGAGTCCGTGGCTTCTTCGCCTAAAACTGCCCAAAGTTTGGGAGTTGCGATCATCCATCAGGAACTTAATATGATCCCCGATCTATCCATCCAAGAAAACATGTTTTTAGGACGCGAGTTTGAATGGGGCCGGACGGGATTCATTAACAGGACTCGAATGCGCTCAGAAGCAAAGAACTATCTTCAGCAACTAGGGATGGATTTGAACCCTGATAGTCTAGTGGGTGAACTTTCTGTTGGTCAGCAGCAAATGGTAGAAATCGCTAAAGCACTTTCCATGAATGCAAAAATTTTGGTCCTCGACGAGCCGACGGCGGCTTTGACCAAACGAGAAATAGAGAAACTCTTCCAGCTCATTGCGACGTTGAAAACCCAAGGGGTGGGAATGATCTATATTTCCCATCGTATGGAGGAAATTTTCCAGATCAGTGATCGGATCACTGTGTTGCGGGATGGGCATTATATAGGTACCCGGGATACGAATGTCACAACGATGGACGAGTTAGTACAAATGATGGTTGGTCGGGAGATCAAAGAACGTTTCCCTAAGGTAGAAACGGAAATAGGGGAAGAGCGTCTTCGTGTGGAAGGGCTAGCCCAAGAAGGAAAACTCTATGATATCAACTTTAGTGTGCGGGCTGGAGAAATTCTAGGAATTGCCGGTTTGATGGGAGCTGGTCGATCAGAATTGGCCAAAGCTCTGTTTGGCATAGGGAAGTATCAAGGGCAGATCTTCGTGAATGGCAAACCGGTGGCGATTAATAGCCCTGCCAATGCGATTAAAGCAGGTATGGCGTTGATTACGGAGGATCGGAAGGGGGAAGGTCTTGTCCCCGATCTCTCGGTTCGAGAAAATTTAGCGTTGCCTAATTTACGCTCCCTGTCGCACTTTGGGTTTGTCAGTCATCGGTTGGAACAGGATTTTGTGGACGATAGTATTAAGAAACTGAAAGTGAAAGTCCATCATTCCGGGCAATTGGTGAGTTCATTAAGTGGAGGTAATCAGCAGAAAGTTGTGATCGGCAAGTGGCTAGCGACTCAGCCTAAGGTTTTAATCCTAGATGAACCGACAAGGGGTGTGGATATCGGGGCGAAACGGGAAATCTATGACTTGATGAACCAACTCGTTCAAAAAGGGGTTGCTATTGTCACGATTTCCTCAGAACTTCCAGAGGTCCTTGGAATGAGCGATCGAGTACTTGTCATGCATGAAGGGCGAATCACAGGGGAATTCTCACGCGAAAACGCAACACAGGAAAAGATTATGATTGCTGCTACAGGAGGGAAAAGTCATGGGTAAAGTTCGGGGAAAGAGTGGGATTCTGCAGCGCATGGGACCCCTAGTGGGTTTGATTCTTATCGTCTTCATCTTATCGATTATCAATTCAGACTTTCTGACCGTGGGCAATATCTTTAACGTCCTCCGTCAGGTTTCGATCAATGCCTTGATAGCCTTTGGGATGACGTTTGTCATTTTAACGGCAGGGATCGACCTGTCTGTCGGTTCGATCATGGCACTTTCGAGTGCCTTTGCGGCAGGGATGATGGCTTCGGGGACGAACTCCTGGCTCGCAATAGGCGTAGGAGTGTTGTCTGGGACTTTGATGGGAACCGTGAATGGGGTTGTCATTGCACGAGGAAAAGTGGCACCGTTTATTGCCACTCTGGCGACTATGACGATTTTTCGCGGCTTAACATTAGTTTATACGGAGGGAAAACCGATCACAGGACTTCCGGACGCTTTTGGAATGATCGGACGGGGGTATCTCTTGGAAATTCCGATGCCCGTGATTTGGATGTTGGTGGCCTTTGGGGCACTCTATGTTATTTTGAAATTTACGTCATTCGGTCGCCACGTTTTTGCCTTAGGGGGAAACGAAGAAGCGACGCGACTTTCCGGAATCAACACAAGTAAAGTCAAAATTCTTGTCTATAGTATCAGTGGTTTGCTTGCTTCGATAAGCGGGATTATCCTGACTTCGCGCTTGAATTCCGCACAACCAACGGCAGGGACGTCATATGAACTCGATGCGATAGCGGCCGTAGTATTAGGGGGGACGAGTCTTTCGGGAGGTAAAGGATGGATTGTTGGAACCTTAATAGGAGCCATGATCATTGGTATTTTAGATAACGGCTTGAATCTTATGAATGTTTCATCCTTTTACCAACTGGTCGTAAAAGGCGGGGTCATTCTGCTGGCGGTCTTGTTGGATCGGTCAAAAGGGAAATAATCAATCCCTAAGTAGAATGAGCAATTTGCGGATCTTCAACTGAATCGAACGACGGTTTCTTCAGTTGTGAGGATATAGGTTCTCTTAGAAGGGGAGGATGCAAAGGCATAGAAACGATCCTGAATTTTTTATTATCGGTGCTCAACTATGGACACATGGTGGCTATGTCACCTAATAGAAAGGAAGTATAAAATGAAAAGAAAGCATAGCGTATGGGCGATAATGCTCGTTGCTCTCATGTCCATTAGTCTCATTGGTTGCGGAACGACCCAATCAAAATTAGAAACTAAAGACACGGCTAAACCAACGGGTAAAGTAACGATTGGTTTATCGATCTCAACTTTAAACAACCCATTCTTTGTAACGCTCAAGCAAGGCGCTGAAAAAGCTGCCAAAGACGCTGGCGCCGATCTGTTGGTTGTGGATGCTCGCGATAATACAGCAAAGCAAATCAGCGATATCGAAGACTTGATTCAGAAAAAAGTCAGTGTGATTCTCATTAACCCAACTGACAGTGCAGCGATTGTTTCCGCCGTGGAATCGGCTAATAAAGCAAATATACCGGTCATCACGGTTGACCGGGCTTCCAACGGGGGTAAAGTGGTTTCTCATATCGCGTCTGATAACGTAAAAGGTGGCAGCATGGCTGCGGAATATATCCTAAAAACTCTGGGCAATAAAGGAAATATCGTGGAATTGCAAGGAATTGCAGGAACATCGGCAGCACGTGATCGCGGTAAAGGTTTCCATGATGTTGTGGATGGCAAAGATGGAGTAAAAGTCGTAGCTTCTCAACCTGCTGATTTCGATCGCGCTAAAGGATTAAAAGTTATGGAAAACATTCTTCAAGGCAATAAAGACGTCCAAGCAGTGTTCGCACACAACGATGAAATGGCTTTAGGAGCTCTCAGTGCCATTCAAGCAGCGGGCAAAAGTAATATTCTAGTGGTTGGCTTCGATGCTACAGATGACGCTGTGAAAGCCGTTAAAGACGGAAAAATGGCGGCTACAGTTGCTCAAAAACCCGATCTGATTGGTAAAACCGCGTTAGAGACTGCACTGAAAGTGGCTAAAGGGGAGAAAGTTGAAGCGAGTATGCCAGTTGAGTTAGAGTTGATTACGAAATAATAAAGAGAGTAGGGGTAAGAGTAAACTGGTACCTATAGTCTGAACACTTCAAATAGAGTGTTTAGCCTGTAGGTGCTTTTTGTATATACTGAATCCAACACAGGAGGATTAGTGTCTGGCCAGTAAAATGATCGCAAAATTCTCATTGACGAAATGAAATATCAATGCTAGTATTAATTTACACAAGAGTGATATTGATTATCAATTGCAATTAGTCGAGACGAGGCGTGAGAAAAATGCCCTTAACAATGCTTTCCTCGGGTAAAGAGGCGGTAGTTGGGCTTGTAGGGCTAAGGGTATTATTCCGGGTGTGACCATATCGGTCATATCAGAATTCAATGGGAATCTTATTGTATCCATAAAAGGATCGAGATTGGCTCTGAATAGGAGAGTTGCCCAGCAGGTACTTGTGTAGGTCTGATAATAAGGGCGGTAAGCGGTTTGGCGAGGACTTTAAAGGTTAAAGCTAGGTGAAAAATCGATCATCACCAGAGTGTCAGGATATAAAGGCGCGGTGAAGAGGCGCCTAATGGATATGGGTGTGACCCGTGGGGTGTTCCTGAGTGAGAGGGAGCAATTTTTTTAAATTTTAATCGAGAATCAATATCATTAATAGTTAGATCAAAGGAGTTGAAAATATCCTATG
>DHWG01000210.1:0-183 GCA_002413075.1 Desulfosporosinus sp. UBA5188 | reverse complement strand
TGAAAATATCCTATGTCCTTGAAATTTGCACTGGTAGTAAATCCAAAGAGTTCTATCTAATAATTTTTACGTAAAAGTATAAGACCACACAGTCGTGAAACAATATAGTTTCATATAACATGACTAATTGACATTATCGATTAAAATTACATATAAAATATTTAATATCATATAGATATAATT
>DHWG01000209.1:41591-41813 GCA_002413075.1 Desulfosporosinus sp. UBA5188 | reverse complement strand
ATATGATAATTTGTTAACAATCAATATTATTTTATTGTTTATCAATATTATTTTATTGTTTATCACTTAAAATACCCCCCCCTCTTTCAATCGCTGACTGAGGGGGGAAATATAATAACCACGACTTGAGGATAATTATATCCAAGGTCGTGGTCATTTCATTGGTTCTATATGAGCAGTAAATCTACGTCAATTTTCCTGCCATTTTGGTGTCAATTCTCA
>DHWG01000209.1:25228-41390 GCA_002413075.1 Desulfosporosinus sp. UBA5188 | reverse complement strand
TGCCATTTTGGTGTCAATTCTCAATCAATACGACCTACATAAAATGGCCCATCCTACCTCTGGCAACTAAGGCAGTAAACCGTCGTCCGCCCCGCAAGTTTAATACGCTCTAACGGCTTACCACAGACTTGACAGGGTTTCCCGCCCCTACCATACACTTGTAAAGCCTGTTCAAACGATCCTTTCTCCCCATTGGCATCACGATAATCTCGGAACGACGTACCCCTAGCATCAATTCCTGCCTGGAGAACCTTTTGGATCGCATGGTGAAGCTTGAAAATCTCTTCCTCAGATAAGGTGTCAACCCTGCGGTCCGGAGATAGACCTGCGAGAAACAAGGCCTCATCCACATAGATATTCCCCATTCCGGCGAGGACCGTCTGATCAAGTAAAGCTGCCTTAAGAAAGACTTTTTTCTTTCCGAAACGGTCTTTCAGCACTGCCGGTGTGAATTCATCTTCCAAGGGTTCCGGGCCGAGTTTACCCAGAGAGGATTGACTAAAACGAAGTGAGGTGGGTATGGCTTGAATGCGACCAAATTTACGCACGTCTGAAAAGTGCAGTTCGCCGCTTTCCAACCGAAAAACTACATGGGTATGCTTTTCTGGCACCTGATGCTCCGGATAATAATTCAAGCGCCCCGTCATACGCATATGAGCAATTAAGGTCAAATCCTCATCCAGCAAGATCATAAGGTATTTACCTCGGCGATCGATCGTTTTGATCCTTCGTCCGGTAACCAACTCTTCAAAGACCTTATCTTCCCAGCTGCAAACTGCCGAGGGCCAGATCAGCGTAATTTCTTCAATTTTTAACTCTCTAACATGTTTTAATAAGGTTCGTCGAATCGTTTCGACTTCAGGAAGTTCTGGCATGGTACCTCCTCAATTTGTCGGTTTAAATGGCTGCATATCGTACCAATTGGGGCCAACTTTACATTCTACCGTCATGGGTACGGAAAGCGGATAAGCGTTTTCCATATGATCGATCAACACTCGTGCGACACTCTCTAAATCTTCAGGAGCCACTTGGAGCAAGAGCTCATCATGCACTTGCAGTAGAATATCAGCCCGGAAGGGTTTCAGCCCTTCGGCGACCTTAATCATGGCTATCTTGATAATATCCGCTGCCGTCCCCTGTACTGGCGTGTTCATGGCAATGCGTTCTCCAAACTGACGTTGAACCCGGCTAGAATGGAGCAACTCTGGAATACGTCGCAGACGATTTAACAAAGTGCGGACTTGTCCTTCTTGTTTAGCCTTCTCAACGACGGCTTCCAGATAACGTTTAACCCCATTATAGCGTTTAAAATATTGCTCAATGTAAAATTTCGATTCTTTACGGGGAATTCCTAAATCCCTGGACAGCCCAAACTCCGTGAGCCCGTAGACCAACCCAAAGTTAACCGCTTTGGCACTCCGACGCATCATCGAAGTCACTGCCTCAATGGGGATGCCAAAAACTTCCGCCGCAGTTCGAGCATGGACATCCTGTCCCAAAGCAAAGGATTCGCAAAGAAGAGGATCTTGTGAATAGTGCGCTAAAATTCTCAGCTCAATTTGCGAGTAATCGGCGGATAGGAGCACCCAGCCAGGCTCTGTGGGATGAAAAACTTTTCTTAATTGTCTTCCTTGCTCCAGTCGCATGGGGATATTCTGCAAATTCGGCTCTGTGCTCGACAAGCGACCGGTTGTGGCGACCGTTTGTTGAAAGGTGGTATGGATTCTGCCGTCCTTCACTTGTGCGAGCAAACCATTCACATAGGTAGACATCAGTTTATTGAGCTGCCTGTAGTCCAGAACCTTTTCTATAATTGGGTGAGCGGAGCGCAGTTCCTCCAGGATCTCCGCGTTGGTGGAATAACCCGTTTTTGTCTTTTTGGCCGTAGGTAAGCCCAGTTTCTCGAAAAGTATGGTCCCCATCTGTTTCGGTGAATTTATATTGAAGGTTTCCTCAGCCAGTGCATAAATGTCTTGTTCAAGTTGTTTTAAGGTGACACTGATTCCTTCACCAAAGTGTGTCAATTGTTCTGCATTAACGCCAATTCCTTGAAGCTCAACTTCTGCGAGTACCAGGCTGAGCGGTTCTTCAATGTCATGCAGTAAGCCCGTCAATCCCAGCGTTTCAAGGTCTTCCTGAAACTTGGGGGCGACCTGAGCTAAGGCCGCGGCTTCTTGCGCAACATTCAAGAAGACATCTTGGTTCTGAACGTATTCTTTGACTAGATCCAGCGGAGCAAATTTTGTTCGAGAGGCTTGAATCAGATAAGAGGCCAAACCCAGATCTAGCGCAACGCCCTTTAAAGGAGTCCCTTCATTGGCGAGCAACAAAGCCACTGTCTTGCTATCCGCCAACGTTTTGGGTACCTGATCATTACCCATTAATTCTGACCAAGCTTTGAGAACATCTTGAGATCCTTCTGACCGTGTCAACTTAAAGGACTCACCTAGAGTAGCTATTCCCCATTCCAACCAGCGACCGCCTTGTAACCCTGTTCCCTCATAACGGCAAGCTATCGTGAGTGGAACTTTTCCGGCTTGCCACTTTTCAATCTGTACCAGCCAGTCTTCTTCAGAAAGCGCGCGTTCAGACCAATCTTCCAACAAAGTATCAGGGCTTTCTCCCATTGTATCGCCATCGTCTTTGTGACGTTCTTGCCACAAACGAGTCACACTCTTTAGATTGTAATTTTGAAAAACAGGGAGCACTTTGCTCGCTTGGGAACGGTGATAAATAAAATCCTCCACTGAAAAATCCAACGGAATTTCTGTGATCATGGTCGCTAATTTCTTGCTCAGTAGTGCCTGATCAGCAAATTCTATCAGATTACTTTTTACCTTTTTCCCAGATACTTTATCAGTATTCGCCAAAACGCCCTCGACTGTCTCAAACTCCCACAGTAATTTCAGCGCTGTTTTCTCACCGATTCCAGGAACCCCGGGGATATTATCTGAGCTATCTCCCATAAGACCCTTTAGATCAATAATTTGGTAAGGTCTAAGCTGATAACGTTCCCATAAAGCATGTTCGTCATAACGTTCAACCTCACTAATCCCTTTTTTAGTCAGATATATATTAGCCTTCGGAGATATAAGTTGCAACGCATCCCTGTCCCCTGTATAAATCTGAACTTCCATCCCCTGTGCCTCCGCTTGTTTAGTGACGGCGGCAATCAGATCATCGGCCTCATATCCTGCCAGCTCAAGCATGGGAACATCCAAGGCTGATAAGACTTCTTTAAGATAATCAAATTGGGGGCGCAAGCCCTCTGGCGTTTCTTTCCGTTGTGCTTTATACCCCGCATATTGTTCAATCCTGATCGTTGCCTTAGTTTTATCGAAAGCCACCAGCCAATAATCCGGCTGTTGTTCTTGTTCTAATTTGAAAAGCATGGTGAGGAAACCATGTAATACATTGGTCGGACGCCCATCGACCGTGGTCAAGGGCGGAAGAGCATAAAAAGCTCGATAGGCAAGACTATTTCCATCTAAAATAATCATTCTCGGCATCATGAAAACCCCCAATCTTTTGCCATCAACTATATCATACCCATTACTTTCAAACAAACGTTAAAAAGACTTTGTCTAAAGCTGCGTTAGCCGCTTCGTATGATCTTTTACCGCCAGCATCTTTCTCCTGGCACTCTTGATCATTGGCCTTAATAAGGGTGGTATTATGAAGAAGATAAACATCATTCTGAATAGCTGAAACCCTGCTACCATCGATAAATCTGCGTGGACAACATGAGCGATAAGACTCATCTGATCCATCCCCCCTGGTGAAAGACTCAACAGCGCTGTCGACATCGAAATAGGTTGAAACTTTGTCAGAAGCAGACTAAACCCTAACGCTCCAGAAACCAGCAAAAGGCTACTGATAATGGCTAAGGATATGGTTCTCAGCTTATGCGTTAATTCACCTGGTTTGAGCAGTAATCCCACATAGGCTCCGATCATGAACTGCGCTGCATTAATCAATACAGAAGGTAATGTTGGTCCGGAGAGTCCCACCATTTGAAGGCAAGCTGTACCAATTGCGGGCCCCAGCAGATAAGCTGTGGGGAATCGGATTTTGTTGCCAACCAAAGCAAATACGATGCAGACGACCCCAAAAATCAGTAGATTGGGAAATATACTCGCGGCGTTCGCGTGAGCGACTGATGTCACCTGGGTTGCTAAGGCTTCCGCCTGGCGGTTCCCGAACACCGGACTGAAGATGAGGGCCGGAACGCATATAATGATCGTCATCAGTCGAATAACTTGCATAACCGTCACAACCGTGATGTTGACTTCCTCGGTCTCCTGCGCTAGGGCGAGCACCTGAGTCAATCCTCCCGGTATACTCCCCATCAGCACCGTTAAGTAATCGATGCGTGCTAACTTAGAGACTGCATAAGCCATGCCTGAACATAGGAGCATTAGTAGCATCGTCATGAGCAGCATGGACGGTAGTAGATGCGACATCTCCTGTAGCGCTTTGGCCGTCAGCGATAACCCAATCGTGTAACCCACGATGATCATGCCAGTATCTCTAACCTGCCGTGGCAATCCATAATGCGCTTTCCATACGTTGGAAGCGATCAGAACGGAGATCATCGGCCCCAGCAGCCAAGGAATGGGTAGCTGCATCATCATGAACGACGTACCGCCGATCAGTGCTGTAACCATCGTAAGCACGAACTGTGTATACTGTTTATTGGCGAAAAGGTGTTGTGATTTCATAGCCATCCTCATCCTTTTATTGTTTAGTCTATTGAAAAGTCAGCATCATAAATAGAGGCTATTGTGATTTTAACACAATTAGCCTCTATCAATGTTAGCCTTTTATCAACAAATCATGTTTTTCCCTATAAAATAAACCGTATTATCTTAAGCAGTACTCAACTAATGAGCAACTTATTTGACCAGATCTACGCAATATTGGGATACTGCTGTAATTTCTGTAGCGCTTAGTTTAGTCCTCCTAAATAATTCTTATAGCTATTCATTGTCCACAGTAAATCCTATCATCCTAATTAGTAAGAACAATCCGGAACGAATTTAGCTTTGGTGACGTAGATAACGACTTTGTTGTAGTGCCTCACTGCTTATGATGACGCCGTTCTCCTTAACAGTACGGCTAGATTTAACAATATAGGTCGATTGTCCCTGTTGATTTAAGACTGATGCACCAACTGCCGGTGTATTATTTGCGATCAGTACTTCCTGTCCAGGTTTAACCTTGCCATAAAACTCAATTGTCAGCGTGTTATTCGTCGTTTTAGTTCGAACTAGGAGGTAGCCCGCTGAATTATTATTGAATTTAAGGTCAGTACTTGGGTATGCAACCGTCGCATCTTGCCCTAGTGGAACATAGGTTATAGCCAAGCTATGGTTACTGCGTTCTGTGACGGCTAGGTTTGCTAATAGCCCCGTATTATATAAAGTACTAGAGACCTGACATATCCCTCCAGCTAATCCTGGAATGAATTTGCCATCAACGATGATAAAAGCATCTTTATAGCCGTCTTTTACAGTTCTTTCGCCGACAATCTGATTGAAAGATAACGTGGCACCCGGCTTAATGATCGCCATATCCAAGGCTTTTGCAGCAATCTTCACATTTTCCGTTCTAGCTGTTTGTGACGGGTCAAATTGAGTTGTATAGGTTGATAACAGCCCTGTTATCTTCTGCTCTTCAAGTTGTAGAGCCGTAATAAGTGGCTTTTGCTCTTTAAAGTCGACCTTGAGCTCAGGCACCAACGTGTAGATGTTAATTCCTTTAACTTTCATAATAAGTGCCTCTGAATCAACGATTGAACCCACATGGTCACTTTTAATCGTCATAACATTTTCTTTACTAATTTGGAAATTGGCGTCAACTGCTAAATTGTCAAATGGTTCCAAAGTCTTCTTGAGGGTTACGCTTAACTTTGATGCATCCCACGTTTGCGAAAGCGTCATATCCTTTGGAGTTTTTTCTGACATTTTGGAGACTATTTTATGATAGATTGAACCTGTCCTACCAATATCATAGCCTTCTTGTAAGGCCAAATCATCTTGTACACCAAGGCCTAAGTCCTTTAACTTGACTTCAGGGGCTTGTTGACCGACATTCAGTTTTATGGTTTGGTTCTCCAACCTATCAACTTCTACGTCAATTATTTTTTTAGCTTCAGCTTGAGTTAAATCACCAACATTAATTCCTGATATCGTCAAGTTTTTTTGAAATCGCTGATCATCATGTGTATAGATCAGTGCAAGGGTTCCAACTGAAAATAAGATGATAAATATAAGTCCCATACTAACCAAAGCATATTTTCTCCATTTGACATCTTTGCTTAATAACTCGTTTTTTGGTTCTACTCCAAGGCCTGTATTCATTGACGAACCCTACTCTCTGATAATTTTAGCATGCCTTATAACTCTAATTGTCTAGCGTAGATGATATCTGAAATACCAGATATAGTGGCGTTTGGATTTCTTAATCCATTGGTATAGATCGTAAGAATATATGGTTTTTCTGTATATATGATTCCTATATCGTCAACATTAGACCCGTAATTTCCAATTTTATGGGCAACGATCGAATTCGGCAAATTATTACTGATTCTATCGTTAAAAACTGTTTGCTTCATTAAGCCAAGTATTTTAGAGTAATTCTTATTCCCATTATTTGCTCCGTCGTTTAAACTTTTTAGGGCATTAAATGCTCCAAGTGCGGTTATGTCATTGTTAGCATGATTCGTTGTAATACCCAATTTAATATCTTCTAACCTCTTGTAATTATTATATTCTAAACTTTTAATCAGCATATTGGCGGCTATATTATCAGAGTAACGTATAGCATCTTCGACAAGAGTACTTATCTTGATTGGCGAAGATAGATTACTATTTTGGAGTATTCCTGTACCGCCTTCTCTGCAGGTTTCAGTAAACTTTATGGTATCTGTCTCTTTCCGTGTTCCTTTGGATACCTGATCATAAATGATCATTGCAAGAGGCACTTTGTAGGTACTAGCGGCAGTAAACGTTTTACTTCCATTGATTGAGATCGTCTTACCTGAGGATATATCATAATAGACCAGACCTACTTTGCCTGCCTCATTTCCCAGAAAATTTCTAATTGCCTCTTCTAGGCTCGATGAGCTCTTTATAGCTGGTGTCACTGAGTTACTCGCAACGGACGTTTTTCCGACGGGTGTCGTTTCCGTCAAGGCCTTTTCTGCAACTAACTTTGCGTCCTGTGCCTCCTGAGCAGTCTTTTCTGCCAACAGTTTTGCTTCGTTGTCTTTGATGGTTGTTTGAAGTTCAAGGATGGTTACACTTGCGACAAGTTCAGTAGAACTTGTCATCTGTAGACGTGTATCCTGGTCTTCTGAATTTTTTATATAGAGGGAGTCAAGGGGAGCACTCGTTGCAGAACTAACTTTTACTGTTCCAAATATACCTAAGAATAATGTTATGATTATCACAACTGAGCCTACCGCAAAGGCATGATTGGTATGTGGCCTAATATTATTTTTAAACAACATATCTCAAATTCCCTCTCCCACTCTCATAATTCGTCAACAATACAATAGATACTTAAACCTCTTCCTAGAGATGAGGTTTGCACAAATACCTAATAAACTCCTTGTGCAAATTAGCATTAAGTACGTTAACTCCGTTCAATCACCAATCATTGGACTTTCCTCAAACTACAAAAAAAAATTAGAATCCGCATGAACACTTGGTTTCCGATATAATTATTTTCTTAAGCAAATAATTATATCGGAAACCGAATGTTACCCTGCGGAAACCTGTCAAAGAAATTGTAAACGTGTTCAAAAATGACGATTATTCTAATAATTACATTATATGTGAAGTTATGGAGACGTTCAAGCTTAAAACCCTGTGCCCACCCTTAATTTATAAATATATTCTTCTTCAAACCCTCAACTTACCTGCTCCTCTCCGATTGCCTCCTCTTTAGACACCTCTTGCCTAGCTGGTTTTTCATGCACTTGAGACTGGCAAGAAAATCCATAATCGACTTCCTGCATAATTAATCACGACGCTAGCGCCTGTGGCAATCACTTTAGACGCGAGCAATGGCCATCCTAGAGCATGGTGGATGTAAACTAACAATCCGTAAGTTAGGCTTAACGTACACAGATTCAGTGCTGAGAATCTGATGAATTGTATAGAGAATTGGCCACGGCCTCTGAACGTCCATGTTCTGTTCAGTACTCCACAGGTGTAGGAGATACCTTGAGCCACCAATAACAGGACCCCCATATTGGAGAGAACCGCAAATACGGCGAAATCAACACCCGTATTGACGGCTCCTACCATACAGAATCTCATAAACTCAAGAGAAGACCTCGACCTCTTAGCCAACCCTTTTCACCTTCCGTTCCTTTTTCATCATTCCATAGCATTCACTCACAATATATAAGGGACGATTTCTTGCTTCATCGTAGATACGTCCAATATATTCTCCGATAATTCCCATCATCGTCAGGACAATTCCGGTCAACACCAATTGCAAAGCGATCACAAGATTCCACCCTGCCACCACTGACTTGGCGAATATCTTGAATAGCAACAGGAATGCCAAGTAAGACAAGCCGGAGGTGATTATTACGGACCCTGCATAGGTTGCCATTTTAATAGGTTTGAAGGAGAAGGAAGTCAGGCCATCCAAGCTTAGCTTGATCATCTTTTTGAGTGGATACTTAGTTTCTCCGGCGAACCGTTCATCCCTTTCATATTCAACCGCAGTTTGCCGGAACCCCACCCAACTCACCAAACCGCGAACGTAACGGTTTTTTTCCGGCAGATGTTTCAGTTCGTCACAGACTCTGCGATCCAGTAAGCGGAAATCTCCTGTGTCCGTCGGGATATCGAGATCTGTGGATGCGCTCATAAGTCGGTAAAACAAACGAGCCGTTTGTTTTTTGAAAAACGTTTCTCCCTTCCGCTTCGTTCGTTTGGCATAGACAACATCAAACCCTTCTTTCCACTTCGCAATCAACGCCAGAATCAGCTCAGGTGGATCCTGCAAATCTGCGTCAATCACAACGACCGCTGCGCCTGATGCGTAGTCCATCCCGGCAGTTATGGCTATTTGATGGCCAAAATTCCGAGAAAATGTAATGAGTTTCACAGCCGCATTGTGATCTCTAAAACCTTTGATTAGAGCGGTCGTATGATCGTTGCTGCCATCGTTCACAAAAATCAACTCATAAAGCTCCCTTGTTGAATCCATGACTTTCTTCAGCCGCCGGTAGGTTTGGTCAATGACCGCTTCTTCATTGTAGACGGGAATGACGATTGAATAGCGTATGTCTGCATTCATACCCATACCTCCTAATTACGGATTGATTATATATAATGTCGAAGATCCGTTCATACCCATGCCACCGACGGGGTTCTCTATACTGGTTCCCCACTCTGCCTGCGGGACTTCCTTACCATTCTTAATAATCCATGCTGTAACCTCTGAATTTCCTCCTCCTGGGCCTCCCGAGGAACTCAAGAAATATTTGATTTCCTTATTGGCCACCATTTGTTTTAATTTATCCACGCTCAGGATCGGATCGGATCCTGAAAATCCACCCATAGCCATCACTGCTTTCCCGGTTTTAATAATATAGGCTTCAGCTGTACCGGCATTAGTTGTGGCAAACAGGTATTTCTCACCGGTATTATTGTCGGTTAGGTAAGCCAGCAGTTTCGCGTCGACATTTTCCTTTGATTGACCGGCCGCCTGAGTCTTCGGCTGATCTTGCGGTTGGTTCTGTGTCTCGTCTTGAGTCCCATCTTGCGTCTCGTTTTGCCTCCGACCTTGCATCTGACCAGGCATACCGCTGTTCCCTGACGATATTAATTGCGGTCCTGCTTCTGGCAACATGCTGTTGTCCCCATAGAGCAGCGGTGTTGCCGCCCAAAACAGTGGCGCTGCTAGAAGGATGAGAATACCTCCTACAGCGGCTGCACTTCTGATCGAAGTTCGAGTGTTAGAAGGTAGGCAGAGGATGAGGGAAACCCCAATCCCTACGGCACCCACAGCAATTGGTAAACCAAGTCCGATTTGCGTCTTATAAGGCAGCAACACATAGATTTCGAAGGCCGTCGTTCCTATAAGCCCAACTGGGAGCAACCACTTCTTCCACCCATCAAGGTTTCGGTTAAAGTTAAAGAGTTCAACCCAGCCTGCACCCGTCAGCGCTGCAATGGGAGGGGCCAACATAATCAGATAATACTGATGAAAAAAACCGGCTACACTGAAAAATCCCATGGCGGGTAACAACCAAGCGAGCCAAAATATACTTTCCTTATGTTTATCAGTGAGCGACTGTTTTCTACGAAGCCCAAGCAGTAAACCGGCAGCCCCTAACAAGGCAAACGGAAGCAGCCAACTGATCTGTCCTGATAACTGGGATTGGAACAAGCGGAGCGGTCCCGCAGTTCCGGTGTTGAACATACCTCCGGTGCCACCAAAATCTTTGCCATCACCCGCTGGCATTTGCCCTGCGAAGCCATTTTGGTTAATGTCAACGCCCTGAGGCATTTGCTGTGAACCAGGCATTATTTCGCCTGCTCCAGCTCTGTTGCCTCCACCCATTCCTCCTTGTCCTGTCAAACGGGCAATACCGTTATAACCGAAGGCCAACTCCAAGACCGAATTTGTTTGACTACCTCCCACGTACGGACGATCTGCCGCAGGAAGGCTGTCTACAATCAGAGGCCAGGATAACGATACAAGGAGCAAGGCTGCTGTTGATACGGCCAGTATTCCAAGCTTCTTTTTCCAAGGAACTTTGAAAGCTAGTACGTAGAATAAATAGAAAGCGGGAAGCACCATATAAGCTTGGAGCATTTTAATATTAAACCCTACCCCGATCATGGCAAAAGCTGCTATGGACCAACTCCATTTTTGCGTTTTGACTGCCTTAAATAACATCCAAGTTGCCGCTAGAAGTGTAAAGACCAATAAACTATCGATATTATTAGTTCGACTTACGGCCGCTGCGATGGGAGTACAGGCAGCCACTAAAGCACCGAGCCTGGCGGCTGTTTTACCAAAGGACGGTTTAACGAGGACGTAAATCAGTAATACTGACCCAACTCCGGCTAGAGCCTGTGGCAAAATGACGCTCCAACCGTGCACTCCAAACACATGAGCGAAGAGCGTCTGGATCCAGAACGCGACAGGAGGCTTATCCACGCTCACGAATCCCCCCGGATCAAACGAAGCGAAGAAGAAATTATGGAAACTTTGCAGCATACTAGTGACTGCAGCCGTGTAGTAGGCATTGGCATATTGGTCGTTCCAGATTCCGTAGATATTTAATAGTGCAGCTAGTAAGACGATCCCAATAAGTACCGAGTCAATACGTTGTCCTTTTAGTCGTTTCATAGTTTGTTCACTCCTTTACGAATTAGTTCGAAAGCTCACTTCGTCTAATCCTTTATAATTCTCTTTTACTATAACCTTGGTTCCTGAATCACGCCTAAGTGCCAACTGAAAGTTTCCTGAAGATGACAAATAAAGAATACGGCTCGATTCGCTATTTATAAGCAAATCGAGCCGTATTTTCTCACGAACTAATCGTCAAGTTTATCAAGCGTTGGCAACCATACGCAAAACATGCTGCCTTCTCCTAGAACACTGGTCACCCATATCGTACCCCCATGGAGCTCCACAATCGATTTAGTGATGGCCAAGCCAAGCCCAGCTCCACCATATTTTCGAGTTCTGGAAGGATCACTTCGATAAAAGCGGTCGAACAGATGCGGCAAATGCTCCTCCGGTATACCAGAACCGTTATCTCTCACGGTCAGTTTAACCCCGTCGGAAACTTTATCCAACGAAAGTTGGATATCCCCCTTTTCTGGATCCGTATGCTGCACTGCGTTATGGAAAACATTCAAGATGACCTGTTTCATTTTATCCTCATCAAATCGACATCTTAAATCCGAAGTTAGTTGCAAACTGACTTGTCGGTTTCCTGCCAACACCCTCATCTGCGGTGCCATCTCCTTGATGACCCCCTCCAATACGCCTTCACTTAGGTGGATCATAGGCGAGCGGTCTAACTTGGCAAGTAAAAGAAGGTCCTGAATCAACTTTTTCATACGCTCCGATTCCGCATACATACTCTTTAAGGATCTTTGCAACTTATCCGGTTGATTCATAGCGCCACGGAGTAGTACTTCTATAAAACCATGAATCGATGTCAACGGAGTACGAAGTTCATGAGAAGCATCGGCAACAAAACGTCGCATTTGCTCTTTTGATTCTTTCTCTGCTTCGAAAGACGACTCCAGCCTTTCAAGCATTCCATTAAAAGAGACTGCAAGTCGACCGATTTCAACTTGACGCTGTTCAACCAGTAACCTTTCGGCAAGGTTTCCGGCGTCAATTTGTTCCACGGTCTCTACCATCTTTGATAAAGGAACCAGTGTTTTTCTCAGGACAGGAATAAATGCCAACATTCCTCCGATTAAAGCGAGCAACGAAAGAGACAAGAAAATGAAAAGTTGTTGAATCAACATGTCCTTCAAAGCCTTAGTCCCTAGGCTAACTTGGATGACTCCAGCTGAATCTCCTCTCATCTTAATGGGCTGAAGAACGATTAATTGTTCTCCTATAGCTTGGTTCAATACCCTGTAAGTCACTCTATGTTTGGAATGCATAGCGTCTTGATAATCCTGATCACTAAGCTTAGGGGGCGTTCCAACGTTCATTGAGGAATTAGAAATCTCGGTAAATTTTCCCTCACCATCGATCAGAACGATCGTGGAGTCTGGTAAAAAGAAGAAAGGGTCATGATTAAACCCGTTACTTGAATTTTCACTTGCTGCTTTTTCTGGACCGTCTGGAATACTTGGAATGCCTTGACGACTCAGATTCCCTAAGCTTCCTGCACCGTTACTCACCATTTGTTCCCAGGCGTTCGGTGGCACTGAATTAATCTGGTCTTGAATGCTAGAGGCTTTATTTTGGTAGATAAACTCCTTCATGAAAACGTATTGAGACAAGCCAATGATTGTCAGTAACACGGCCATAAGTAGTAAGGAACGAGATAAAAGTTGAAAGCGAAGCGAGTTTGGATTTAAAAAACGTCGAAAAGTTTGGTTTGTTTTCATATCAGGTCAACCCGGTACCCAGACCCGCGTAAGGTGCGGATCAGACGATGTTCTTTGTCCTTTAATTTCTCCCGGAGCGAGCGAATATAGACCTCTACAATATTTTCATCACCGCCAAAATCATAGCCCCATACCTTATCCAAAATAGTCGTTTTGCTTAGGACAAGGCCTTGATTGAGCACCATAAACTTCAACAGTTCATACTCAGTTGTGGTGAGTTCCAAGGCCCGCTGATTGAAACGGATTTCTTTGCGCCGATCGTCAATTCGGAAGGCTCCCAGCACAACCTCTCCCACCAGATTGGGAAATTGATTGCGAATTCGAGCGTGAATGCGTGCTAATAATTCCTCAAAGCTAAACGGTTTCATCATGTAATCGTCGGCGCCCAACATCAGGCCTTTCACACGGTCATCCACTTCATCCTTCGCGGTCAACATAATGATCGCGACATTTTCCGTCTTCTTAAGCATCCGACATACTTCAAATCCGTCCATTCCTGGCATCATAACATCCAAGATCACAATATGAGGCTGGAATTGCTTAGCGAGAGTGACGGCCATCATTCCGTCTTGTGCCGTTTGCACCTGGAACCCTTCATCCTGAAGGCCCATCTCCAAAAACTGCAAAATGTTCGGTTCATCATCAACCAGTAATATCTTAATTCCTTTTAATCTCTGCATCTAGAAATCCCCCTTTATTCGACGAACATTTCACACTTTATTATCCGATGTCCCGCTGAATTGGCTCTGAAAATTGGCTGAAATTTAGCTGAATATAATAAAAAAAGCCCCGAAAGGCTTTTTTACGTAATCGTTGTGGTGGGCGAGGGGGGACTTGAACCCCCACATACTCACATATATCGGATTTTGAGACCGACGCGTCTGCCATTCCGCCACTCGCCCAATAAGTTCGTCCCTTGATTAAAGAAGACTTAGATATAATACCATTAATTGAAAGATTTAGTCAAGACCTTTTTCTAAATTAATTGTAGCTGCTTCTTCAAAGACCCCAATGGCCCGTAACTTCTGATATCTTTTTTCTCGCAGTGCTTCTGGCGTTTCCTCACGTAAACGCACCAGATACTTCGCAATAACCTGCGATAATTCTTCGGCCGTTTGATGGAGGTTGTTATGAGCACCGCCTTGAGGTTCTCGTACAATCTCATCCGCTACCCCAAGTCTCAGCAAATCTTGAGCTGTAAACTTTAACGCAGCCGCCGCTTCTTTCGCCTTGGTTGTGTCTTTCCAAAGAATTGAAGCACAACTTTCAGGGGCAATGACCGAGTAAAAGGAATTTTCAAGCATCAAGATCACATTGCCCACGCCAAGCGCGAGGGCACCGCCACTGCCACCCTCTCCGATGACGGTACTAATAACGGGTACGTGGTAACCGGCCATAGCCTGAAGGCATCTTGCAATAGCCTCACCCTGTCCTCGTTCCTCAGCGGCTAAGTCACAGGCAGCTCCGGGAGTATCAATAAAGGTTAAAATCGGACGACCAAATTTTTCCGCCTGATCCATCAAGCGCACCGCTTTGCGATAACCTTCGGGATGTGGCATGCCAAAATTACGCTTAATATTTTCCTTCGTGCCTTTTCCCTTAACCTGAGCGATCACCGTCACGACGGTTCCATGAAACAGTGCAATTCCACCGGCAACGGAGCGATCATCCGCAAAGAGTCTATCCCCTTTTAATTCTATAAAATCTTCAAACAGCAGTGGAGCATAGTCATAGAAATTAGGTCGCTCCGGATGTCTAGCAATCTGAACTTTTTGCCAAGGTTCAAGGCTTCCGTAAATCTCCGTCTTCAAAGAAGCCACTTTCTTTTCAAGGGTGGCGATTTGTTGGGAAAGGTCAATACCCTTCTCCTCAGAAAACTTCTGGAGATCGGAAATCTTCTGAATCATCTCCACAATAGGTTTTTCAAAATCAAACAGATGCGCCATACTTTGCCCCTTCCTGATGGTATCGCAACAAGCGCGCCAAAGCTGAACGCATCTGGACACGTCCCACAATGAGATCAATTAAGCCATGTTCTTGATTAAACTCAGCCGTTTGGGCACCTTTGGGTAGCTCTTGCTTCATCGTCTGCTTGATCACCCGCGGTCCTGTAAACCCAATGAGCGCATTAGGCTCGGCAATTTGAATGTCTCCAAGAGAAGCATAACTCGCTGTAACGCCACCGAACGTGGGATCCGTAAGAACAGAAATATAAAGTAAATGATGTTCCGCCAACCTTCCCAGAGCTGCGCTGGTCTTCGCCATCTGGTAGAGGGACAGAATGCCTTCTTGCATCCGAGCGCCTCCAGAGGTTGAAAATATGACCACGGGTAAGCGCAATTCAATCGCTCGCTCGATGGCCCGAACAATCTTTTCTCCCACGACCGAGCCCATGCTACCCATCATAAAATTTCCTTCATTGAAGGCAAGTACGACAGGAACGCCCTCAATCTTGGCCTGTCCCGTAAGTACACCTTCCAGCAGCCCTGATTTTTCCTGAGCTACAACGAGCTTATCTGGATAACCTGGAAATTCCATAGGATCTTGGGTTAGCATCTCAGCGTCCCATTCTTCAAAACTGTTTTCATCCACCAAGAGCCCAAGACGGGCCCTAGCGGTAATTCTAAAATGATATTCACACGCCGTACAAACCCGTGCGTTTTCATCGAGATTCTTGGTAAACAGGACTTCCCCACACTTTGGACATTTGACCCAAAGACCATCTGGAAGTTCTTTCTTTTTGATGATCAGAGGTTTTTGCTGTCCGTCCTCTGAGGGACTACGTTTCTGGATTGGGGCAGCTTGAATGGTGACGTACTTAGTTTTTCTGAATATATCTTTAAACATAATTAGCTCCCTATTGCGCCTGTAATGATTCCATGCGCTTCTTCCGCTTCGGACTCTGGAACGAGAATTTCAACAGAAGCATGAGCACCGAGATGCGCTGAACCAATTGGGCGAAGTTGAACAAGCATCCCTTCTTCTGTGAGGATTGCTTTATACTTTTCCGCGATCAACTTGTTGGGTGCAATATAAATGACGGT
>DHWG01000209.1:0-25071 GCA_002413075.1 Desulfosporosinus sp. UBA5188 | reverse complement strand
GCAATATAAATGACGGTCCACATTCTTAAAAGCCCCCCTTATCAAATCATTTTATGATACCATAGCCCTTCTGATTGTGCAACAGATGTCTCCTCTAATCCTTACTGTTTGACGGTATGCGCAAGTGAACATATTTAGTCATTAACGCCTCTTCGACATGCGGTGGTATAAAATCTGAAACTCCAGCATGTAAGCTGGCCGCCCACTTAATGGCACTTGAACTTATAAAGGAGAATTGACTCTGGGTCATCAGAAAAATTGTTTCAATGTCTGGGGCAAGCTTCTTATTCATTAAGGCGAGTTGAAATTCATATTCAAAATCGGATAAGGCGCGTAGGCCTCTAAGAATAGCTAATGCTCCACATTGGCGTGCAAATTCAACCGTCAACCCTTCGAAAACACAGACCTTAACATTTGGCATGTCTTTCGTTGCTTCCAACAGCAGTTCCTTTCGCTCTTCAAGCGTAAACAACGTCTTTTTCTCACTATCCTCGGCAATCGCAATCGTCACTTCGTCAAATAATTCCTTAGCGCGAGTTAATATATCGAGATGTCCATAGGTTACCGGGTCAAAGGTTCCAGGATAAATCGCTGTACGCACAGTGTATCTCCTTCTATTTAGGATATTTTTATGGATTTCGCCTTAAAGGTTAAAATTCCTGCGCCCGATCATAAAATTACGCGAAATTTTTTGCAGGTTTCCATACCACATTACGCTGCCCCATCACTTCACCAAGTGCCGCTTCCAAATCATGCTCATCATTAACCCAATATTCCCGTTTGCCCTCGATGACTTTCCGAGTATTCTCAAAGTAGAAATACACCGGCCGCTTCCCAGGATATCGTTTTAGAATGTTCATAGTCACGTCCATGAGTTCACTTTTTTCCGTGGTAAATCTTAAGAATAAACGTTTTCCAACCGTGTCCAAGTGAGGGGCGATCGGTGCTAACTCTTTTGATTTCGAGGGTTTTAAGTCTTCAAGGGCTGTGATTTTCTCAGCAAATATCTTTTTCTCTTCATCCCTAATGATGTACTTCCCTACAACCACGATAACCTGGTCATTGTTTAGAGCGCAGGTTTGCGCATAAACCCGAGGAAAAACTAAGACTTCAATGCCTCCCGTGAGGTCCTCCAGAACAAGACTCGCCATCATCTCGCCTTTTTTAGTCACATGCTGCCGGAACCCAGTGACTAATCCTGCGAGAGACACTTTCTTCTCCTCTTCGCCTTCTAAGCAAGTCAGGATATCTGAAGACATGTGGTCCTGAAGTTGAGGTAGAACAGAGGAAAGGGGATGACCACTTAAGTAGATGCCTAGGTATTCCTTCTCCATATCTAAAATTTCTCGTTCTGGGAAATCTGGAATCTGAGGTAATATAACCCCTTCTTCCAAGTCGTCATCCAAATCGAAAAGAGAAAATTGGCCAGATAACCGATCTTTTTGCCGACGACATGTCGCATCTAAGACCTGATCCAGCACGGCCATACCCTGAGCCCGTGAACAAAAGGAACTAAGAGCACCTGCCCGGATTAAGCTTTCCAGAACACGTCGATTCAAGACCTTTTGATCCACCAGCATACAGAAATCATAGAGGGATTTGAAGAGGTTATCTTTTCTAGCTTCTAAAATCTTTTCCACCACGTTGGCGCCCACATTGCGAATGGCCCCTAAGCCAAAGCGAATGGCTTGATCTTCTAGGGAGAATCCGACTTGACTATATTGCACATCCGGCGGGAGCACCTGAATCCCGTTGAGCTTGGCATCTTGGATATAAAATGATATTTTATCTGAAGAACCCATCACCGTACTTAAAAGTGCCGCCATGAACTCTAAGGGATAGTTTGCTTTTAAATAGGCCGTTTGATACGAAATCACAGCATAAGCCGTGGCATGACCTTTATTAAAGCCATATTCTGCAAACTTAGCCATCAAATCAAAGATGACTTCTGCATCCTGAAGCGTCACTCCGATCCGTAGCGCTCCCGGGATAATCCAGGTTCCATCCTTATCTTGCAAACCATGAATAAAGTTTTGACGTTCCTCTTCCATGATTTCTTTTTTCTTTTTCCCCATCGCTCGGCGCAGTAAATCCGCTCTCCCCAGAGAATAACCACCAATATCCCGAGCTATTTGCATAACTTGTTCCTGATAAACGATAATCCCGTAGGTGGATTTGAGAATAGGCTCCATTTTGGGATGCAGATACGTAATGTCTCCTCCGTGTTTTCGACGAATGAATTCGGGAATTTGCTCCATCGGTCCTGGCCGATATAAGGCCAAAACAGCAATAATATCCTCAAAGCAGGTCGGCTTTAGTTCTTTCAGAATCGCGCGCATACCGCCGCTTTCCAGCTGAAAGATCCCAGTACTATTGCCCGAAGCTAAGAGCGTATACGTCTGAGGATCGTCCAAGGTGAGCGTTTGTAAATCCAATTTTATACCACGGGTCTCTTCAATGCGTCGCACAGCCTCTTGCAAAATAGTTAGGTTGCGCAGACCTAAAAAGTCCATCTTCAGTAGCCCAATTTCTTCGACCACTTTCATGGGGAATTGGGTCATCACAAAATCATCTGACGTTCTCTGGAGTGGAATATAATTGATGAGAGGTTCCTTAGAGATGACGATCCCCGCAGCATGCGTCGAAGCGTGCCGAGTCATGCCTTCAAGAGACCGAGCTAAGGTGTAGAGCCTATTAATCTCTTCATCCTCTTCAACCATGCGGGCTAAATCCGGGTTGACACTGAGTGCTTTCTCCAAGGTCATCCCTAAATCCGCAGGAATCGCTTTGGCTATTTTATCGACCCGGGCTAACGGCATCGCCAAAACCCTTCCACCGTCTCTGATCGCTGCTTTAGCGCCCATGGTCCCAAAGGTGATAATCTGGCAGACCTTATCCGTACCATATTTTTCGGTGACATAGCGAATCACGCGTTCTCGGCCGTCTGGGTCAAAGTCTATATCAATATCGGGCATAGAGATTCTTTCCGGATTCAAAAAGCGTTCAAACAAAAGGTCGAAGCGCAGTGGTTCAACGGACGTGATTCCTAATAAATAAGCCACCATACTGGCCGCCGCTGAACCCCTTCCAGGACCAACCGCCACACCATTTTCCTTGGCAAATCGGCAAAAATCGGCAACAATGAGGAAATAGCCTGAAAAGCCAGTTTGGAAGATGACGCCCAGTTCATAGTCCAACCGAACGCGTTCCTTTTCCGTCATTTGTGGGTAGAAGCGTGGAAAAGCCTTACGACATTCTGCTTCAAGATAACCGTCTAACGTTGTCCCCTCAGGAACTTCAAACACAGGTAATAGGTTGCCACCAAATTCAAACTCCACTTGACAACGTTGGGCGATTCGGGCCGTATTTTCCAACAGCTCAGGATGTTCTCCAAACAGCATCGCCATTTCCTCGCCGGATTTGAGGTAGAACTCTTGACTGGAAAAACGCATACGCGTGGTATCAGCGATCGTTTTGCCCGTTTGAATGCAGAGCAAAGCGTCTTGAACGAAGGCATCCTCTTGTTGAACATAATGCACATCATTGGTCGCAACCATCGGAATCCCAGTGCGCTCATGCACCTTCCACATCTCTGAAATCACGGTACGTTGCTCCGCTAAACCATGATCCTGAAGTTCAAGAAAGTAATTTCCCTTCCCAAAAATTTCCTCATAGTCCAGGGCGCACTGAACCGCACTTTCCAATTGATCCTTCAAAAGGCAACTCGCTACCTCTCCGGCTAAACACGCGCTCAAAGCGATCAGTCCCTTGGAATGCTCGCGAAGAATTTCTTTATCGACGCGAGGTTTATAATAAAAGCCTTCAATATGTGCCATGGATACGAGCTTAATAAGATTATGATACCCTTCCTCATTTTCTGCCAAAAGAACTAAATGATGATTGGCATCATCTTTTCCTGGCGTCCGATCCGTCCGCTTATGGGGAGCTACATAGACTTCGCAGCCAATAATCGGTTTAATGCCCGCTTTAAGACACGCTTTATAAAAGTCTATAACCCCATACATGACGCCATGATCCGTAATGGCCAAAGCGTTCATTTTTAATTCGACCGCACGTTTGACTAAATTCTTGATCTTTGCCGCACCATCAAGCAGACTGAATTCCGTATGGTTATGGAGAGATACAAAGCCATATTTATCCTCGATCCCATCAGTCATCACGTGGCTACACCCTCCTTCCCATATAAAGGCTTACAGGAATAATATGATTGGTCATTATCTTAAATCTTCGAACAGATCGTTTATCTTAATATACTCTATATATTATCGTGAAATTGAGGAATTGTCGAACAGCCCTTCTCCTCAGAAGGATTGAAGTTGCTCATCCTTGTTAAAAAACGTTCGATAGCCTAGTTGCAGCATGAGGATCACCGTAAGGGCTACAGCGCCTAAAATCCCCAGCATGATTGCAATTTGATACGCGATTGCAGTGGTTGGAGACGTACCTGACAGGATTTGGCCCGTCATCATCCCTGGCAAGAAAACGATCCCCATACCAACCATTGAGTACATCGTCGGCAGAATAGCCGCATCAAACGTGTTGTTAATAATGCTTTTTGTGGCTGCTTGCGGGGTCGCACCGAGTATTAGAGCCTCTTCGACTAAAGCTCTTTGGGTGATCATTCCATCCAGAAGTAATTTCACGCCCAATGATATTCCTGTCATCGAATTTCCAATAAACATCCCCGCGATGGGGATAAAGTATTGTGGCTGGTACCAGGGAGAAATGCGGATGACAATCAATAGAAAGTACACAAGACACGATAAGGTGCCCATGCTAATGGAAAAAGCAATCACTTTCTTCAACGGTCGTGATAACTTACCTTGATACTTTTTGAAAACTGTATGAACTGCGAACGCTTCCATCACGAAAATAATGCCTACCGTCACGAATGGATTTGGATTGTCAAATATATACACTAGTAAATAACCCACGAGTACCAGTTGCAAAGTCATTCTGACTGAGGAAATAATCAGTTCTTTTTCACGCTTGATTCCCAGAAACCTCATGATCACTAGGACCATTAAGACAAAAACATAGGCCAAAGCCACTTGAAAAACTGTTAAATCAATGACTCCGTTCATTTTGTGCACCCCCTGATGCTCCTACACCGACCCTCTGATATCTCGATGATGATATCAGACTGTTTCTCTGCCATGGTTTTCGAATGAGTGACCATGACCAGGGTTTTGTTTTCTATTCTGACATACTCTACGACCATCTTTATAATGGTTTCCTCGGTCTCATCATCCAAAGCTGCAGAGGGTTCGTCAAGGAGGACTATCTCCGAATTAAGAAGAAGTACCCGACCTAAGGCGAGTCTCTGTTTTTCTCCGCCTGAAAGGACATGGGGGGACGTATCAAGTGCCTTTTTTAATTTGACTCTCTCTAACATACTGAGTAGCATTTCATCACTGCCTACATTTTTTTCATGGAATTTCAACCCAATATTCAAGTTATCTCTGATACTACCATCAAACATAACTGGGTTTTGGGAGAGCATCGTAACCTGTCGACGATGAGTCACAGTATTTAGGGTCTCTAGATCATGCGCCTTAAACATAATTCTTCCTTGAGTTGGAGATAGCATTTTGTTCAACATTCTTAAGAGGGTTGTTTTACCACTGCCACTGGTCCCGACGAGGGTTGTGATTTTTCCCTTTTCTATCAATAGACTTGGCACGTCTAAGATATCTTTGTATTGAACGTCGATAAATTGAAACATAGTTAACTCCTTATTTATAGCGCAGTGTACTGTCTACAATGTATCAGAAAGTCCCCCAATCCACAGTGATCAGATCACAGGACTGGGGGCTTTATAAATGTTCATTATTAAAGAGGCATTTTAGAGGGCCATTTCGCGGACCAGTTTTTTATCCCCGATCCTAGCCGTCATAAGGCCTTTGGCAACAACAACATGATCAACCGTCACGTCTACTTCAATATTGCAATGTTTTTTTGCAACCAGCAGTAGTTTTGCCGTAACCTTTATTTCCGTCCCCACCGCGATGGGCTGCAGTTGATAAAGTGTAAAATTTTCGGTGATCGCATCGAGTCGATATTTCTTGCGCAACCCTATATAACCAGCCATGTTCATGACGGTCACGAGAACCCCACAACTTGCTGAGCCAAAGTCATTCACCATGGAATTAGTAATTTCTCCTTCTATCGTGAGATGCTCGGCATCATCGACGTATTTGAAACCGCTTAAGACCAGGTTGTCCACTGTCTCACCAAACTGAGGTTGTTTTTGAACTTGCTGGTAAGCCTCTATGACGTCTTGTAAACTAACGATCCCAATCAGTTTGCCCTGTTCTGCCACGACAGCGACTTCCCAGCCTTCCCAAACCATGATTCTGGAAATATGGGTGACGGGATCATCTCGCCCTACAATAAACGGGTTAGCATTCATAACCTCTTTAATCGTTGTCTGAGCATCCGCTCCGGCAACATCGACCGCCGTCACAATACCCATCAGGGTCATATCTTCCTCAACGACCGGGAAACGACTGTGACCCGTATTTTGCGAAAGTAGGCGCCAATCTCCAACGGTCAGATCCGCCTTTAAATAGCTCACATCTTTAACCATAATATCTTCGACTAATATGAGTTCTTTCTGAATTAACCGATCATAAAGCGCGCGATTAATCATCGAAGTGACCGCAAAGGTATCGTAAGGGGATTGAATGATCACTAATTTATTTTGTCGTGCTAAGGCCACGACCTCTTCGTCTGGTTCCAAGCCTCCTGTAATCAACAGCGAAGCATTGTGTTCAAGGGCTAAAATCTGAGCATCGCGTCGGTTTCCTACGATGCACAACGTTTCCTCTTCTAAGTACCGTCCCATAGAATCGACTTCCATTGCTGCTATAATGAACTTTTTAGGAGAGCGATCGAGCTGCTCAAAACCACAAATAACGATCCCTTCAGCAATCTGTGAAACTTCACGCAACGTCAGATCTTCAATTTGTCGTTCCTTAACCCCTTCAATTCGAATCGTTCCTACTTTGGGAATAGAACGAACAAATCCTTTAGCCTCTGCTTCTTTAATAGCCCGATAAGCTGTCCCTTCACTGACATCCAGCTCTTTGGCAATAAAACGCACAGAAACCTTACTGCCAATGGCAAGATCCTCAATAAAAGTTAAAATCTGTTGATGCTTTGTCAACTAAAAACGCTCCCCACACACATAGTAGTATACGCGTTCTATTATAGCATAAGAATTCTTAATCAACCAAGCTGTTCCTAGGACTCACTTTTTTTCCGTTTCCGTTGGGTCATAAGTCCGCCAATTCTCCCGGCCTCTTTGGCGGTCAAAGAATGCCACCCATGACTGTCAATCTGACTTAGTAAGCCTAACTCTGCAGCAATCTCCATTTTCAACGGTTCCAGTGGATCGATTCGTTTGACCTTTGGTTTTGGCTGTTTCATACTAGCTTCTCCCCCTACTCAAAATATTATAGTCTTCCTCATAATGCGGACAGGTCACTCCCTTCCGCTCTCCGAGAATGTTTTCTAGTCGACAATGCCCTTCAATTGAATAAAGACAACGTGTTGAACATGGTGTTCTTGTCATAACCTCAACTCCTTATAGTAGAAGTTTGACCTTAATTATAAAAAAATATCCCAACTTGAAAAATCAAGTGGGATATTTCATAATACTCCTACAACAGCTCAAACATTTCACCGGGTTGTAAGGCGTCGACTCGGCTCTCCGGAGCCCTGCGTTGCATAAGACGCCCGAACTCCCCCACGTCCTGAACAATGAGGGGGAACGTATTATAGTGCATCGGAATGACTAATTTAGGTCTTAATAATTGAGCGGCCTGAACCGCTTCCTCGACACCCATAACATAATTATCTCCGATCGGAAGCATGGCCACTGTGAGTGGATGCCGACGGCCTAAGAGTTCCATGTCACCGAATAGTCCCGTATCGCCCGCATGATAAAGCCATTTTTCTTCAAACTTAATAAGAAAGCCACAGGGCGGACCGACATAGATCAAGGGTCCACCTTCAGGTTTTTCAACCCCAGATCCATGCAAAGCCTGAGTGAGTTTAACCGTTCCAAAGGGGAACTGGTATTTTCCGCCAATATGCATGGCATGGGTCTTCGCTCCCTGACTTTCACAATAAGCCGCTAACTCAAAAACGGCGACGATCGGCGCGCCTGTCTGCTTGGACAATTGTATAGCATCACCCAAATGATCACTATGTCCATGGGTGACTAGTATTGCATCAAGTTGCGTAAAGTCTTCAGGTTTCGCTATGGCGCTTGGGTTCCCTGTCAAAAAAGGATCGATAATCAGTCTTCCAGCTTTCCCTACAATTTCAAAGCAGGAATGTCCATGAAAATAGATTTGCATTTTCCACCTCATATTTCCTTTATGCGTGCTGAATGTATGTTTGAAGTACCTCCCAGAAGCTGGGATAACTCAGGTTCATTTCCCAAAGTGCTAAGCCACCAATACCCTTTTGCAACGCAAGGTCCAGCTTATCTCTCAAGCTTCGGGGGTCTTCGAAATACACAGTATGTTGAACCCCCATGGTCGCGTAACGGAAATAAGTGCTATGCTGCCTTGCATTCCATTGTAGTGGTGCCCCATGACGTCGTGCCAGCTCTACGGCCCGTTGATAGCCGATAACCTGGCCCTTTCCTATCTCTGGCCAATCGTACCCATACATTGGAATTCCCATATAAATTTTCTGAGCCGGAATCTCGGTCAAGGCATAATTTAAGACTTGGGTAACCCAAGGAATTGACGCGACGGAGCCTGGCTTACTGACTGCCCAATGCTCTTCGTAGGTCATAATAATTACCTCATCGACAGCTTGCCCAATCGCCTTAAAATCAAACGCCCCCTTCCACTCATCCTGGGGATCATTGGAAGTCTTAGCCGGTACGTCGATCGTGACAAGAAAATTAGACTGTTGAAACCTCGCAGACCAGTCCCTGATCAGTTTACTAAACAAGCCTCTGTCTGCAGGTGCTGCTTTCTCCAAATCAAGATTAACCCCATCGAATTGATACTCGACCAAGACATTCCTAATGTTTTGCCAAACAAGGTTAGCAAACGCCTGATCCCGCACCAAACGTGTCATTAAAACAGTGGAAAAATTACCTTGTGGGGTTAAATTACTCACCGCCAGGATTACTTTGATTCCCATTGCATGGGCTTCATTAATGAGCGTTTGACTTGGCTGACCAAGGAGTGTTCCGTTATTCTGAATAGGAAGTTCAAAAACACCTAGTTGGTGAATGATACTCCCGTTGCGTTTTAGATAAGGATAACCCTTTGCTTGTTCGTTTAAGCCATTATAAAAGGCAAACACTTGTAATGACATAGATTTACCTCCTTTTCTACCATCCTATGCATGGATAGAAAAAAGAAGTGTAAGTCTGCGGTCGATGTGCAAGGAAACATTTGGAAGAAAGTTTAATAAGTGGAAGATCGACTCACTTTGAATGGCGTCGGTTAAAGACCGCCAGCATCGCTGTTCTGCGCATCAAAATGATAATAAGTAAGGCAAAAACTACCACGAGAATAACCAAGGCCCAAATCCATTGTCCCTTGGCCCCAAGCACAGCGGCTACTCCGAAGAAAGCACTAATCCCATACATTGAAAGCACAGCGGCCCGTTGTGACAACCCAGCATCCAGTAAACGATGGTGTAGATGCCCTCGGTCAGCCGTTGCCACCGACTGCCCTCGCAGCTTTCGACGAATAATGGCAAAGGTTAGGTCTGTCACAGGCATGCCTAAGACGAGGAGCGGAAAAACCAGTCCCAGAATTGTCGCCGTTTTAAGAAGCCCCATGATGGAGATTCCTCCAATAATATAGCCTAGGAACATGCTACCTGAATCTCCCATGAAAACGCGAGCCGGTGGGAAATTAAAAAACAAAAAACCAAGGAGCGCACCGGCCAAGGCCAGTGTAAGATTCGCAGCAGGAAGTTGACCAATCCGATTCGCAGACCAGAACAGTAAGAGAGCCACGATGAAACAAATTCCTGCGGCTAGACCATCGAGTCCATCTGAAACGTTGACGGTGTTCACCAATCCAACCACCCAAAAAAGCATTAATAGAACACCAATAGCCCCTAGACCCAGTGTCTGGAAATTAATAGATTGTTCCATAAAAGGAAGAGAGATCATGTTCATTGAGAAGTCAAAGCCGATAAGCACTGCTGCCGCGATGATTTGCCAGAAAAGCTTCACTAAGGGTCTCAGGCCAAGGATATCGTCCCAAATCCCCACCACTAAAATAATCGTGCTTCCGAGAAATAATCCCCATATTTGCATCTTAGACAAGGCATCCATTGCATAAGATTTATCCCACACTTGCATGATCAAGGCTGCGCTCCAAAAGGCTGCATAGATTGCCAAACCGCCAAGACAAGGGATCTGCCTCGTGTGAATATGTCGGCCCCCTGGATAAGCAATCGCTCCCCACCTACCCGCTAATTTCATTGAAACCGGCGTAGCGATCGTCGCTATCGCTAGTGCCACGAAAAAGGTTAACGCATAGGTCATGATTGACCCCCTTTCATACAAGTTCCGGAAAGCCCCATTGACGGAGAGCTTCATAGACAACCACTGCGACAGAATTCGATAAATTTAAGGAACGGGCCTCTGAACGCATCGGCAACCTGAAGGTCGTTTCCGGGTACCGCGCTAAAATTTCAGGAGCCAATCCTTTTGTTTCCTTCCCAAAAAGCAGATATCCCCCAGGCTCATAGGTTATGTCCGTATGCGCTCGTCCACCTTTTGTGGTGGCTAAGTAACGGCGTCCTACCAAGTTTTTTTCCTCAAAGTCTTCATAATTCTCATAAACGATTATATCAAGTAAATGCCAGTAGTCTAAGCCGGCACGTTTTAAATGCTTATCATCAATACTAAACCCTAATGGTTTCACTAAATGAAGTGTCGCCCCAGTTGCCGCACAAAGGCGAGCCACGTTCCCCGTATTGGGAGGAATTTCAGGCTCAACTAGGACAATATTCAGGCGCTTATTCAAGACTTTTTTCCCCTTTCCCATGATCAATCACTATCCAAACTATTATAACCTTAAATTCTGGCAAACCCAACTTAATTATATCGAATTTTGTCGTTTAAGTACAAATATGTGGGTTTGGATGGTAAAGATTTATCGCTCTAAACAGATATTCTGTATACTTTCTAAAAAAAGCTAGATGTTCCGTCTTGTTTTTGGTAAAGTTAAGACTATTCAAAGGAGGAATTATCATGGGGCAAAATCTGACTCAGAAAATACTCACCTCGCACTTAGTTTCCGGCGACTTGGAAAAAGGCACGGAAATCGCCCTGAAAATTGATCAGACGTTAACCCAGGACGCCACTGGAACAATGGCTTATTTGCAATTTGAAGCGATGAACCTTTCTAGAGTTCGAACGGAGTGTTCGGTCAGTTATATAGATCACAATACCCTTCAATCAGGGTTTGAGAATGCGGATGACCACGCGTTTTTGCAAAGCGCTGCTGCACGCTTCGGCGCCTATTTTTCCCGACCAGGCAACGGCATTTGTCACCAAGTCCATCTTGAGCGCTTCGCGAAGCCTGGTAAAACCTTACTTGGATCAGATAGTCATACGCCCACGGCTGGTGGAATGGGTATGCTGGCCATGGGTGCTGGGGGGTTAGATGTTGCCGTGGCGATGGGTGGCGGCGCTTTTTATCTACCCAATCCCAAAGTGCTACGTGTCTGGCTTACCGGGCAACTTTCGGACTGGGTTTCAGCCAAAGACATTATCTTAGAAATTCTTCGCGTGCTCTCTGTCAAAGGGGGCGTTGGGAAAATCATTGAATATGCCGGACCAGGTGTAAAAACCCTAACCGTACCACAACGTGCAACCATCACAAATATGGGGGCCGAACTTGGGGCATCCTCTTCGATCTTTCCCAGTGACGAACAAACGCTGATGTTTTTGGAAGTGCAAGGAAGAGCGGAGGACTTCGTTTCTCTTTCTGCCGATGAAGATGCCACTTATGATGAAGAGCTTAAGATCGATCTTTCTCGACTTGGCCCTTTGGTAGCGCAACCCCATAGCCCGGATAATGTGCGCCCTGTCAATGATCACTCGGCACTACCCGTACAACAAGTTGCCATCGGTAGTTGTACGAATTCCTCTTATCAAGACCTAATGACCGTTCGTCAGATTTTGAAAGGGAAACACGTTCATCCAGACGTAAGCTTAGTAATTTCTCCCGGGTCTCGTCAAGTTTTAAGTATGCTTGCCAATAATGGTGCCTTGACGGATCTCTTAGATAGCGGTGCACGACTGCTTGAGTCGTCGTGTGGTCCTTGTATTGGAATGGGGCAATCACCGGTATCGAAGGGCGTCTCTGTCCGTACGTTCAATCGAAATTTCGAAGGTCGGAGTGGAACACAAGATGCCTCCATCTATCTAGCGAGCCCTGAAGTTGCAGCCGCTAGTGCCTTAACCGGCTATTTAACCGATCCCCGCACCTTAGGAATCCCACCCGTAATTGATTTCCCAAATCTGTTTCGCATCGATGACAGCATGATCATACCTCCCGGCGATTCGGAGACCCCCATTCGACGCGGTCCCAACATTCAGCCACTTCCTCTTGCCCCTGCCCTAGAGGATACGTTCAACTTACCGATCATCTTAAAGGTTGGTAATAATGTGACGACCGACGATATTATGCCGGCAGGATCCAAAATCCTGCCGCTCCGTTCGAACATTCCGGCCATCTCAGAGTACGTCTTTCATAAAGTCGATCCCCAGTTTGCGTCCAAGGCTAAGGCATTCAAGCAAAGTGTTATCGTTGCCGGTCACAATTATGGTCAAGGCTCAAGTCGTGAACACGCCGCGCTTGCTCCGATGTACTTGGGATTACGCGTTGTTTTGGCCCAGAGTTTTGCCCGCATCCATCGGGCCAATTTAATTAACTTTGGTATACTTCCACTAACCTTTGTTAATGAGGAAGATCTCACTCGCATGCACGACGGAAGTTGTTTACATCTCTCAAACGTACATCAGGCCATTCAAACTGCAGCCCCTTTTGCCATTACCCTTAATAACGACTCAGACCCAATTTGGGTTCAGCACGATCTCACCGAACGCCAAGCTAAAATTCTTCTTGCTGGAGGACTTCTTAATGCGACGAAAGCTTTAATTTAAAAAGAGGTGTATTAAATGTTGAATGAACAGGATCATAAACTACTTAAGCTCATCGCTGAGGATTGTCGCCTTACCCCTAAGGAGCTTTCCATACAAACCGGATTAACGTCTGAATATATCAAACAGCGAATGCTCGATTGGGAAAAGGAAAAAGTCATCGTCAGTTATCAACCTATGATTAACTGGGCTCGAACGGGCGAGGAAAAGGTTTCCGCTCTTATTGAAGTTCGAGTCTTGCCCCAAAGGGGTTATGGTTTTGATAAAATCGCCAAACGGTTACAAAAATTTACCGAGATCAAAGCCCTTTTTCTAATGTCAGGTGGCTATGATCTATCTCTGCTCATTGAAGGCAAAACAATGCAAGACGTGGCACTCTTCGTGGCTGAAAAATTAGCCCCTCTTGAGCATATCCAGAGCACAGCAACCCATTTTGTACTTCGCCGCTATAAGCAAGACGGGGTCGAGCTTATGGGAGAGGAAGAGACGATTCAACGTCTCGTGGTTTCGCCATGAATCGTTACCTCGCCTCCCATGTCGCAGGTCTCCCCCCCTCTGGGATTCGCAAGTTTTTCGATCTGGTAGCGACGATGAAGGATGTCGTTTCCTTAGGGGTCGGAGAGCCAGATTTTGTCACCCCGTGGGCCGTGCGTGAAAGTGGCATCTTTTCCTTAGAGCAAGGACAGACCATGTATACCAGTAATGCCGGTCTCTTAGAGTTGCGTGAAGAACTCTCTCACTATTTATCGAACTCGTTGGGACTTTCCTACGAGCCAGAGAATGAAATTCTCATAACCACGGGTGCCAGCGAAGCCGTTGACCTCGTGATGCGGGCCGTTCTCGAGCCAGGAGATGTCGTCTTAGTCCCTGATCCCTCTTATGTATCCTACGCCCCTTGCGCAATACTAGCCGGAGCAAGTGTACGTTACGTTCCGACCCATGCCAAAGAGGACTTTCGTTTACGAGTGGAAGACTTAAGCCAAGTCTATACACCGAACGTCAAACTCTTAGTCTTGTCCTATCCAAATAACCCAACTGGAGCAATCATGCGTCGTGAGGATCTTATCCCTATCGCAGATTTTGTGACTAAGCATGACCTGCTCGTGCTTGCTGATGATATTTATTCTGATCTCACCTACGATGGAAAACATGTCTCGTTTGCAAGCTTACCTGGCATGCACGACCGTACCCTCTTTGTCAGTGGCTTCTCTAAATCCTACGCCATGACTGGCTGGAGAATAGGGTACGTTGCTGGACATGCTGATCTGATCAGCGGGCTGACTAAAATTCACCAATACACCATGCTCTGTGCCCCCATCATGGGGCAAATAGCTGCTTTGGAAGCCCTACGTTCTGCCACTGAAGCTAAAAATGACATGGTCACGGCTTATGATCGGCGCCGTCGTCTGATGGTGCACGGCTTTCGTGAAATGGGTCTCGACTGTTTCGAACCCTTAGGGGCCTTTTATGTCTTCCCAGATATTACAAAGACCAATTTGTCCTCTGAGGCGTTTGCCGAAGAACTTCTAAAAGAAGAAAAAGTAGCAGTCGTACCTGGTACCGCCTTTGGGCCTTCCGGAGAGGGCTACATTCGCTGTTCTTATGCTTACTCGATCGAGCAACTTCAGGAAGCGCTCAAACGCATTACGAATTTTGTGGCGCGTAGGCTCAGCAAATAAGACAGCCTATAAGTTCGCAATTAGAAATAAGCGGTTAAATGTGTCATCTCACATTTAGCCGCTTTATTATTCGTCACTTTAATGAATTCATTCTTTATCCGTTTCTCCATCAGATATAAAGCACTTATAGAAATTCCATGTAGTGTGGAAATCATCCTAGGATCAAGCGTTTACCCTAGACCTTGGTAAAACATTTATGTATACTTCTATTGATAGCCTACATAAATTACGATATTGGAGTGATTGTATGAAAACCGCCATAATCTTTTCATCGACTCACGGAACAACTGAAAAAGCAGCTCAACTTCTTAGAGAACATCTCAAAGGAGACGTCGACGTCATAGATCTTAAAAAATGCCCAAACCAAAGCCTTACAGACTACAATTCTGTCATCCTAGGAAGTTCAATTTACGCTGGGTCCGTCAAATCAAGACTTAAACAATTTATTAAACAAAACCAAAACGAGTTAGGAACTAAAAAAATCGGCCTTTTTCTATGCTGCATGTATGAAGGGGATAAAGCTACAAAGCAATTTGAAATGGCTTACCCTGATGAATTAAGAAGCCAATCAGTTGCAAATGGTTTGTTTGGTGGGGAATTTATTATGTCCAATTTAAATTTTATTGAACGTAAACTCATAAAAAAGATTGACGGGGTAACCACTGATGTTTTTAAGATGAATGCTCAAGAAATTGAAAATTTTGCTGATCAATTTAACGTATAGACCTACGCTAAAAGCATTGCTCTATCGATTTGCATTGGAAGTGGATTAACGAACTAAATTCTCGATATATGGTGTAATAATTGGCGGAACCGATTGATCTTTTTCTCGTTCTGCCAACCAAATTTCACACCGTTCATCATGAAGATTGCGTAAGGCTAAAAAGGCATTACGCTGAAGAACTCCCTTGCCACGCCACCCTGCAGCCGTCGCTTTAAAACGTCGTTGAAACTCTCCTTTAGTTAAATTGAGCGTTTCGAGTAAGTCAACACCCCGTCCAAGCGAGGTTGGTGACAGATTCGTCTGTTCCTGCTCCAGCCGTTGTTCATTGTGTGGACAAGCCTCTTGGCAGGTATCACATCCGAATAAGCGCAAGCCAAGTCGCTGGCGCTCCTCAGGCGTGAGCACCTCTTTGCTCTGGGTAAGATAAGACACGCAGTGTTTGGACGCAAACATGTCTTTCCCAAGGATTTGCGCTGGACATGCTTGAACGCATCTTTGACAAGTTCCACATTGGTTGGGTATGTGGGGATGATCCGGTTCAAGCTCTCGATCCAACAGGAGTAGAGCTAAGGCCACAAAAGAACCGTAGCCCGGAATAATGAGGTGTTGGTTGCGTCCAATCCAGCCAATCCCTGCTCGAAGCGCAAAGGCTCGCTCTACGAGAGGCCCTGTATCCACCTGACGTCGTGAAGTTCCCGGCCAGTCATTGCTCGCCATGATTTCCACCAGACGATCGATTTGTAAATTCATAAAGTGATGATAATCTTCCCCCACAGCAGAGCGAGCCATAACGCCCTCCCCTTCCTGCGGAAAGGACGAATAAGGGAGCGGATAGGCCAAGGCCACGACCGTCTCACAACCATGCCATCCCGCTTTGGGATCAATGCGTCGTTTGACGTCCCTGCTTTCAAAAGGGGTGGCTAATCCTTGATCCATTCGTGCTTGTAACTGTGAGGCCAGACATTCTATTGGCTGCGCGGTGGTAAACCCAATAGAGATAAACCTCAACTCCTTGCACCATTTTTTTATGTTCGTTTTCCACCACATTTGTTCAGCTGAGTCCATGGGTTTCCTCCAGCAGAAATTCATATTGCCTTCGTCCATGAAGTATTCTCCGTATTTGCACTATGTTGTCGATGACAACGTAAAATACGACATAGTTATGCACCACCAGCAGGCGATACTTTTTCATACGCAGCACAGTATTCTTTGCCAGAGGGCATCGCATTGGCATTTGCTGAAGGGAACCGATGGATTGTACAATTTCATCATAGAGATCAATAGCGGACTGCAGTGAGAGCTCATTTAGATAATTAGTTATTTTCATCAGATCCTGCTCAGCTGATAAAAATATCTTCAGTTCATACTTTTCCATGGACATAAACTCTCAATTTTTCTGCCACTTCAAAGAAATCCTTAGCTTCCGCACCGTCGGCAATCTCTGCCTCAGCTTCAGCCAGCTTGGAATAGAGCTCAATTAAAGCCTGTTGCCGCTCATAAGTTTCTATACTCATCACCACCATGTCCCCAGTGCCATTTTTCGTAATAAACACCGGCTCACGCTCGCTGTGACAGAACTCGGAAATCTCGTTAGCCTTATTGCGCAAGTCCGAAATTGGACGAATTTTCGGCATAGTCAACACTCCTATCTCTCAATATTTACACACTTAATGTATCATAATTTTGAGTAAGTATAAACTAATGATGGATGAATTCTCTGAAAAAAAAAGCTGGTAGGTTTAAATAAAACCTGCCAGCTCTTGTTTTTTAAAAGTATTTAACGGAGAAAAAGAGCTCATGCCATCATCTGAAGCCCCGATGTTCAGTTTTAGCTGAAACGAGTTCACTTACTTGCCCTAAAAAAGGCGTAAGTCATCGGATCGCCCTCTTGGAGTATCTCTCCGTTGGTAACGTCTGCGAGGAATAAAGTATGTGTTCCGGCATCCATTTGACTAAGGACCGTTGCTTCCATGGTTACTAACACATCATCGAGCAAGAGCACTCCGGATTCTCCACGGTGGACAGCTGTCAAACCCTTAAACTTATCAACATCACGACCTGATTTATAGCCAAACCGTCGTGCGTAATCTTGACCTGTTTGATTGAGCACTGAAACGCCAAATTTCCCACTCTTTTGAATGAGTTCATGCGTAAAGTTATTCTTATTGATGCCGATGGCCAGCCTTGCCGGATCAGAGGTGATTTGGAAGCAGGTATTCGCACATTGTCCATTATCCTGGCCCTCTGCCTGTGCTGTGATAATATAAAGGCCGTATGAAATCCTGTAAAGGGCCTCGCGAAGCGCTTTTGCTTTATCCGATTGAGCGTTTACCAGCTTAGCAGCGGTAGCAGTCTTTATATCAGTAGCCGTACTGGCTGTACTAGTCGTACTATTCGTCTCATCCGATTGGACAATAAGTTCAAAGAAACTAGCATCAACACCACAAACCGGACAGATCTCAGGTGGGTTTTCTCCAGTATGTATATACCCACAAACGGTACAGCGCCATTGTTTTTCCATTGAAGTAACAACCCCTTTCGTTGGAACGTATTATAGCTTCACATGTGCTTAAAGTCAACGTTACTTTCCTTAAATTCATCTTACGCCATCTTAGCGGAGGTTAACGAACTTGGTTTCCAATAGAATTGGTATTCCCGTTCAAGAAATTGCGGATCTGTCAACCCATCCTTTGGGTTCATCATAACCTGGTAGCGTACCTGCTCCTTAAACCGACCGAACGGCTCTCCTACAAGTCCTTTAAAACGGGCAAATTCTCCAAATCGCGTCCAATCGAGCCGACTGGCTCGCTCGACTAAGAAAGCTGAAGCATGTCTGATTTCTCCCTGGATCTCGTCGAAACGATTAAGGGTTTCTGCCGCATCCTGCTTCCCGCCCAGGAAATCCGCTCGCCACAAATCCAATATATTCTCAACCCTTTGTGGATTGTACACTTGCCCATTCCAACCAATCTCCCAGGCAAAGCGTCGAGTCTTATTGCCAAACTTTGTCGGGTCCATTTCCCCTTTGAATTCGTTCCTAAAAGTCAGTGTCCCTAACATATGATGTCCAACTAGATATTCAAGGTCTCGTTCACCCAAACTTCCTCCTGGAAGAACCATACTCCAGCGGAAGCGAGGTAAGATTTCTTTGACCAATCGGGCACTTTCTTTTTCGTGTTGTAGAAAGTGACGTTTTCCATCTCGTACCATTTCTAAAGGTTTACACTGAGTGGCTCGCGCTGGTTTGACCCGTTTTACAATGATTGTATCCGGATAGTTATCTAGCCTTCCCCCATGAACTTCCGCTTCCTTGTTAGCCCACCGCTCTAAGTTTTTTCCCTCCAACTTAAATCCATTCACTTCATACCCGTGGTCTGTCAGAAGAATGGTTCCCCAAACGCGGCATTCCTTACTAGCGGTTTCCCATTTTCCCAGGTCATGAAATAAAGCGGCTAAACGCAACGCTATGCTAGGCATCGTATTTTTCACAACGTGCCTGGTATGTTCCCATGCATCTTTCGTATGGTAACGATTTTGAACGAGTCCCTTTAACCTGGCCAATTCAGGAATACAGACCTGAAAGTACCCTACATCATCGAGGAGTCCTAAGGCCTTGTCGATCTGCTCTAAAATAAGAATTCGTCCGAACTCCACCGTTAATCGTTCCGCCGCAACTTTCTGAAGATCTGGTACAAGCTCTACAGCAGCGATCCAGGTCTTTTGCTCGATGGTTAAGTCGTAACTAACGGCTAATCTGATGAGGCGCAGGATCCTCAGTGGGTCTTCCTTGAACCGGTCCACCGCACACCCACAGGCTTTCAGTCGTCTTGCCCGCAAATCTTGCAGCCCACCTAGTGGATCGTTGATTTCACCGGTCCGAACCTCTTGATAAATAGCATTCAGCGTGAAATCCCTGCACAGCGCATCAGTTTCAACCACTCCTGAGAAAGTGGCAATGTCCAAGCGTTCCGTTCCGTGAAACAAACTAACGGTCTGCTGATGCGCCCCGATCAGATGAGGCTTATAACCCCACTCCAACAACTTCTTCTCTATCTCCAAAAGTGGAAATGCCATGACCGCATCGACATCCTTAGCAGGAATTCCCCATTGCGCATCGCGAACAGCACCTCCGACAATATAGACCGGACTGAGTTCACTGAGCCTTCGTAAGATTTCCTGTTGAAATTCTGCTCCGATCATGAAACCACTCCCCACATCGATTTAACAGAGCACTGAAATTTTAGGTCCCATTTCAATGTGCCACGTGCTTTCTGGACCCGCTTCCCCATCCAGATCTGAGTTGATCGGTCGATCTGTGAGTACCGTCAATTCTGAGGTGTGGAATTCCATAATTTTTTCAGCTTTCACCTTTTCTCCCGTTAAAATGCTCAACAGGAGTCGAAGGGTTTCTGGCCAACCCGCTGCTGGAACCACTAATATGTCTAGTTTACCGTCAGTTAGAGAAGCCCTCGGCACAAGATTTCTGAGTCCCCCAACCGAGAGACCGTTTACCGCCATAAACAAAACGACCTCTTCTGTATATCGATTTCCGTCTCTGTCGAATTCAACACGAAAGGGTTTAAAGGAGGGAAGTGTTTCTATTCCTTTGAGGAAATACGCTAATTGCCCAAGGGTATTTTTGACGTGGGTGTCAACTTTTTGGGAAACATCCGTTAAAAGTCCCGCGCTGGCCACATTCACGAAGTATCGATCATTTAGTTTCCCGGTGTCCATTTTAAACGAGTTTCCCTTGCCAATGACTTGGCATGCATCAGGAATGCTTTTAGGCAAATGTAACGCGTAGGCTAAGTCATTCGCCGTTCCAACTGGTAAAATGCCTAGAACAGGGCGTTTATTAGCGGCAATTCGAAGTAAGCCATTCACTGCCTGATGAATACTACCATCTCCCCCAGCAATCACCAAACGATCCACATCCATGCTTTGGGAGGCAATCTTTTCAATATCTTCGGAAGACGAGGCACGATGTATACATACCTCATGCCCACTTTCTTGAAAAATTCGGATCGCAGTATCCAGTTGTCCTGTTAATTTCCGCCGACCAGCGTTGGGATTATAGACCAAACGTAATCGTTTAGACTTCATGGCTTTCTTTAGGCGGCTCCTTCTCCAAGTGAACACCAGACTCTTTACCTGGTTTTAGACTCGCCTCCTTTTCTTGTTCTTCCAAGCGAGTATGCAACTGGCGAATCTTTGTATTTAATAGGTGCGCATTAAACATGAACACACCGGCTAAAATGGCGGCGATTAAACCACTTTGAATGAGCACTGCCTTCGTCTGCTCGTAGGGCAGGCTGTTGTATAGCATATACATCATAACGAGATTAGCAATGGGAAAAAACAAAGCTTCAACGGCTAACCCTTTAAAAATAAGAATCCATAAGTCTGTACTACTCTTATTGTCTCGAAATCCTTTGCTGATCAACAGTCCCAAGCCAAGTATGACTCCAGCAAAGAAAGCAATAAACCCATACTTTCCGATAGCCACTGCGACGACAAAGAACATGCCCACGCCCCATAAAACAGCCCCTAAAAAGATAGACAGTAATTTATTAACCATAAATACCTCCATGCTAATAAATTTATTTTATAAATTATTTATCACTTTGACTTCAAGTTCTCCGGATTCAATAATTCAAGTTCTGGCAAAACAAAAAGCCCATCTTTTCGGACCAATACTTCATCAAAATAAATCTCGCCACCGCCATAATCTGGTCTTTGAATACACACTAAATCCCAGTGGATGGCTGATTTATTGCCATTGTTGCAGTCATCATAACAGGACCCCGGCGTGAAATGGAAACTTCCATCAATTTTTTCATCAAACAGTGTGTCTTTCATTGGCGTGTGAATATATGGATTGACGCCGATCGCAAATTCGCCGACGTAGCGCGCTCCCTCGTCCGTATTAAAGATGGTTTCAAGGCGTTCCGTATCGTTCGCAGTCGCCTTGATAATCTTTCCATTGGCAAATTCCAACACAATGTTTTCATACGTAAAGCCCTGGAAAAGTGACGGGGTATTATAACTGATCCGTCCATTGATTGATTCTCTGACTGGGGCAGTAAAGACCTCTCCATCTGGAATATTGACGTGACCATCACATTTAATCGCGGGCAACGCTTTAATTGAGAAGACAAGATCTGTCCCCGGCCCAAGAATGCGCACTTTATCAGTTTTCTCCATCAACGCCTTTAGTGGATCCATGGCTCTCGACATCTTAGAATAATCCAAGTTACACACATCAAAGTAGAAATCCTCAAATCCTTCGATGCTCATATTTCCTAACTGAGCCATAGAAGCGTTCGGGTATCTCAACACGCACCAGCGGGTATGCGGTACCCTCTGCTCCGAATGAACTGGTTTTTGGTAGTGAGATGAGTAATTCTTCATCGCTTCAGCGGGGACATCTGCCCATTCATTGGCATTTTCTCCGGCTCGGATTCCAATATAGGCCTGCATTTCTTTCATACGGGCAAGATCCCAGCGAGTCATAGCTTCAGCTTGCTCAACCGTGAATTCTTTTAATAGTTCACGCATTAAGGTATGATTAACCGTAGACAAAAATGGTAATCCTCCCGCTTTATAGGCACACCGCACAAGAGCCTGGGCGAGTGGAATATCTTGTCCTATGACTTCAATCAGTATTTTCTCACCGGGTTGAAGGACAAGCGAGTAATTGATTAAGGAATCGGCGAGTTTTTCAATACGATAATCTTTCAAGTTGGGGCCTCCTCATTATTTATAGTCTCGCAAAAACATTCATCCAATATGGAGTTACATTCTTCATACTTTATAATTTACCTTTTTATCATCGTTAGTATGTAAAGAAAACTTGGCTAGCGCCAAGCCATCAGAGTTATCCTTCCATCGTTTTATGGGTCCATGACAAGGAGGAAAAATGAACGCACAATCTACATTATGGGAATACCGTTTACAAGCGGAGGATTCCGGTCAAAAATATCTAACGATCCTGCTTCACAAATTTCATTTCTCCCTCAGATTATTACAACGGCTAAAGCAAGGAGAACAAGTATGGATTAATGGGAAATTCACCTATCTAACCGCCCGGGGCAAAGAAGGAGAAATGTTATCCATTCAGCTTTTCCCGCCTGAAGAAACGAACATTCCCGGAGAAAATCTCCCCCTCAATATTCTCTATGAAGACGAATACCTTTTAGTGGTCAATAAACCGGTGGGTCAAGTGGTTCACCCCACACACCGTTATCTTACCAATACCTTAGGAAATGCCGTCATAGGCTATTGGGAGCGTAAGGGGGAACATCGCCTCTATCGTCCCATACACCGGATAGACCGTAATACCTCCGGCGTCGTTATCATCGCCAAAAATCAATTCGCGCATCAACAACTCGCTTGGCAGCTGGAACGCGGACATATCCAGAAAAAGTACTTTGGTTTCGTAGAAGGCGTCGTGCTTGAAAATGAGGGCACTATTGACGACCCCATTGGGTTTGCACCTGATAGTTTCATTAAACGCCAAGCCCAACCCGATGGGCAGCCTGCCCGAACTCATTACAGGGTTCTCCACCGCTATCCCAAGGCCACTTTTATGGAGTTTATTTTAGAAACTGGACGAACCCATCAAATTCGAGCCCACTGCGAGGGCTTTAAACATCCCTTGCTCGGAGATGATCTGTACAATGGTGATACCACACTGCTCTCACGTCAAGCCTTACACTCCTCAATGTACGCTTTTCTGCATCCTCAGACAGGACTGCCTATCGTCATCCATGCTCCTTTTCCAGAGGATCTTAGAAACTTGATGAAAAGATTGAAATCCTGATAAATTTCAAATTCAGTGAGCACTGACCAAGAGAGCAAATTCGCTCTCTTGGTCAGTTAATAATTTCTTGTACCCTTCCGACCTGCCCATCAGTCAGTCTAACTTTAATGCCTCTCGGATGAGTTTGTGAGTTTGTTAAGAGATCTTTAACGACGCCTCTCGTCAGTTTGCCGGATCTTTGATCTGCTTTCAGAACAATATCCACAGTTACCCCTGGATTAATATCTTTTCTAGTCTGACCGTTCATAGTATAACACTCCCATCTAGTTTGCTATCTACGTTATGTAGATTGTCCGAACGATTTCTAAGTCTACTGCTTCTTAAGTAGATCCCTAATTTCTGAAAGCAGCAACACTTCCTCACTCGGTCCTTTTGGAGCAGCGGGCTCTTCAGGTTTCTTCCTATTGAGTGAATTAATTATTTTCACCATCAAGAAAATAACAACAGCAATTAATAGAAAATCAAACACTGCCTGAATAAAGTTACCAATATTTAAAGTTATAGCCTCTTTTGTGACCTTACCCGTACTATCAACTACGGCGTCTTTCAGCCACAACTTAAGATCCGTGAATTTTATACCTCCCACAATATAACCAATGGGTGGCATCACTATATCGGCAACAAGCGAAGAAACAATTTTGCCAAAAGCACTGCCGATAATGATACCAACCGCCAACTGCATCACGTTGCCCCTAGTCGAAAACTCTTTAAATTCCTTAATAAATCCCACGAAGATGCTCCTTTCAGTCCTGCTCAGTTAAAATAAGCGCCTTATTTTTGGTAATTGCAATGGTATGTTCATATTGAGCCGACAGACTGCCATCGACCGTTCTCGCGGTCCAGTCATTGGCGTCAATTTTAAGACGATGTGAGCCTAAGTTTATCATGGGTTCAATGGTAAACACCATACCCTCACTCAACCGCTCCCCCCTATTGGCACGACCACAATGAGGAACTTGTAAGTCCTCGTGCATGATTTGTCCAATTCCATGCCCCGTAAATTCCCGCACGACTGAGAAACCCTCAGCTTCAGCATGGGTTTGTATTGCGTGGGATATATCTCCGATTCTATTGCCGATAATCGACTTATCTATCCCAATATAGAGACATTCCTTAGTAACTCTTAGTAGCCGCTCTGCTTGCTCGGAGATTTTTCCCACTGGGTATGTCCAAGCAGAATCCGCAAGCCAGCCATTAAGATTGACGACCATATCAATCCCCACAATATCCCCTTCTTTAAGAGGCGTGTTTGAAGGGAAGCCATGACAAATTTCATCGTTCACTGATGCGCAAGTCGCAAATGCATAACCTTTGTACCCTTTTTGTTCGGCAATCGCCCCGTGCGACTGAATGAAATCCTCTGCAAATTGATCAATTTCGGAAGTCGTTATACCTGGACGGATCATCGTTCTCAGTTCACGATGACAGGCGGTTAATATCTTGGCAGCTTCACCCATAAGCGCAATCTCTTTTTCGGTTTTAATTACAACCAATGTCAATTCCTCCTAGATTTGATCCTTATTTTTTGGGATTAACTTTTTACAATAGATTAATTATAATACTTTATTGAGTAAAATGCTTGTATACTCCCCAAAAAGGTCGCTAACTTGTGCGGCTAATAGTTCATCGTTTCTAAACACAATACTTGTTATTTTATAGACAT
>DHWG01000168.1:4963-8693 GCA_002413075.1 Desulfosporosinus sp. UBA5188 | reverse complement strand
TTACCGACAAATATTCCTGCATTGACATCAATATAATTTGCTCCAGCCTCGAATTCATCCCTGGCTACTTTTTGAATATAATCTTTGTCCTGAGCCTTGATAGCCTCGCCAATAGATTTACGACTTGCGTTAATTAGTTCTCCTACAATGATCACAAATATTCCTCCCACGTTTGAATATTTTAATTGAAGGTTCAATTTCATAATAGTAGTACTATCTTGCAGTGAGTCTCCGAGCGGTCTCTACTGCACCTGGAGCATCTGGACTCCAACCATCTGCCCCAATTTTTGTGGCAAAGTCTTCTGAAACAGGAGCCCCCCCAACCATTGTCTTGAACTTTAGCCCTTGTTCACGAATGGATTTAATCGTCACTTCCATGAATGGCATTGTTGTCGTTAGAAGAGCAGACATGCAAATGATATCAGCGTTTTTCTCTTTTGCAGTTGCCAAGAACTTTTCTGTGTCCACGTCCACACCTAGGTCAATAACCTCAAACCCAGCACCTTCCATCATCATTGAGACTAAGTTCTTACCAATGTCGTGCAAATCGCCTTTCACCGTTCCTATAATAATCGTACCTTTTTTAATATTTTCCCCTTTAGATAGCAAAGGCTTTAAGACTTCGAGGCCAGCTTTCATAGCTTTTGCTGCCATTAACATCTCAGGCACAAAAAATTCTCCTTCGGTATAGCGTCGACCCACTTCATCCATCGCTCCAATTAAACCGTCTGATAATATTACTGAAACATTTGTGCCACTCTCTACTTCTGCTTTGACAAGATCAATCACTTTTCCTATATCAAATTCAACCACTGCATCATAAATAGCTTGTACGCTCATTTTTATCTTCCTTTCCTTCCGGTCTCAGACCGCTACCTAAATCAAATTCAGAATAATGTTGTTACCAACGATCACAGATGCCAATCCACATCTCCTGCAACGAGCCCGGGGAAGTGTCCACGAACTTTGGCATCTAATTCTTCTGTGAAGCGAGACTTATTTGGCTTAATTAGAATCTTGTTTACTTCTTTCATGGCGCGACTGTGAGCATCAGGTCTACCTTGATCTTCCCAACGGCGGCGCATTTCCCTAGTGGCAACTTTCGGGAGCACAGCAATGGAACGCATATTTTTCAACGTATGTTCTGTGTCCATATAGCTACCTCCAGGTCCAATTTTACCAATTAGGTCTAAGCACAAGTTTTCTTCGCTGTATTCAAACCCTTTTTTCATTCGCTTGAGCATTAAAGCAATTTCATTATCAATCACGGCTTTGCCAAAATCAAAGGCCATGAGACTCCCTAAAAGACCACCCATGTTGAACAGATCTGCACCAGCGAGCAAAGCCGCGGTCGTGTTCATGCCTGTTTCATAGCCCGATTGAGCATCGTTAGAATGGGCATTTGTCAAGCCAATATACCCACCTGACGGTACATTATAGAACCTTGCCATCTCTGTATGGCCCATTTGCAGCATTCCTGTTTCGATAGCGCCCGGCGCATAAGCCCCCGTCCGCATATCAGCCACAGTAGATAATACTGCATAGATCATCGGGGCGCCTGGACGGATCATTTGGATTAAAGTCGACAAACCAAGGAATTCTGCATTACCAAGTGTCAATGTCCCCATAAGACTGAGCGGTGAGGTCATACCTGCATTCGGCACAATGGTTCCATAAACTGGCAGTCCTTGCTCAGTGAGATACATAACTGCTTCGGTTGACTCCACATCAAACGTTAACGGTGAAACGACTGGACAATAATGGTGATTGATAAATGGGCGTTTGCGGTACGCTTCTTCACTACCTGCAACTAGAATACCTAACTCCAAAACTTTTTTAAGGTCTTCCATGTTTGGGGTGTTGCTACGAACTGGCTTCTTGCAGTTTTTTAGCGCTGGATAGAAACGAGACATACTGAACTGACCTTCAGGCGCGTCATCTGCCAAAGTTGAAATTGAAAACACATCAAAGCCTGGTAATTCATTAATTAGATAAGCAATATTAGCAATATCTGTAGAGGTGGCTCGTCTTTCTTCTCCTGTTTTTGGATCGATAACATTGGGGGCAGAACTTCCGGTTACAACAATCGGGCGGTCTCCCGGCATAGTTACATCGAATTTCGGGTCTTGTGCCGTAAAGGTATAGTTTGGAACAAAGGTTTTTATAGCTTTCTCCACTACTTCTCGGGGAAACCTAACCATTTTCGTCTCCATGTCAACTCTGCAACCATTTGCAGAAAATATAGAAAGCGCTTTTTCATTTCTAACCAACATTCCCACGTTTTCGAGAATTTCCAGTGAGGCTTCGTGAACGCGATCGGCTTCAGTTTGAGTAAATAATTTTGTGAACTCCACGATATATTCCCCTTTCCTTGCTGATCTATTTGAATTCATGCATCTTTAATCATATACTCAACCCTTTACAATGACTTTACCATATCCCTTATATCTGACTTATTGTTTTCAATCCAATTCATCAAACGGACATTATGCTGTAAATAAGCAATGTACTCATACTCGTTTAGATTCGTTCCTTCATAGTAGGCTACCACATCCCAGTTAATCAGATAGATATTGGCAGCAGCCAGCATCATGGGTAGATACTCAAGTTCCACAGTGTTGAGGGGTTCGAGCCCCCCCAATTTCACCAATTTGCGCTGGTAAGACTTAAGGAAGATGGCACATTTATCAAGAAGTAGCGCTCCATCCTTTTCATCTTGCCACGAGCTACATAAGTAGGCTAGAGCTATCGTAACGTCAACAAGTCGGCGGTCAATCTTGGACCAATCAAAGTCAAAGATTCCAACAATCTTGTTATTCACATATTTCAAGTTACCAGCATGAAAGTCATTGTGACAAGGTGTATACGGCATTTTTTCCAGCATGTTATCGGGGATTTGCGAACCCTCAATAACCTCTAAGATTGAATCAAGCTTACTTCTATAATATTTATGAAACTTCGTGTCGATATCCATCTGTCCCAAAGCCTTAAATTTTTCTGGCAAGGTCGGGAGGAATTCCATCATCTTAGGTTCTACCCGCTCTAGACCCTGTGGATTAAAATCTCTTGCGGCATTATGAAACGTCGCCATAACTTCAGCTGCACTTGCATATTCTTCATCATTTAAATTTGGTGTATCCCAAGTGTATAAATCGTCCCCTTGTAAAAATTCATAAACGGCAAAATAGATATCCGTGGCCTTCCCATTCGTACCCTCAGATTTTTTGACGAAGGTAAAACCAGCCTTATTACGAATCAGTCCTGCGGCAATATCTAGGCCATGGGCAATTGAGTAATCAATCATGGTGTGCTCTAACAAGATCTCAGTCTCAGCGATCCCGTATTTATACTTCCGAACAAAATATTCAGACTTCACTCCGTCTTTTTCTGTAAGTATCCCGAAACTTCGGTTGACATATCCACCAAAAATTTCGTAGACATCGGTTACTGCTCCTAGGTCATAACTGTCTAGCGCATCAACGACTTGATTGCGGATGAGAGCCGTTTCCAACGTTTCGTAGATAGTAGCCGCTATTTTTTTGAGCTCTTCACTTTGGTTAAATAACGCGAACACATGGTCGACATTTTGGTCTTTAAGTTGTCTCATTTTACTGGTATTCATTTGTTCTCCCCCTTTTCGTACGCTGGGGTAATTTTAGACTTTCTTAATAAAGTCATTACCACGATCTGAATCCTAATAATGCTTCATCATTTGGAATATTCCAAATGA
>DHWG01000168.1:0-4772 GCA_002413075.1 Desulfosporosinus sp. UBA5188 | reverse complement strand
ATTCCAAATGATGAAGCATTATTTAAGACAACATCATCATAACACCTATGGAACACGATCTGTTTAACACAATCCTGCTCGTTTTGACGTAATACAATCAATGAATATTCTAAATTATTAATTAAGTTTATTAATACTATGTCGATTTATGGATTTACTTTTTGTTTTCGCTCTATCGGCTTTTCTTCGAAATCATTTTGGACAGATTTTCTTCAATAAAGGTACGTACTTCAAAGGCATCTTCGAAGTAATAATCTGCTCCTATTTTCTTGGCAAAACCTGAGTCTACTGGTGCTCCGCCTATAATCACTATGAGATTTTTACGAATCCCCAAAAGTTCTAATTCATCAATAACTTCTTTCATAACCGTCATGGTTGTCGTGAGCAACGCGGACATCATGAGGATTTGAGGTTTTTCCTTACGCACCACACTGGCAAACTTTTTGGGAGTTACGTCCACGCCCAAATTAATGATCTGTGCTCCAGTAGTCATGACCATCATCTTCACTAAGCTTAATCCGATATCATGGAGATCCCCAGCTACGGTTCCCATAACTATTTTACCTGTGGTTTTCTTATCTAAATCCATTAAGCAAGGCTCCACGAGACTCAACCCCGCATGCATGGCCCGTGATGCCATGAGCACCTCTGGGACCATAACCCTTTGATCCCGAAACTTTTCCGCCACACGATCCATCCCAGCGATTAAACCTTTTTCAAGAACCAACTCTGCTGAAAACCCTTGTGCTAAAGCCCGTTTTGTTAGCGCTAAGCTTTCTTCTGCGTCTCCTGAGGCAATCGATTTAATAATGTCTTGAAAAACCATTGACTTTGCCATTCACATTCACCTTCTAATACAAACTGTTTTTATATATAAGGGGTGTAACTCCGATATATTTGTGGAAGACTTTTGCAAAATAACTTTGATTCTGAAAGCCCACTGCTTTAGAAACTTGGGCTACACTAAATTCAGGTCTCTTCATGATTTCTACCGCTTGCTCCACTCTTACCCTAGTTAGATAATCATTAATGGTGCAATCCAGTTCTTCTCGAAACAGGCGTGAGAGGTGTGAAGCACTGATAAATAGGTGCTCGGCTACATTTGTAACTGTTAGTGGCAATGCATAATTTTCCATCATAAAATCCCTAGCCTGTTTAACAATTGCAAGATGTTTTTTGTCTGCTAAAGTAAAAATCCCCTCAAGAAACGTTTCCACAATTCGTTGGATCTTGTAAAAGAACTTTTCGACCCGCTCAATATCTTCAATTTCTTTGTTAAATTCCTGCAGTAGTATCATGATTCGCTCCGCATTGGCACCTCCCTCTACGGCTGCTCTGGAAGTCAAGGTTGCCAATTCGTGGATTCGTTCTTTAACAGTTTCAAGGTCCCCAACTGTTTTTGTATAGAGATCCGTCAATAAACTCTGCAGGGTTTGGTTTGCCCGGGTTCTGTCTCCCAGTCGAATATAGCGCAAGAATTTCCGCTCTTTCTTCAGATACGAATCATAATCACTGAAGTCTGGTAAATGTTTACGCTTTCTCTCTTCGATTTCCTGTCTGATCTGTTGTTGTTGTACCCTGGTTGCATCGATTTCTTCTAAACTATTTATGTTGCGTTTTACGATATGGTTTACGACGACGAACAGCATATCTGCCGCTGCTTGTGACCGTGCGGGGGAAATGATCTCAAGCATACATGCTTTGATCTTTAATATCTCGAAATCTTCAACTCCAACATTGAGCTTCTCCAGTTCCTGAAAAAAGAAGAGATCTGGTTTCCACATTAAAACTTGGCCACAGATGATGCTTCCTAATGATACCCCTTGAATCATGATTGGGACAGCCCATATAACCAAGCCAGCATGGCAACGAAAAAAATATGGTTCCTCCCATTTGGCAGCTTCTAAACTAGCGCGCTTATAGGAATCCTGGCATTTCTTTTCTCCTTCTGATTGACATCGAACATAGCGACAAAACTCGCTACGTTCAAAATTTCCGGGGACGGAAAAGGTAATTCCCTGGGTGTTAATCGCTTCAATATGTAGCCCCGTCGCATTATGAAAACTACCTAAGCTTTCTTCAAGGTATTTGGGATCTAGAAGGTTAGAATCTAATGTTTTACGCATTGACCTCACCCTTCCAATAATAAAAATCTGCAACCTAATACGTTGCTAGAATTAGCGATTAAAGACCAAAGTCTTCAATACCACAGGTACGACTCTACCACCCATAAGAGGTTTTCCAATATCTATATAGTCACAATCCTCCACCTCAAGCTGGTCAATACAAACCATCTCGATAGGCCGATTGGCATTGGCGTTCATACACTGTCCCAATACTTTTCCACAGTCTGCTTCTATGACGAGAATCAGTGGTTTGTTGTCGGAAAGATAGTCTTCCATTCCCGATAATATCCCTTGCCCCAAAATATTGATGTTGGCAAAAGACATCGTTCGAGGTCCTATCATGGCCAAAGCCACAGAGCCCTCAGTATGATCAACTTGAAGACGTTGCATTTCTTTCTTAATGACCGCGGCGATTCCTTGTATCGAATCTGGAATTGTTATAGGAAATGGAGAGATAACCATCACATTACGTAGTGGTAATGTTTTTTCTTGAAGATGTATGGTACTTCCGCTTAAATTCACCGACTGAGTGCCTGTCCCGATTACAGTTGCGCGAACTGTTTCGCTTGGCTTTTCCAAGACAAACCCTGCTTGATCTAGGCAATTTTTGAGTTCCCAGCCCAATAAAGGTCCAAAATCCCCGAAAGCAGTCACTTCTGACATGGTTGCAGGTCCCTGTGAGGCATAAACATAGTCAGCCACCCCACCAGAAATCATAACTTTTCGAATAATAAACTCCAAGCGTAAGGTTGGCGTCATGAGCAACTCCCTGGTTAATTCGGATAATCTGGTCGTCTTGAGGACCTCCACGATACATTCGGCCATCGCCTTGACGACTGGACGCAGTTGTGGAAGCGTCAACCTTTCTCCTACCTGTAATTTTTGTCCTGAGGAATGAAGCGCAATTTTTGCTGGTTCCGAAATATATATAATTCGGTCTCCATGGGGTTCGAACTCAATGAGGTGTCCTCCGACATTTAAACACGTCGACTCAACAGCCTTTCCCTCATGAAACATGGCAAAATTTGACGTTCCTCCACCTACGTCTATATTAATGACGACTTGATGCCTCTGGGCAGAGAACGCCGAGGCCCCTGAGCCCTTGCCAGCAAAAATTCCTTCTAAATTGGCGCCAGCAGTGGCAACCACAAAATCTCCTGCGTATCCGGCCAAGGCCTCTATGATAGCTTTGGCATTCTCTTTTTTGGAAGTTTCGCCAGTGATAATTACTGCTCCAGTGTCAATTCTCTCAGGAGTTAATCCTGCCTCCAAATACTCTGTTTTTACGATCTTTGAGACCGCAACTGCATTAATCAGATCACGGTCTAAAAGCGGCGTAAAATAGATTTTACTTCTATGAATCACTTCTTTATCAGTAATCTCCACGCGGGGAACAAACGTCCCTGAAGCTGTATTTTCAATCGTCAGTCGGCTAATCACCAGTTGGGTAGTTGTGGTTCCAATATCAATGCCCACACTCGTGATTGTTTGAGTTGTCGCTTCGGGCATTTTATCACCACCCCTATTTTTGCTGGTTAAACTTAACACCACTGGCTTTGGCAGCTAAGATCTGTTGTACCACCTCTGCGAGGTGCGCCCCTGCTTCTGCGGGCGGAATTCCGCCTTTGTGAATATTGGAAATAACCGTACGATCCGCTTCGACCGTTTTCTCATTAGGCCGATAAATCATATACGCACTGAGGCTTTCTGCTGTCCCTAGTCCAGGTCGCTCTCCAATGAGGGAAACAATCACCTCCGAATTAACTAAAGCAGCAACGTGGTCCTGGACCCATACCCGTCCGTACTTAACAAAAAAAGGTGCTCCCACTTTAATCCCCGCTGATTTTAGCCCTTGCATCAGCGCGGGCAATAGGTCGGGGATATTGGCTTCAATGGCACTTGAGCTCAATCCATCCACAACTAGGATCTGGACTTGAATATTTTTTTCACATTGTTCTGAAATAGTTATAACCGCTTCTGCTGATAAACGCCGTCCTAAGTCTGGTCGTGTGAGAAACTCATCTTTAGTAGTCACTGCACTTTGAACGGACATTAACTTATTTTGTTTCAGGAATTCGTCCGAGACATCCAGGAAAACAGCATCTTGAGCCACTGCATGATCCGCCAAAAATCTTAACCAGGATATTGTTTTTGGGCGCGCTCCTGCACGTCCGATCCCTATCCTAGCTGGAGTTGACTTTTTCATAGCCCTCACTGCATCTGCGTTGAAGGGATTCGCAATCTGCATTTCATCGAGAGAGGGAAATGTAACCATCTCCTCCGATGAATTATCTGAGTTCAGAGACGTATGCATCATTGCTGCCGACATCACATGACCTTTGCTTTGAGTTGGTAGCAACCCTTTCTTAGCAAGTTCTTCCAACACACTTTGAAGGATGACTTTTTCTAATTCATTATTCAAGACTTCCACATCGATTTACCTCCTTATTTATCAAAGATGGATGGGTCTCCGGCTCTCTCTGTCAACAGGCCGTCTTCCAGAATACCCATTTTCTCTAGCCACTTCTCAAACTCAGGAAGCGGACGAAGTCCTAAAATTTCCCGCGTGCTTGCATCATCATGGAAACTTGTATCTTGATAACTCAGCATAACATCATCGCCTCCGGCAACTCCCATAAAGAAGTT
>DHWG01000046.1 GCA_002413075.1 Desulfosporosinus sp. UBA5188 | reverse complement strand
CTAGATATAACGCAAAGATTGAGCGGGGTCAAGCCTTGTTGCTTTCCAAGCTGGGTATAGACTCGCTAAAAGACCTATTAAAAGAGATGCGCCTAGAGAATCCATGAGTAAATTGAATTGCCAAGGGATTTGAACTTGTGCTTTAACCAGAGCAGATCCGAAGTTTACCGCCGTACCCATTCCAATAAAATAGCCTAAGATCCCACCCCATAGACTTAAGATACCGGCTTCGGTTAGAATGATTTGAAGGATATGGCGTTTTCGAAAACCGATTGCCCGTAGGACACCAATTTCTCGAGTCCTCTCTTCAACAGACGACTTCATAGTCAACGTTATAACGAGGCTACTGGCTAGAAAGAGAAGCAAAGAGACGCTTCTCGCGAAGACGTTGAACTGTCTGATGGTATCGTTTCGAGATTCCAGGGAAGCTCTTAAAGCGGTAACCTTCGTGGCGGGGAGTAGGGCTGTTAACTGTTTCGTTACCTCATCAATCGGACATGTATAGCAAAAAGCTGCGGCTTCTATGAGACTGATGGCATTGGGCCGATTGGCCAGTTTCTGGAGCACTGCCAAGTCGATAAACACTGCTTGGTCATTTTCGGATGAACCAGTCGGCTGAATGATGGCTGCCACTATAAAATCCTGTCCTTTAATCGTGATCGTTTGTTTAGGGCTTAGGCCAAGGGCCCGAGCAGCATCACTTCCTAATAACACTTCATCGTTCGCGGGTCGTTCGTTTTTAGCGAGACCATCTAGTATCCACCACTTTTTAAGGTGTAATTCCTCAGGAAAATCAACGCCGATCAGTAGAATCTCTTGTCCCTTGATTTTAGTGTCTACTAAGAGTTTGGGGGCGATTGTCGCCAAGGTTTCCTTGTTCTTAATCGTTTTCATCAGTGGGATAAGGGACATGTCCAGTTCTTTGACCTGAGCGGGAGCTTCAACCGTTATGCCGCCAAAGGTCATGGCTTCCCCGGTATCTGGGAGGATGAGAATATTAGAACCATATTGATCCAGTTTGTTGGCGACATCTTCTTCCATGGCTTGGGTTGTTGTATAGAGGAAGATGATTGAAGCCACCCCAATCATGACGCTGAGCACCAATAAGGCAGAGCGCATTTTACGGTGGCGCAAGTTTTGAAAGGCTATATTGGTTAAACGCATAATGTTTCCTCCTTAGGACTTATTAGGAGTTGGAGCTAGAACCCCATCACGAATGTAAACTGAGCGAGAGACCCATTTGAGATTTTCCTTGTTATGGGTCACCATAATGATGGTTAAACCGTCACGGTTCAGGCCTTGGAATAAGTCCAACAGCTCCATGGCTGTCTTGGAGTCCAGACTTCCCGTAGGTTCATCCGCAAAAATAAGAGCGGGTTGATGAACGATGGCTCTAGCAATGGCCACTCTATTTTGCTCACCGCCCGATAATTGGTTGGGAAGGCGGAGAGATTTGTTACCTAGGCCCACTTTGTCGAGGACAGTCTGAGCCATTTCTCGTTGTTGTCTTCCAGGACGAGAAGTGATCGCCAGAGGCAGCATGACATTTTCTAGCGCGGTGAGATAGGGAATCAATTGATATTGTTGAAAAACAAAACCAACGTATTCGTGCCTGAAATCGGCTAAGCGTTCGGATTCTAAAGCATAAACATCAATATCGTCGATGAAAAGTTTGCCTGAGGTGGGCGGATTTAACCCTCCAAGTATACTCAGTAAGGTGCTTTTCCCTGAACCTGAAGGCCCCATTAAAGCCAAAAATTCACCTTCGGTAATGTCTAAATTAATATTTTTTAAGGCTTCAACAACACCACCGTCTCCACCTTTATAGATCTTGGAAACATCACATACTTGTATTAAAGACACTAGAAACGCCTCCTGTAGCATAAATAGTCCATTATTAGGTGCTATAATCAACCCTTGCCATAAGTAGATATGGGTCTATTTTACCCAAAAATTAGACACTTAGTAAGAGAAAAACTAAGTGCGATCGTCAAGAAGCAAGGCAAATGTGAAAATAACCTCCAGTTGGTAGAAGGAACGCACTCGTGTGAACGAGTGCGTTTGGAAACGTGATTAAGTTGTCGGTGGTTTAATTTGGAACTAAACTCTAGGCGCCCACGCATCGAGTATAGCTTGAGGGATCTCAAGGTTATCGCCGTTCAAAGAGTAGGTCAGTACTTGAGGTGGATAGGTTTGGCAAGCACCACTCATTCCTTTCAGGGTTTGGAGATCCCAGGTTGTTCCGCAGACGTTGCAAACTATTTGATTTCCAGTAATATGGAAGGTTTGCCCTTTGCAGGGTTCACAGTAGCTCACAGCCACCATCACTTTACCGTCAGGTTGGATAAAAGCTGTCAAAGGAACCGTCTTGCCGTTCGCTTTGTAATCTGTTCTTATGAACTTCTTTTCTTTGACGGCACTTAACGTCGTTACCAGTTCCTTACCATTTTCAACCTTGCTGGGAACCACTGTTTGTTCTAATTTATCAGTGGGGCTATAATTCATTTTTTGTCCCGTATCAGCCACTGTATTGAGAGAGGAACTCGGCTTAGGGTTACCACCTAATAAGAAATAGGAAGTAATAATTATCGCAACGGCTACAATACCAACAAGACTATAAAGACCTGCTTTGCTTTTTTTTGGCTGGGTAAATTTCTGTTTTTTGAGTTCGCGATCGTTTTTCATCTTAAGATCCTCCTCGTATAAGCTCGCTAAGTTAGGACCCCGAATATCTTTTAAGCGATATATTGATTTTAAAATAAGGTGTAAGAACATGAACAAAGAATGTCCAACTAATTATACAATTTATTGACTGTTTTATAAAGATGAAATTGTGGTCGTTAAATTAGAAAATTCATCTTTATTATTTACATGCGCATTTCCATTCTTACGGTAAAGGTCAGAAAGTTCAGGATGCCGAAGAGTAAGATGACCACTAAATAGGGCATAGCAACCGATAAGGCTTTCTTTGAACCATAGTTGCTTTCGGCACTGTCTCTTATACACTTCTGACGCTGCCGAGGAAGGCTTAGG
>DHWG01000115.1:18764-19143 GCA_002413075.1 Desulfosporosinus sp. UBA5188 | reverse complement strand
AAGTATTTGCTATGATACTGATAATTCCATATATTCAGAAAATTATAAATCAGTAGTAACACTGAAAGGAGGCGTTAAGTCCAGACTATTAGGGTTCTATGTGTTAGAAAAACCACATATTGTGACATTATTAATAAGATTAATGAAACCATTAATACACAATGAAAAGGAGGAATGTTCAATGTCCGATCACAGCTCTAAATCCCGCTGGGGGCAGCCCTTAACTGGTCTTTTAGCGACAGCCTCATTCTTACTCATCGCACTAATAACTTGGTTCATTTTTGCCTCTCCCCAAGGAATTTTCAAGCACTATGAACACCCCATGCTCGAGTTTTTGGCAATGATGCTTTTAGTGGGCATCTGGCAACACATTATGTTC
>DHWG01000115.1:18199-18552 GCA_002413075.1 Desulfosporosinus sp. UBA5188 | reverse complement strand
GCATCTGGCAACACATTATGTTCGGAGATTGGCCCTTCGCTAAGCTCAAACCAGTCACACGTGGAATTGTAGAAATATGTGTAAATATTGTGGCAGTGTATTTCATTATATATGGAGTCTTTCAAGGCTTTCTTGGTAAACTCATCCTTCCGCTTTGGAGTGTTGATGCGTTAGTGGCTAGAGGGATCACCGAAGAACTTGCCAAAGAGTACGTCGGNNGGTGCTATTACAATGTTCGTATTAATAGGCTTTGTTACGTATTCATTTTGGACGATTCTCTTTAAAAAATGGCCTTGGGGAGGTAAACTGACGCAGCCTTCCCTTGGGTTTGCGGAGTGGGGCTTCACTACGGT
>DHWG01000115.1:0-18009 GCA_002413075.1 Desulfosporosinus sp. UBA5188 | reverse complement strand
TGTGTATAAGAGACAGGCGGAGTGCCGTGCGGCCGGAGCAGTGACGCTCTTGGCCTATGGAACCCTTATCTACCCCTTTTATGTAGCGGTGGTGTTCAAACAACCCTTGGCAGCACAAGCACCTTGGTGGGGAATCATTGATGGGGTCTCTCATCTAAACTATGTCATTGGGGTTTGGGAATGGATGGTTGTCTACCTGTTCATGACAGCAAATATTTGGTCTGGAAAACCGTGGCACCTTGTCAAGAAACAACCGTGGAGTGGGTTGTTTGGCTTGGTTTCAATCATTGCTTTAGCCTTTATTACCGTTAAACTAACGGTCTTTGGAATGGGTGCAGTATGGGGTGCCGTGGATCCCAAGGCAACTGACGGGATCACGTCTTTGGCATGGCGCTATTACAATTCCGCCACGCTTGCTGGTTTCACTCTGTTCCCATTTTTAATCTGGAACCATTACTTTGACAACTGGCCTCAAAAAATGGGAAGTGTTGTGGGGTGGTTCATTCGTACTGGGATCGTTTTTGTCCTTGCTGCGGCCCAATTTGTCATCTATTATGCAGTATGTTTGCCTTTATTAGGACTGAAACCTGAACTGTCTAATCATGTCAATAAACCCCTCGTTTGGCTATTCTGGGCGATCATCCCCTTACTCTTTAACGATTGGTTCATGGCAAAAGTACCTTTTTATCAATTGGTCGCTGAGCATGTCGAAGTGAATGTCGTTGGATCAAAAAACAGCGTTAAGTTGTAGTTGAAGAGAAGCTGAGAGGTGTGAGCAAATGACAAACTATAAAGAACTTTATCAAGAGAAACTTTGCACCGCTGCAGAGGCTATTAAGCTGGTGCAGGATGGGGATTCTCTCGTCATACCAACTGGAGTTGGTGAACCACCAGCACTTTTGACGGCTTTGTCAGAGCATCGACGAGAGTATCATGACGTCAAGGTATTCCAGATTCTTCCGCTTAGAAAGTTCGGGTACATTGATCCTGAAACCGTCGAACATGTCCGCCATATGGCATTTTTCTATGGAGGTGTTACTCGAGCGGGGGGGCAGCAAGGGTGGATTGATTACATCCCAAATTATTTTAGCGAAATGCCGAGAATGATTGAAGATGGACTTTTAGGGGTTGATACGGTCTTTACGCTTGCCTCACCAATGGACGAATATGGGTATTTTTCGATTAGCTTGGGAACGGATTATACGATGGCTGCAATTAAGAAAGCCAGGGCTGTTGTCTTAGAGGTAAACGCCAACGTTCCATTTGCCAATGGAAACTGCTTAGTTCATATATCTCAGGTCTCAGCGCTTATTGAAGACAACTCCCCATTAACAGAAGTCGGTCTCCCTAAAATTGGCCCGGTTCAGGAAGCTATCGGTAAATACGTGGCAGACTTAATCGATAATGGATCGACGGTTCAAATCGGATTTGGGGGAATTCCAGATGCTGTTGTGATGCAGCTCACCCATAAACATGATTTAGGGATTCACACGGAAATGTTCGGGGATGGGATCTTGACCTTGATTGAATGTGGAGCAGTGACAAACCTTAACAAAAACTATTTACCGGGTAAGGTCATTGCAACGTTTGCCTTGGGTTCAAAGCGTCTCTATGATTTTATGAATCGCAATCCCCAGCTAGAGATGCACCCTGTCGACTTTACGAATGATCCATTCCTTGCTGGACAAAACGATAATTTTGTAACCATTAATGCTTCAATGCAAGTGGATTTCTTGGGTCAATGTTGTTCTGAAAGTATGGGAAGTACTCCCTATAGCGGAACTGGGGGGCAAGTCGACTTTGTAAGGGCAGCAAATCGTTCCAAAGGTGGAAAATCGTTTATCGTGCTTCCAGCCACTGCGAAGGATGGGAAAATCTCACGGATCACACCAACTCTGACGTCGGGTTCTGCCGTCACTACCTCGAAAAATGATGTGAACTATGTGGTTACTGAGTACGGTGTTGCTCAGTTGAGAGGGAAATCTGCTAAACAACGGGCGCAAGCACTGATTGCCATTGCTCACCCCGATTTCAGGGATGAATTAACGGAAGCTGCTAAGAAAATGAACTTACTGTAAAACTTTTTTAGATGCCATGGCGTGTCTTGGTTACAAGAGGCGGCATGGCATAGCCTATCGAAGTAAAGGAGAGATTGCATGACTAGAGCCGTTATTGTGAGCGCAGCAAGGACACCTTTTGGTATAATGGGCGGGAGTCTCAAAGATATTTCCGCGGTTGATCTTGGTGCACATGTGATTCGGGAGGCGCTTAGACGGGCAGAACTTCCCGGGGACATCGTCGATAATGTCCTGATGGGGATGGTCCTCCAGGGTGGAGCAGGACAGGTTCCTTCGCGCCAAGCGAGTATTAAAGCTGGACTTCCTTTGGAAGTTACTTCCGAGACGATCAATAAAGTATGTGCCTCTGGGATGCGTGCAGTAAGTTTGGGTGACACCATCATTCGTGCGGGAGATGCTGACGTGATTATTGCCGGTGGAATGGAGAGTATGTCTAATGCTCCGTATGCCTTAAAGAAAGCGCGCTTTGGTTATCGCATGGGAAATGACAGTCTGATTGATTTGATGGTCAATGATGGACTCTGGTGTGCTTTCCACAATGTCCACATGGCAGTACATGGTTCGACGGTGGCTAAGGAGTATGGAATCACCCGTGAAGACCAGGATGCCTTTGCCTTTCGGTCTCAACAGTTAGCGTCTAAGGCTATCCAAACAGGCAAGTTCGTTGATGAGATCGCGCCTCTGGAAATCCCACAAAGAAAAGGTGATCCACTTAGGGTTGCCGTGGATGAGGGCCCGAGGCAGGATACCAGTTTAGCAAAGCTTGCTAAACTACCACCTATTTTTGTAAAAGACGGAACCGTAACAGCCGGAAACGCTCCCGGTGTTTCTGATGGCGCCGGAGCATTGGTCCTGATGAGTGAGGAAAAGGCTAAGGAAATGGGCAAAAAGCCACTGGCGACAATCCTCGGACATGCTAGCGTAGCCCAAGAGCCCGCCTATATCGCCACAACGCCTGGTCTGGCCATTAATAAACTCCTGAAACAAAAAGGGATGACCATTCAAGATATTGACTTAATTGAAGCCAATGAAGCCTTTGCAGCGGTTGCCTTAACAAGCCAAAAGATTGCCAAGTGGGATCCCGCTCTGGTCAACGTCAATGGGGGGGCCATTGCGTTAGGGCATCCTATTGGGGCGAGTGGCGCGAGAGTTATTATGACCTTGATCTACGAGTTGCGTCGTCGTGGTGGTGGTATAGGTATTGCAGCAATCTGTAGCGGGGCAGCACAGGGAGATGCAATCATGCTTGAGGTATACGGAGCCTAGGTCATAAAGGAGCAGACATAGAAAGGGTGTAAGGGATGGACTTTCAGTTTAATGAGGACCAGTTGATGATGCAGAAGATGGTACGAGATTTTGTCCAGGAAGAAATCATTCCACAAGCAATGATTACCGATGAGACCCATGAATTTCCTTTACAGACTATCCGTAAGATGGGTGAGCTTGGACTCATGGGAATCCCTCTTCCCGAGGAATACGGGGGTGCGGGTGCGGATTTCCTATCCTATATTTTGGCCATTGAAGAAATTGCCAAGGGATGCGCTTCAACGGCAGTGATCTTAGCAGTCCATACGTCCGTGGGATCGTTCCCCATTCTCTATTTCGGGACAGACGAACAGAAACAGAAATATTTGCCCAAGCTTGCCAGTGGAGAATTTATCGGAGCGTTTGCTTTAACAGAGGCCAATGCTGGTTCTGATGCATCGGGCCTTCAAACGACGGCTGAGCGTAAGGGAGACCACTACATCCTGAATGGAACCAAGCGCTTTATCACGAATGCCGGCTACGCGGAAGTCTATTTGGTCATGGCCTCCACAGATCGCTCTAAAGGATCTCATGGAGTGACGTGTTTTCTGGTCGATAAGGACACGCCAGGGTTTACAATTGGTAATAAGGAAGAGAAGATGGGTCTCCATGGCTCGGCAACGTGCGAATTGATCTTCGAAGATGCTATGGTTCCCGTTGAAAACCTTTTGGGTGCAGTAGGACAAGGCTTCAAAGTTGCCATGTCGCTATTGGATGGGGGAAGGATCGGAATTGCAGCCCAAGCCTTGGGCATTGCAGAGGCGGCGTTTGAAGCAGCACTCGCTTATTCACAAGAACGTGTTCAGTTTAAACAACCCATTGGCAACTTTCAAGGCATTCAATTCATGCTAGCGGACATGGCAACCCAAATTGAAGCATCAAAACTTCTCGTCTATCAGGCAGCTTCTCTACGAATGGCCGGTCTACCCTATGCTAAACAAGCTTCCATGGCCAAAATGTTTGCCAGTGATACCGCGGTTAAGGTGACGTCAGATGCGGTGCAGATCTTTGGCGGCTATGGATATTGTAAGGAGTACAAGGTTGAACGCTATATGCGCGATGCGAAGATCACGCAAATTTATGAGGGAACTAATCAAATCCAGAGGATTGTTGTTGCAAAGCACCTTAAGACCTAAAGAAATTCGTTCAACTATCAGGGATAATATATAGCACAAATCACTTCTCCGTAGGAAGAAGTGATTTGTCTTATGCCTTTTAGATGATCGCTCTAAGGCATAATAATACGAATAAAAAGGCATTACCGCAACTTTGTCGAACAAATACTTGTAATAGTTAAATTCGGGAGGTGCGGCAATGTTACCCAATGAACAAATTAACTCGATCACCCTTGATGAAATTCTAGACAATACGAATAATGCCATTATTGCCGTTAACCCTCAAGGTCAAATTATTTACACAAATGACGCAGTCTTTAATATATTGGGGATCCCCGTAGGGAATTTATTAGGGCAGTCGATTACGGCTCATTTCCCTGAAACTGGGCTACTTCGAGTCTTTGAAAACGGAATTGCTGAGTTAGGCCAGCAGCTTAAGGTTAAGGATACGGTCTTATTAAGTAATCGTACCCCAATCTATAGCCATGGTGAACTCGTCGGAGCCGTGGCGGTATTCCAAGACATTACGATTCTGCAAAATTTTCTGGACAATTTAGTGATCGAGCATGAGAAGACCAAGCAACTCCAACGCACTCTGGAGGTCGTTCTTAACACGGCCTATGATGGATTGATCGTCGTGAATAAAGAGGGCATTGTAACGATGACCAATCAGGCTTTTGCCAGCTTTTTTCACCAATGCCCGGATGATATGATGGGTAAACATATTACAGAAGTTTATAAAAACCCGAAATTCATTGAAGTATTGGAAACAGGTCAACCTGTGTTTGGCTATATTCATGACTTAAACGGTCATGAAATCATTGCTAGCAGAATTCCCATTATCCAAGATGGTAATATTGTTGGAGCTATGGGAAAGGTCGTTTTCAAAAATGTGAACGAGCTCTATGCCTTGACGAAAAAATTTGACTCCCTGCGTTTCGAACTGGATTTTTATAAAAAGACCATGCTGCAAACCAACAGCCCTGCACTAGATCTGCTAAGGGGAAAAAACCCTCTGATGGCTTCTCTGGTACAGACCGCGCAACGAGTCGCTAAATCCAGCTCTACCGTACTATTAAGAGGAGAAAGTGGGACCGGCAAAGAACTATTTGCGCAACTACTGCATACGGAAAGTGCTCGCTGTCATGGAGCCTTTATTACGGTGAACTGTGCAGCTGTTCCTGAAAATCTACTCGAATCCGAATTGTTCGGTTATGAAGACGGGGCCTTCACGGGTGCCCGCAAAGGGGGCAAACTGGGTAAATTTGAACTGGCGGATGGAGGGACCATATTCCTTGATGAAATTGGTGATATGGAAATGGTCATGCAAGCTAAGTTATTACGCGTTATCCAGGAGCGAGAAGTTGAACGCTTAGGTAGCAGCAAACCTCGTAAAATAGACGTGCGTTTAGTGGCTGCGACCAACCGTGATCTCGAAGTGATGATTCGCGACAAGCAATTTCGCGAAGACCTCTATTACCGGTTAAACGTGGTGACCTTAAAGATTCCTCCTTTACGAGAGAGGCAGGATGACATTGAAAGTCTAATGCAAACATTTTTAAATAAATTCAATCTCCAGTTCAAGCAAAATGTAACGAATATGACTATAGAAACGCAAAACGTATTGATGAAACATCGCTGGCCAGGTAATATTCGAGAACTTGAAAATATCATTGAAAGGGCCTTTAATATGCTTGACGGCTCAGAGATTCAAATGAAACACCTGCCAGGCTATTTGCAAACCCTGGCCGACGATGAAACGCACCCTTTTGTCGAAGGGTCATTGGAAACAATTCTAGCTGCCGCGGAAAAAGAAGCCCTTATTAAGGCGCTTGATGCTGCCAAGGGTAATAAAGTTCAAACGGCAAAATCTTTAGGCTTATCCAGAGCAGGCTTATATAAGAAGCTTAAAAGGTATGATTTGCGTTAATTATCGAAATTTTCAACCATTTTTATGAAATATTGTTGTACTTTCAGATATGAGCGGTTCTTAGCGTAAACCATCAGATACATGTATCCGTACGTAGACATAGACGATAAGGCCAGAAAAACCACTAACGAGCCAATTAAACGTCATAAATTGTAAACGTACGTACACACATTTTGGATCGACGAACTGATGGGATTTATAACGGATAAAAAGACGATAACCCCTATGAATAGCTGAAATCACCCTTATTAAACAACTAAATCATAGCTTGGCACGAAAATTGCATTATAATATTATTCAATAGTCAGTAGATTCGGAATAGAATAATTTTATGGCTATGATAGTTTCAACGTATAGGAACGGAGCTGAATAGGCGAGACTTAGTCCGTTACTCTCCATGGCATACACTGTAAATTCATATGAAGCCATTAAATTAGCTGATTCCCATTGCACCGGTTATCGTTATGGCCTATGTGACAGAAAGCCAAATCAGGTCATTGATTACAGAAAGAAGTGAAGGAGCGATTTAATGACCGGAGCGTTATTGGACTTGCTGTGAGGTCACCTCCAGATGATCCTTGTTAGGGATGATATTCCCAACTGATTTAGTTCCAAGTATAAAAAGAAAATGGAGGAGAAAATATGAAAACAATCATGGTAATAGGCGCTGGACAAATGGGCGGAGGAATTGCCCAAGTTGCTGCTCAAGCAGGCTACTCTGTCATTCTGAATGATATCAAGGAAGAGTTCGTCATGCGGGGTATGGGAATTATTACGAAGAACCTCAGCCGTAGCGTTGAAAAAGGAAGACTTTCTGCTGAAGATAAAGATGCCATCTTAGGACGCATCACAAAATCTATTTCGCTGAAAGACGCTGCAACGGCTGATTTAGTCATCGAAGCCGCTGTGGAAAATATGACCATAAAAGCAAAAATATTTGCAGAACTCGATGCTGTTTGCCCAGAACATACCATACTTTCAACCAATACATCCTCGTTGCCGATCACTGAGATCGCAGCGTTCACGAAACGGCCTGATCGCGTGATTGGTATGCACTTCATGAATCCAGTTCCAGTGATGAAGCTCGTAGAGGTTATTCGCGGCTTGGCCACGAGTGACGAAGTGTATAAAACAATCGAAACCTTAAGCTTGGCAATGGGCAAAACACCGGTGGAAGTAAATGATAACCCGGGATTTGTGGCAAACCGGGTCCTAATCCCCATGCTCAATGAAGCTGTCTATACGCTCTATGAGGGAATTGCAACGGTAGAGTCCATTGATAATGTTATGAAGTTAGGCATGAATCACCCGATGGGCCCGTTGGCTTTAGCCGATCTCATCGGACTGGATACCGTCCTGAGTATTATGGAAGTGCTTCATGAGGGTCTTGGTGATAAATATCGCCCATGTCCATTACTCCGTAAATACGTTAAAGCAGGCTGGCTTGGAAAGAAATCGGGCCGCGGCTTTTATAACTACGGCGCCTAAAGAAAAATATAGTAGCGAAGTAATTCGTGATAATGAGGAGGACATACCGTGGAGTACAAAAATCTTATTCTAGAACAAAACGGTGCGATCGCCGTCCTAACCATCAATCGACCCAAAGCCTTAAATGCCTTAAATGCAGACACGCTGACGGAACTGTCCACTGTGTTCGATGAACTAGGGAGGGATTCCAGTGTCAAGGCGGTCATACTCACAGGTAGTGGAGAAAAGGCGTTTGTAGCCGGCGCGGACATCGCTCAAATGAAAGAGTTGAACGGCTTAGAAGCCAGACGATTTGCTCAATTAGGTCAATCAACCTTTCGTAAGCTGGAATTATTATCTCAACCCGTGATTGCCGCTATTAATGGATTTGCCTTAGGTGGCGGTTGCGAATTAGCCATGTCCTGTGATATACGTTTAGCGAGTGAAACTGCCAAATTTGGTCAACCGGAAGTAACCCTGGGACTCACAGCCGGATTTGGAGGCACTCAGCGTCTACCCCGTATAGTCGGTACAGGTGTGGCCAGCGAGCTACTATTTACAGGAGACATTATTGATGCCCAAGAAGCTTATCGTATTGGCTTGGTCAACCATGTCTATCCTTCCGACAAGCTTCTGGAAGAAGCTCTAAAGCTTGCCAACCGAATTGCAGGGCGTGCACCAGTTGGGGTACAGTTAAGTAAAAGTGCTATTCAGCGTGGGATCAACATGGACCTAGACAGCGCGCAAGACTACGAAGCAGCAGTTTTTGCTTTAACGTTTAGCACACGAGATCAAAAAGAGGGCTGTTCAGCGTTTTTAGAACGACGTAAACCTGTTTTTGAGGGTCTATAAGATCGTTCCTCTAACCCCAAAGTATTAATTGAAGTCTATTTAGAGGAATCCCTTCAAAACAGATACGTATAAAAAATATTAATAAAAATCGAGAGGATGGATTTAAATGAATTTTGATTTAACTGAAGACCATATCATGATGAGGAAAATGGTTCGTGACTTTGCTGAGAAGGAATGTGGTCCTGGTGCTGAAGAACGTGATGAGGACGAACAATTTTCGGAAGAGATCTGGAAGAAAGCTGCAGAACTAGGTCTTGCGGGGATTACCTTCCCTGAAGAATACGGCGGTGTCGGAGCAGACTACATCTCTTATGCGATTACGGTAGAGGAGCTGTCTCGTGTGGATGCGTCCGTAGGCGTTACCATTTCAGCCCATGCCAGCCTATGTGCCAACCCAATCGCTATGTTTGGTACAGAAGAGCAAAAGAAAAAATTCTTACCACCTTTGTGTTCTGGTGAAAAACTTGGTGCTTTCGGTTTAACAGAGGCTATGGCTGGTTCAGATGCTTCTGGGACTCGTACCACGGCTGTTCGTGTTGGTGATGAGTATGTCATCAACGGTAGTAAAATCTTTATTACAAACGGCTATTATGCAGACATTTATGTCATCACAGCTCAAATGGATAAGAGCAAAGGAAATAGAGGGATTGCCGCCTTTATTCTTGAAAAAGGAACGCCAGGTTTCTCCTTTGGTAAAAAAGAGAAAAAGATGGGCATCCGTTCTTCGGCCACCTATGAATTAGTTTTTGAAGATGTCCATATTCCTGCAGCAAACCTGCTTGGTGAAGAGGGAAAAGGCTTCAAAATTGCCATGATGACGCTTGATTATGGTAGAATCGGCATTGCTTCCCAAGCCTTAGGAATTGCTCAAGGCGCTTATGAGCAGGCTGTTAAATATACCAAAGAAAGAGAACAATTTGGAGCACCTATTGCGGCATTACAGAACACCGCTTTCAAACTGGCTGACATGGCTACCCAAATTGAAGCCGCCCGCCTCCTAGTCTATCAATCAGCTTATCTGGCAACTGAACATAAACCGGTTGGTAAGGCTTCTGCAATGGCTAAACTATTCGCTTCCGAGACGGCTATGGCTGTAACGACAATGGCCGTTCAACTTCATGGTGGATATGGTTATACACGCGATTACCCGGTTGAACGCATGATGCGAGATGCTAAAATTACGGAGATCTACGAAGGAACCAGTGAGATTCAACGTGTAGTAATCAGTAGTTTTATCCTTAAATAGTAATACACTTAAATGAATCAAATGTTACATTAACGAAGCGCCTATTAGGCGCTTCGTTCGATACAACGATCAACAAATTAGATTTCGAATCTAATAAAGAGTCTTTAATATATATGAAGGAGTTGCTATTAATGAGAGAAGTTGTCATCGTAAGTGCGGTACGTACACCTGTGGGCACTTTTTTAGGGGCTTTTGGACAAATGCCAGCGGCAGATTTAGGGGCACTTGCCATCGCGGAGGCGATGAAGAGAGCAGGGATTACACCTGACCAGGTTGATGAGGTTATTATGGGTAACGTGATACAAGGCGGGCTGGGACAAAATACTGCTCGTCAAGCGTCTATTAAAGCTGGAATTCCTATTGAAATTCCTTCATGGACCCTTAATAAAGTATGCGGATCAGGCATTAAATCAGTCGTTTGTGCGGCTCAGGCCATCATAGCTGGGGACGCTGATATTGTTGTAGCTGGCGGGATGGAGAGCATGTCTCTAGCTCCTTATGCGCTTCCTAAAGCTCGTACAGGCTATCGTATGGGGAATAGTACCATTGTTGATACCATGATTTATGATGCCTTAACCGATGCCATGAACAATGTTCATATGGGCGTAACCGCTGAAAACATCGCAGAACAGTTTGGCTTTTCCCGCGAAGAACAAGATCATTATTCAGTAACGAGTCAAAACCGTGCGGAGGCGGCCATTAAAGCTGGAAAGTTTGTTGAGGAAATTGTACCCGTGTCCATTCCACAACGTAAAGGTGATCCCGTCGTTGTCTCTCAGGACGAATTCCCGCGTTTTGGCGCAACCTATGAAGGCCTTGCTAAACTAAGAGGCGCGTTTAAAAAAGGCGGAACTGTTACGGCTGGAAATGCGTCAGGGATTAATGATGGGGCTGCTGCCGTCGTCGTTATGTCAAAAGAAAAAGCTGTGGAATTGGGATTAACACCTCTTGCTACCATTACATCATGGGCTTCAGCCGGTGTTGATCCGCTCATTATGGGAACCGGTCCGATCCCAGCAACACGTAAGGCGTTAAAAAAAGCTGGGCTGAAAATTGAAGATATCGATCTTGTGGAGGCGAACGAAGCTTTTGCTTCTCAAACTTTAATATGTGCCAAAGAATTACAACTTGATATGGCTAAGACAAATGTGAACGGCGGGTCGATTGCCATTGGTCATCCTGTTGGGGCTTCTGGAACACGTATTCTCGTGACCTTATTGCACGAAATGAAGCGTAAGAATTCCCATCGTGGCTTGGCAACATTATGTATTGGCGGAGGCCAAGGCATCGCCATCATCGTAGAACGATAAAATATTTCGATCTTCTCGACGACCATTTCTTTATTCTAGACTATGAAATGCAGGGAGATGTATTAATGCATAAAGAGGATTATCGCAATAAATGTGTCCCTGCAGATGAAGCTGTAACAGTCATTCGAAGTGGAGACTGGGTGGAGTTTGCTTGGGCTGCGAGTATGCCTGGTTTATTAGATGAAGCATTAGCTAAGCGAAAAGACGAACTTAAAGATGTGAATTTGCGCGGAGGCGTGCTTTTAAAGCCTTTGGCTTGTCTAGACAGTGATCCTGCGGGTGAACACTTTACATGGAATAGCTGGCACCTTGGTGGATATGAACGGAGATTGGCTCAAAAGGGCCTGGCTTATTACACTCCTATAAAATATTCTGAAGTACCTCGCTACATTCGTGAGAATCTACAGACTGATGTTGTGGCAATTCAGGTTGCTCCGATGGACGAACATGGGTTTTTCAGCTTCGGGGTGACCGTATCACATTATGCGGCAGCGATTGAAAAGGCCCGTAATGTTATTGTTGAGGTTAATGAAGATATGCCCAAAGTCCATGGTGGTTATGACCACACAGTGCATATTTCAAAAGTAGATTATGTCGTGGAAGGCGGGCACCGAGGACTTCCACAATTACCTTCGGCAGCTGTCTGCGAGATGGATCAAAAAATTGCTTCATTTGTGTTACCTGAAATAAAAGATGGAGCTTGTATTCAATTGGGAATCGGGGGAATGCCAAATGCCTTAGGGCAGATGATTGCAGCTTCCGAGCTTAAAGACCTAGGAATTCATACGGAAATGTTGGTTGACGGCTTTGTAGATATGGTGGAAGCCGGTAAAGTTACTGGGATGAGGAAACAATTAGACCGGGGCAGGATTGTGTTTGCCTTCGCAGCAGGGACGCAAAAACTCTATGATTTCATGAAGGATAATCCCTCCTTGGCAGGGTATCCTGTCGATTATACCAATCATCCCTTTATTGCCTCTCAAATCGACCAACTGATTTCCATCAATAGTGCCTTGGAAATAGATTTAACGGGTCAGGTTTGTTCTGAATCGGCAGGATCCAATATGATTAGTGGTGCAGGGGGTCAACTTGACTTTGTAGAAGCCGCCTATAATTCCAAAGGCGGGAAAAGCTTTATTTGCTTACCCTCCACCTATAAGGATAAGGCCGGAAAAGTACATTCCCGCATTAAGGGCCTTATGACACTGGGGTCGGCGATTACAGATACTCGCCCAACCGTTCAGTATGTGGTCACAGAGTATGGTAAGGTGAATCTTAAAGGCTTGTCGACTTGGCAGCGAGCAGAAGCCTTAATTTCTATAGCGCATCCTGACTTTAGAGATGAACTGATTGTCGAAGCCCAGAAACTTAAAATTTGGCGTAAAAAGTCATAAAGAGATTAATATCTGATCATTGTAACCATAATTGACTAGATTACCTGGGGTGAACTAAAGAACAAAGCACTTTAAGAATAAGTGCTTTGTTCTTTTTCTGTTGATAGTGATAAGCGGTGTTCCAGATGTAAGATTAAGTAATGTTTGCCTATTGTTAGTGTAAATGCAGAGAATATCTTATAAATTGTTTTGTACTTAGCTGCTAGGTGATCCAATCGTTTCAACACTTCGACACGTTTACGCTGGAGGCAAACTTGTCCATAAGGTATATGGATTGCGAGTATGACAGTTACCTATAGACAAACTAGGGGTATACTGGTAGTCTTTAATTGTGAGGATAATCACAAACAAATTATAAGTAAGGAGGACAAGATCATATCTGAGCCACATGGCGATGATTGAACACTTGTAACTCCCCGAAGTATTTAAAGCTAACTATCTTACTAAAGAAAATGGAGGAGAAAGTATGAAAACAATTATGGTAATTGGCGCTGGACAAATGGGCGGAGGAATTGCCCAAGTTGCCGCTCAAGCTGGCTATTCTGTCATTTTGAACGATATTAAGGATGAGTTTGTCATGCGAGGTATCGGCATTATTACGAAAAACCTTACCCGAAGTGTTGAGAAAGGAAGACTTTCTGCTGAAGATAAAGAAGCTGTTTTAGGTCGCATCACAAAATCGATTTCTCTGAAAGACGCTGCAACAGCTGATTTGGTCATCGAAGCAGCTGTGGAAAATATGATCATTAAAGCTAAGATATTCGCCGAGCTCGACGCTGTTTGCCCAGAACATACCATACTTTCGAGCAATACATCTTCATTACCGATTACTGAAATTGCAGCCTGCACCAAACGTCCTGATCGAGTGATTGGAATGCATTTCTTTAATCCCGTACCAATGATGAAACTCGTCGAGGTTATTCGTGGTTTGGCTACCAGCGATGAAGTCTATAAATTAATTGAAGCTTTAAGCGTGACTCTGGGCAAAACGCCAGTCGAAGTGAATGATAACCCGGGATTTGTAGCAAATCGCATCTTAGTCCCGATGCTCAATGAAGCCGTTTTTACACTCTCAGAAGGCATAGCCACTGTCGAATCGATTGATAACTGTATGAAACTAGGCATGAATCACCCCATGGGCCCGTTGGCGTTATGTGATCTGATCGGATTGGATGTCGTCTTATCTGTTATGGAAGTTCTTCATGCAGGTCTAGGCGATAAGTATCGCCCATGTCCGTTACTTCGTAAATACGTTAAAGCTGGCTGGCTTGGACGTAAATCCGGCCGTGGCTTTTATAACTACGGAGCATAACTTCAAGAAATTGACCACCACTGAGCCCAATGAATAGAGAGGATGAATTTAGATGAATTTTGAGTTAACTGAAGACCACCTAATGATGCGGAAAATGGTGCGTGATTTTGCTGAGAAGGAATGTGGCCCTGGAGCCGAAGAACGTGACGAGAAGGAACAATATTCAGAAGAAATATGGAAGAAACTCTCGGAACTAGGCCTAGCAGGAATTACATTCCCTGAGGAATATGGCGGTGTTGATGCGGATTATATTTCTTATGCGATTACGATCGAAGAGCTGTCACGGGTTGATGCCTCTGTAGGGACTACCCTAGCTGCCCATTCCAGCTTATGTGCCAATCCAATCGCTTTGTTTGGGACAGAAGCACAAAAGAAGAAGTATTTGATTCCTTTGGCGACTGGTGAAAAACTAGGTGCGTTCGGTTTGACTGAGGCTATGGCAGGTTCCGATGCTTCAGGGACGCGGACAACGGCTGTTCGTGATGGCGACGATTACATCATTAATGGTAGTAAAATCTTTATTACTAATGGTTATTATGGTGATGTCTATGTGATTACAGCTCAGATGGATAAGAGCAAGGGCAATAAAGGAATTGCCGCCTTTATACTCGAAAAAGGAACAGCTGGTTTCACCTTCGGTAAGAAAGAGAAAAAGATGGGAATTCGTTCTTCAGCCACCTATGAGTTAGTGTTTGAAGATGTTCGTATTCCTGCTGAAAACCTGCTTGGTGAAGAGGGTAAAGGTTTCAAAATTGCCATGCAGACACTTGATTTTGGTCGAATCGGTGTTGCTGCTCAAGCCTTAGGCATTGCCCAAGGCGCTTATGAGCAAGCCCTTAAATATACCAAAGAAAGAGAACAGTTTGGCAAACCTATTGCTTTCTTTCAGAACACTTCCTTTAAACTAGCTGACATGGCGACACAAATTGAGGCCGCTCGCCTTCTCGTTTATCAATCAGCCTATCTGGCTAGGGCCCATAAACCCGTTGGAAAGGCTTCCTCAATGGCGAAACTTTTCGCTGCAGAGACGGCTATGGCCGTGACCACCATGGCCGTTCAACTTCACGGAGGCTATGGCTATACTCGGGATTATCCTGTTGAGCGTATGATGCGTGATGCTAAAATTACCGAGATCTACGAAGGAACCAGTGAAATCCAACGCATTGTCATCAGCAGTTATATCCTTAAAGATTAATAGTTCTCAATGAATTCTCGTATTACTTTTTAGCGAAGTGCCTATTAGGTGCTTCGCTAACATTGTAAAATTTAATGTTATTAGAAAATAGTGAATGTTGCTTTACTTAATCATTCAGAATAAGAACTTCAGGGAGATGGTTCAATGCCTATAGCGGAATATCGTAGTAAGTGTGTCACGGCAGATGACGCTGTAAAAGTAATTCGAAGCGGAGACTGGGTAGAGATTGCTTTCGCTGCAAGTGTGCCAGGTTTATTAGATGAGGCGTTAGCAAAGCGCAAAGACGAACTTTACGAGGTGAATTTGCGCGGAGGAATACTTATTACCCCTTTGGCTTGTATGGAAAGTGATTCTACAGGAGAACATTTTACCTGGAACAGCTGGCATTTTAGCCGATATGAACGGAACTTGGCTAAAAGAGGATTGGCTTATTATATTCCTGTTAAATATTCAGAAGTGCCCCGCTACATTCGTGAGAATGTACAGACCGATGTTGTGGCCATTCAGGTTGCTCCGATGGACGATCATGGGTATTTTAGCTTTGGGACCTCCACATCTCACTATGCGGCAGCGATTGAAAAAGCTCGTGCTGTCATTGTTGAAGTGAATGAAGATATGCCAAGGGTTCATGGAGGGTATGACCATATAGTACATATTTCAAACGTGGATTATGTTGTGGAAGGAGGGCACCGAGGACTTCCACAATTACCTTCCGCGGCTGTCTGCGAGATGGATCAACAAATTGCCTCGTTTGTGTTGCCTGAGATTGAGGATGGAGCCTGTATTCAATTGGGAATCGGCGGGATGCCGAATGCCTTAGGGCAGATGATTGCAGCCTCCGATCTCCAAGATCTAGGCATTCACACGGAAATGTTGGTTGACGGTTTTGTAGATATGGTGGAGGCTGGTAAGGTTTCTGGAATGAGAAAACAATTAGACCGAGGCAGGATTGTTTTTGCCTTCGCGGCAGGGACACAAAAGCTTTATGATTTTATGAAGGATAACCCCTCCTTGGCAGGGTATCCTGTGGATTACACAAATCATCCGTTTATTGCTTCTCAAAATGACCAACTAATTTCCATCAACAGCGCCTTGGAAATAGATTTAACGGGTCAGGTTTGTTCTGAATCAGCAGGAACTAATATGATTAGTGGTGCAGGTGGTCAACTTGATTTTGTGGAAGCAGCCTATAACTCCAAAGGTGGGAAAAGCTTTATTTGCCTGCCTTCGACCTATAAAGATAAAAAGGGGCAAATAAATTCTCGTATCAAAGCCCTTATGACGCTGGGATCCGCGATTACAGATACTCGCCCAGCCGTTCAGTATGTCGTTACAGAGTTTGGTAAAATTAATCTTAAAGGTTTGTCCACTTGGCAGCGCGCAGAGGCCTTAATCTCCATAGCGCACCCTGACTTTAGAGAGGGACTGATCGTCGAAGCTCAGAAACTGAAAATTTGGCGTAGAAAGTCATAGAATTAAAGAAATTCATGAAGGAACCCAGCGAAATCCAACGAGTTGTGATCAGTGGTTTTATTCTTAAAGAATAATATATTAAGATGAATAAGATTCTAGTAAAGCGCCGGTTAAGGCGCTTTACCAAACTGAATCACTGTGATAGATCCGGGTTAGGGTTTAATAAGAGTCTTTAATATATATGAAGGAGTTGCTATTAATGAGAGAAGTTGTCATCGTAAGTGCAGTACGTACACCTGTAGGCACTTTTTTAGGGGCCTTTGGACAAATGCCAGCAGCAGATTTAGGGGCACTTGCCATTGCGGAAGCGATAAAAAGAGCAGGGATAACACCAGACCAGGTTGATGAGGTTATTATGGGTAATGTACTCCAAGGTGCGCTGGGACAAAATCCCGCTCGTCAAGCGTCTCTTAAAGCCGGAATTCCTGAGGAAATCCCTTCCTGGACCCTTAATAAAGTATGCGGATCGGGCATTAAATCAGTCGTTTGTGCCGCTCAGGCCATTATTGCTGGGGACGCAGATATTGTTGTAGCCGGTGGAATGGAGAGCATGTCACTTGCACCCTATGCACTACCTAAAGCTCGTACAGGCTATCGTATGGGCAATAATACCATCATTGATACCATGATTAATGATGCCTTAACGGATGCTATGAATAATGTTCATATGGGAGTAACCGCTGAAAATATTGCAGAACAGTTTGGTATTTCCCGAGAAGAACAAGATCACTATTCAGTGACAAGTCAAAATCGTGCGGAAGCGGCGATTAAAGCCGGTAAGTTTGAAGAGGAAATTGTACCGGTGTCTATTCCACAACGTAAAGGCGATCCCATCGTAGTCTCTCAAGACGAATTTCCACGTTTTGGCGCTACCTATGAAGGCCTTGCTAAACTAAGAGGCGCATTTAAAAAAGGCGGAACCGTTACGGCTGGAAATGCTTCAGGGATAAATGACGGAGCAGCGGCTGTCGTCGTTATGTCAAAAGAGAAAGCTCTGGAACTAGGCTTAACGCCTCTGGCAACCATTACATCATGGGGTTCCGCTGGTGTGGATCCGCTCATTATGGGAACCGGTCCGATCCCAGCAACTCGTAAGGCCTTAAAAAAAGCCGGCCTGAAAATTGAAGATATCGATCTCGTGGAAGCGAACGAAGCCTTTGCTTCACAAACACTAAGAGTTGCTAAAGAGTTACAACTTGATATGGAAAAGACGAATGTAAACGGTGGAGCGATTGCCATTGGTCATCCTGTAGGTGCTTCTGGAACGCGTATTCTCGTGACCTTATTGCACGAAATGAAGCGTAAGAACTCCCATCGTGGCTTGGCAACATT
>DHWG01000074.1 GCA_002413075.1 Desulfosporosinus sp. UBA5188 | reverse complement strand
GCCTAGGATCGTAAATCGCTACACTACCTACTCGAGCCATGCTTTGGTATTTGGCTTTAATAAAGGATCCCAAATTTTTGAGGTGCGATCGTTTGATAAGCAATTACAGAAACTCTCCCTTGCCAAAACCGAAGAAGTCTATGGAACTCCGGCTTATGATGTTAAAACCAAGGGCGAGGAAATCATCGGGTATACTGCAGGGAAGGAATTCAAAATGGAGTTTGTCTTCTCAATGCCAACGGCTAGTAATTCTAATCCCATGATGGATCATTATCTCGTTCTCTATCCTAGAGGAACTGTTAATAGTATGGCGGATGATCCAGGCCGGCAATGGTAATCTTAGAACTAACCTCTAAGTCCGAGATACCCAGAAAAGATCGTCGTTCCATTGGGTAACGGCGATCTTTCGCATTTCTTCCCTTGTAGAGACCTGTTACCCATTAGGATCAAGGCCTTTTTATTCAAACAGGAATGCTGGGTCAATCAGTTACGATGGCTTTCTGATAATGAGGTTATTAAAAGCTATGGTAAGAAACTCGATATACAAGGAAATTAAATTGTGCTAGGCTCTCTTTAGGCTATCCGGGCCAAGCCGATTCGAAGCTCCTTGAAAGAAAAAGGAATAAGGTTATAATGGTTAGATAAAAACCAATATTTAAAATAATTTTCACTTATGTGATAAGCTTTTTAAAACAATATCGAATATATAGTTAGGGGTGCTTAGCATGTGTGGACGATTTTCCATCGCAGGATTCGAAGGGTTTGAGGAACGATTTCAGCTAAAGATAGACTTCCCAGACTTAAAACCCAACTACAATGTAGCCCCTTCGCAAGATGTGCCGGTGATCCTTAACAGGGGTTCAAACCAGTGTGCATTCTTTAAGTGGGGCCTCATACCGTATTGGGCCAAAGATCCTTCGATCGGTCATAAAATGATTAACGCTAGGGCTGAAACGGTCGATGAAAAGCCTAGTTTTAAGACATGCCTTCAACGAAGGCGTTGTTTGATCGTTGCCGATGGGTTTTATGAGTGGAAGAAAGAAGGGGCCACCAAACGACCGCACCGGATCACTCTCAAGAGTCAAGAGCTTTTCGGGTTTGCTGGCCTCTGGGACACATGGAAATCACCCACGGGGGAGCTCATCAATTCATGCACTATCATCACCACGACCCCCAATGAACTGATGGAACCACTACACAATCGCATGCCGGTCATTCTGCCAAGAGACGTTGAGCCTGTGTGGTTGGATCAGGGTGTCGTTGATAGTCATTTTCTAAAGAGTTTGTTAGGGCCCTATCCAGTGGAGTTAATGATGGCTTATGAAGTGTCACCGTTCGTCAATTCGGTTAAGAATAATGGGCCGGAGTGTTTGGTTGCGGTGGACACCACATTATTTTAAGCATGAAGTGGTTGTAATCCGCTACAACATTAATACTATTATGCTAGAGCGCTGACTTGAAAGAAAGTAATTTATTATTCCTTAGAATATAGCTAATTTAGAAGATTATTTATATTAGGTGCAAAAAAGGAGTTTGGATTATGCAGGGATATTTTGCAATTATAGTGATAATATTACTTATGGCAATGGTGCTTTCAAGGGTGTTTATACTGAAACGCCAGGGGATAAAGGTAATGCGATTTGGTGAAATGGATAAAAAGGACTTTCTTATCCCACCGTTTGCGCTGCTGTTTTTTGGCCTTATATTTAGCCACGCTTTTAACTTGCCAAAGGTCGGTTCGTTATTATTTGAAAGCGGATTCGTAAGCTGGATTGGGGTAGTGGTATGTATCGTTGGACTGATAATATTCTTAATGAGTCTCATTGCTTTCGGGAAGAGCTTTCGTGTCGGGATTGATGAGAAGCATCCGGGAAAGCTTGTTACAACCGGAATTTTCGCCTACAGCCGTAACCCGATCTATACTGCTTTCGGGTTTATACTGTTAGGAATATTTTTGATCTTACCGAACTGGATATTTCTAATTTACCTTGTCCTTGGGTTTTGGCTGTTTAATCGTCAGGTATTACTTGAAGAAGCCTCATTGAGGAAGCATTATGGCGAAGAATACACCGAATACTGTATAAAAGTTGGCAGATTCTTTTAACATGGATAACCGAGAAGCTATAAAGGAAAGCCAGCATGAATCATGATAATACCATTTTTTTGCCCGGATCTTCAACACGAGTTTTTGGACTTACGGTGGAACGCACAATTGCCACGTAGCGTAGTATTTTACACAAAGCGGAGGACTAACCCAATAGGTTGCTCCAATTCGAGAACATCAGCAAATAAAGATCACTTTCGACTGATTTAAAGGAGACTATGTAGTGGGGTAAAGGGACAGAAGTTGCGAATTTGCCATGGTGCACGGGCAATATACCTAGTGGTTTTTTTATAGGCTGAATGAAAAGTTGTCCCGAGTGTCGCGCAGCTAAAGAAAACTTTAAACACGATGTTTCTGATTAGATCGCGGCCAAGACTCGAATAAGGATGTTCGAGATTAGATCGCCGCCAAGGATGGCAAGGCGACGTGGCTTTACACGCGAGGAAGGGCTCTATTATTAAGATTATTTTGTTGCTAGGTATATATTCCCTGTGGAATCTTGAGGATTTTAATGGTATAGTTTTGTCATAAAATTTCAGGGGGGATATTTTCAATGATAAACTCTTTGCTTCCAATAATAGGCATCATAGCAGTCGTCTTAATTGTCTTAAAGTTTTTAGCACCCATTGTAGAAGGGATATTAACTTTAGGATTAATTGTCGTCGTATTTATGATTTGCTTAAATCTGGCCCATGGAACGCCGTTGCTTAATTCGATCACTCCTAAAAACGAAGCTCAGGTACAACAACCCATTAAGAATCAAGAAGTGAGCACCCTTCTTCAAAAACTCAACGTGACTCCTAAGCAAATAAAAACATTCTTGGACAATTCTCAATCTGATATAGACAAATATGATCTTGCTATTAAGCAAGCGTTTGCTAAGCAAGGTTTAATCCTATAATTGCGATAAAGCCGTCATAAACGAACCTGGATGTTGCCCTGAATGTCGTGCAGCGAAAAAAGAAAAAAACGGAAACCAAGGTGGCAGCGGCTTCAGTGGTGGTGGCTTTGCCCGTCAAGAACGTCAAATGTTCCCAGCTGTTTGCGC
>DHWG01000123.1 GCA_002413075.1 Desulfosporosinus sp. UBA5188 | reverse complement strand
GGTATTGAATGTATAAACATAGGAATATTATAATTAGTTGTTTATTATTTATATAAAACTTAAGCCCATTCCTATAGAGATTGAAATAATAAATGGAGCTGGGATACTAATGCCTAAGAGAAATATTGAAAGTTTTCTTGATCCTAAATACTTAGACGAAATCCTAGGCAGCTTCTCCAAGGCTACGGGTTTACACATTGAAGCTGTTAATAGAAAAGGTGAAACGCTTGCGATCCTGGGAAATAAAAGCAGATGCGATTTTTGTCAATTTATCCGTAGTCATAGTAAAGGCGAAAAGAAATGTTTAGATTCATATAAAGAAGCAACTTCAGAAGCAGCAAAATGGAATGAGCCCTATTTCTTTCGATGCCATGCCGGACTGGTAATATGGGCAGTTCCCATCATATTAGATAATGTATTTCTTGGAAGTATTATTTGCGGACAAGTATTATTGTGGAAACCCGATGAGTTTTTTCTTCGAGAGTTAAAAAAGAGCAATTCCAATGATCTAGATTTCGATATATTACAACAAAAAATTAAAAGTCTTCCTATAACCTCTCCTGAGCAGTCTCAAGCTGCGGCAGATATGCTTTTTGTTGTAGTCAATCATTTAGTTGAAAGAAACATTCATACTATGGAAGAGGAAAATGCCTATCATTTACAAAGACTTCAAATAAAGACTGATCTAGAAAATAGAAAGAAGCAAAATATCACAGAGTTTGCAGACTACAGAACATATTTGAAGAAAGAAAGGCGTTTTCTAAGTTATGTACGGCTCGGTGACAAAACCAGGGCCGAAAGTACTTTGAAGGATTTATTAACTGACCTCTTAACTAAGACCGCCGGTGATAAAACAACGATTAAAATACGGGTACTTGAATTGGCCTCCCTATCATCAAGAGCGGCTTTCGAAGGGGGAGCTGATGCAGAACAAGTCATGGTAAAACTTCAGGATTTCAATAATGAAATCAACAGCATTGAAAGAATCGAAGAATTCTTTTTCAAAGTCCATAAAGTCATAGCAGAATTCCTCGATGGAATCTTTAAACTAGCAGACAAAAAGCATCTCAGTTTAGTTAATAACGCCCGAAATTTTATTATGGAAAATTACCATAAACCACTGACACTTAAAGCAACCGCCGATTATCTTTTTATCAGCCCGTCTCACCTATCTCGTTTATTTCGATTAGAATTAGATTGTACCTTTAACGATTACCTAACTAGAGTCCGTGTTGAAAAGGCAGTGGAGCTGATGAAGAAACCGGAATTCAGCGTTGAACAGGTTTCTAAAGCAATAGGCTTTAAAAGTCAAAGCTATTTCGCTGAAGTATTTCGAAAATATATTGGAGTAACTCCTTTAATCTACAAAAATAGCTTATTTTAGGGGGCGATTAGATTGATATTTGACGATATCATCCTTTCAATTGCAGAAGGTGAATCTGAGGAAACGCTAGAATTAACCAAACAAGCTTTAGCGCAAGGATATTCTGCTACGGTCATTCTTGAAAAAGGACTAATTACAGGCATAAACATTATCGCTGAAAAATACCGCACTGAAAAAGTTAATGTTCCAGAGGTCCTGATGGCTACCCATTCTATGCATGCCGGGCTATCTGTTATTGAACCGTTCTTAACTGCACCCACCAAAAAAGGCCTCGGCAAGATAATCTTAGGTACCGTCGCAGGCGATTTACACGATATTGGCCTTAGCATCGTCAAAGCCATGGTAATGGCAACTGGTGCCAAAGTTATCGATCTTGGCGTTAACGTTTCTCCTAAGAAATTTGCCAGTGCTGTGCGCAAGGAGAACCCTGATATTTTGATGATCTCGGCCTTATTAACCACAACCATGTCTGTCATGAAAGATGTGATCGTTGAACTTGAAGCTCAAGGATTACGAAACGGGGTTAAAATTATAGTAGGTGGAGCACCAATAACAACTGCCTTTGCCAAGGAAATAGGAGCAGATTATACGTTTGAAGATGCTTTTGAACTCCGCACATTCTTAAAGGAAAACCTAAATAAACTATTAGCTTCCAAACGGATCAACCTATAACAACTCTCCGCAGAAACCCCATTACCTCCATATAAATAATAAATATAAAAATTCTGCCTTTTAGTTAGACTGAAGGATTTTGCTCTTGGAAGATAATTTGTTATCGATCTTGTGGTTTTCCATTCTTACTATTAGCATCTATGTTAATCGGATTTAGTTTATTGATATTGGCGGGTAGTCAGGTAACGCGACAGTTGACGGGTGTTCGGCGTTGATTTGTCTACGAGAGACACCGGAAATGTACCCGAGACAAAGGGCTTAACCCTAGCTGAGGAAGCTCTGCAACAAGCATAAAATCAGTTAAATTATAATACGCTGCATATGTGACTATAAAAAGCTGATCAAAGGGTATTCAAAGGAATGCGGCGAATGTTAACGTAATACGTGGGTGAAGAAGAAGGAAATCTGCATCTTTTAACTGCCTACTAAAAGGAAGCACTTGTCCAGACACCGTTTATGTCGAGCCGGGAAGGTCGGTTACTGTAGATATGCTAATTAAAGATAAGAGTAGTATACTTAGAGCGAGAGTCAGTAAGCAGATACTCTAAACTCAAATACGAGGATTGGAGGTAGATTATTATGGCGACAGGGGTAATACACGCCGGGGTCTGTGGTTTTACTATTAATGTCAAAGCAGTGAGTGATGAGGATAATAAGGTACAATTGGAGATAACCAGTGATTGTCCTAATTATCAAAAGATTGCGCTGGAATTAACTGAAGTTGATGCTTATAAAGAAATATTCAATAAGGTTCATATGGGGCGAGTTTATGAAGTGTTTGCCAAATATAGCCCTCATCCCAGTTGTGCTGGCGTTTCAGGAATTCTGAAAACGGTGGAAGTGGCCGCAGGTTTGGCATTGCCTCAGACCGCTAGTATTAGCGTAACGAAGGAATAACGAGTATTTAGCAGATATTTTAAGGAAGAATTATCATGGATTAGAGGGACATGCTTCTGAAAGTTCAGGAACATTGAAAAGGGCAGGTAAGGAGTAACTAATATTTCTAAAAAGGCACATGATGACATTTTGTCATCATGTGCCTTTTTGTCACGTTATAATCAGTGACATTTTGTCATTATTAGTAGTGCCTAAAAACCAGGATTGGCTCTGCCATAACCTTTTCCCGTGGAAAATAACTGGTACGGTTATTGCATTGCCTATTAGTTGAGATGATAAAAGGAGTGAAAAGAATGAAAATCGCTAACGCAGCAGAAAAAACAGATGATCAGAAAAAAATACCTCAATGGGGGATGGTCATCGATCTTAAGAAGTGCATCGGATGTGACACTTGTACGGTTTCCTGCAAAGCAGAAAACCGTACCCCGCCAGGAGTCACCTACAATGTTGTCCTCCAAAACGAGATCGGAGCCTATCCTAACGTGGCTCTTGTAAACCTACCACGTCCCTGCATGCAATGTGATCGCCCACCCTGTGTCCAAGTTTGTCCGGTCAAAGCTACCTATAAGCTGGATAACGGGGTTGTTGCTATTGACTACGATCGCTGTATCGGCTGCCGCTATTGTGTGGTTGCTTGTCCGTATGGAGCCCGCTATGTTGATTTCGGTGAAAGTTATTCTCAGGAAATGCTAGGTGCCAATGAAATCCAATCTCCTGAGTACGGTGTGGATAGGGGCAAACGAGAGAAAGGGAAATCACCGATTAACAATGTCCGTAAATGCATCTTTTGCTTGCACCGGCTGGAACGGGGCGAAGAGCCAGCTTGTGTCGAGACCTGTATCGGTGATGCTCGGTTCTTCGGGGATTTGAGCAACCCGGACAGCGTCGTATCTAGACTGGCTGCCAGCCCTCGCGCTTTTCTCCTTAAAGAAGAACTCAATACAGGGCCAAGAGTTATCTATCTAAAATAGGAAAGAAGGTGAATAACATGGCTGAATATAGTCACAATAACAGGCGCTCAATCTTATGGTATGCCTTCTTGATTTTACTGATGGTTGCAGGCACAGTTGCTGTATTTATTAGAGCAAAAGAAGGCATCATCGTGACAAATATTACCAGTACTACCCCTTGGGGTACTTGGGTTGCTTTCTATATTTATTTTGTTGGCATGAGTGCTGGGGCTTTTCTACTTTCAACCTTGATTTATGTGTTTGGTATGGAACAATATGAGAAAATCGGAAAAGATGCTCTTCTGGTTGCTATATTAAGTATGGTGCTGGCTATGGTTTTTATTTTACTTGATTTGGGTCATATGGAGCGGTTCTGGCATGCACTTTGGTATATGAACTGGACAAGTGTTCTGGCTTATGAAGTTCGTTTCTACGTGCTTTATGTTGCGCTTTTGCTTTCGGAACTCTATTTTGCTAGGCGTATCGATTTGATTAAAACATCGGTCGTAAATAATAGAAAAGGTAAAATTGCCAAATTCCTTTCCTTCGGCAGCAAAGATACCTCGGAAGCATCAAAACGCCATGATCATAAGATGCTGAAAGTTTTAGGGACAATGGGGATTCCGATTGCGATCTTAGGGGTTCATGGAGGAACCGGTGCGCTTTTTGCGGTTGTTAAGGCTCGTCCCTTCTTAAATTCGGCGTTATTCCCGGTTATCTTTGTAGTCTCTGCGCTTGTCTCGGGTACGGCACTTTTGATCGCATTTTATGTCATCAGGAATAAAGTTTCAGGAAATTCGATTGATCAGGCTATGGTTAAAGGCCTTGCCGGATTACTGTCTTTCTTTTTGCTGATCGACGTTGGTTTAGAGTTCTATGAATTTTTCATTGGAGCTTATGGCTTAGAGCATGAAGAATTAGCAACTTTAAAAACGATGATCATGAGCGATTTTTCCTGGTCGTTTTGGGCGGTGCAAATGGTTATTGGTGTCGTTGTCCCTCTCTATTTAATTTTTTCCAAGAGAACGAAAGAGTCCGTCAAGGCCCTGACCGCAGCGGCAATCATGGTGGCGATCGGTATTCTTGGGGTGCGGTTTAATATTGTCCTCCCGGCTTTGATTGTACCGGTAATGACTGGGTTGCCTGAAGGATATTATTACCCAACCTTGATTGAGATTATCAGTAGCGGTGGAGTCATCGCTTTGGGCTTTTTTAGTCAGCGTTCCTGCAGAAAAGCAATCGGTGGCTAAGATTGGTATACTATTAGTCAATGACAACCGTCTCGCCAAAATTGAGGGCTTGAAAGAGGGACTAGAACGCCTGGGATATAATGAAGGACACAATATTACCTATCAAGTATTGAACGGTCAAAACCAAATTTCGGAGCTATCAACCATTGCCAAGCGTTTAATCACTGACAGACCGGATGTTTTGGTGGCAGCAGGTGGGATTGAGGCTCAAACCCTCAAAGAGCTGACCGCAACCATGGAAAATCCAATCCCGGTAGTATTTATGGGTACTCTTTCTCCGATGAGCATCGGATTAGTGTCTGACCCGTTTCATCCCGAAGGAAGTCTGACGGGATTGAATAATTATCATCTAGAATTGACACCGAAACGACTTGAGCTTCTTCATCGTTTGCTGCCGGAGATTCGGCATGTTGCGGTGTTAGGAGATACGCGTGTTCCCTACTTTCAGCAAACTCAATTTAACATACAAGAAACAGCAAAAGAACTTTCATTAACACTTGGTATGTATACTGTTTCGACCCATGACGAGGTTGCTAAGGCTTTTCACCAGATGAGCAAAGATAAAATTGAAGGGGTCATCCTTATGCCGGTTTTTTTTCTCGAAACAAGCACCAAACAAGTGGTTGAACTGGCTATACAGAATAAGCTTCCCGTTTTTGGCGTCTATCCAAGTGATACGGAGGAGGGCTGTTTGGCTTCTTATGGAACGTCTTACAAAGCTCAAGGAGCTCAGACTGCTCAGCTAGTTCATAAGATCATACGAGGGCAAAGGCCAAAAGACCTTCCGATAGAAACGCCGGAAGAGCTGGTTTTCTCTGTTAATCTCCGTACTGCTCAACAATTAGGGGTTCACCTTACACCGAATGTCTTAAGCTTCGCAGACCAAGTGATTTAACCATAGGGAGGGAGCATTTGTGGAACAGGCATCATTTCCGTGGTTGATGCGTATTAAAGGTCGGGTTCTCATTTTTGGCATTGCTATGTCTATTTTTCCTTTGCTTTTCCTGGGGTTGGCGAATTTCAATGCAACGCGGCTATATTTACAAGAACGCATTCAACAGCAGAACTTCGAACGAGCAACGGGACTGGCGGAACAGATTAGCGAATTTGTCGTGAAGAAAGCGGAAAGCCTGAGTATCGTGACTTATACGAATGCTTCTACGCTAGTTGGACAAGATCAAATAGCACGGGAGATGATTTTGGCAAAACTTTTACGGCAGGAATCGTATTTCGAAGCTATTGAGGTAGCTGATAGCAATTTTAATGTTATAGGGCAGATAGATCGGCGTAATGTAATTCTGCCGCAAAAATCAGACTTTCAACTCAAACATCGCGATTTGACAGAAGACGCATCCTTCTCAGTTAGCCCTGTTTTTTTCTCAAATGACGGGCGTCCGCAATTTTATCTGACGGTGGGAATTCAGGATCCCCTGACTCGCAAGAATATAGGGTATTTACAAGCGAAAACAGATCTTAAAGGGATGGTTACGAAGATTACCAATTTGCGTATTGGGCAAGCCGGGTATATTTACTTGACAGATGAGCAAGGGGAATTGATTGGACATACCGATTTTAGTCATGTTTTACGTCAAGAAAATGTGCGTCAGAACCCTGACGTCCAAGCGTTTTTGGCGGGCCAGCGTCCGTCACCACAAGGTATAGACTATACGAATCCTGACGGTCTACAGGTCATCGGTTTATTTGCTCCTGTAGAAAATCTCAGTTGGGGTGTTTTTATAGAACAGCCAATTCGTGAGGCTTATCAACCCATCTATGAATTTTCCCGTAAACTACTGGGGATCTTACTGGTTGCCATTGCCTTGGTGACCTTGATCAGTATTATGTTTGGCTTAAAGCTGACGCGTCCTATTGAGAAGCTCGAAGGGGAGGTCCGACGAATTATTTTAACGGGGGATCTGAAATCAGAGATTCCAAAACAGTCCCAAGATGAAATCGGACGTCTGGTTCAGTCATTCAATCAACTACTGACGGCAACCAACCGGGATCTCCTCGCTGAAGTCAAAGAGGGTCGGTTCAGACAGGACTTATATTACCGTCTCAACGGGTTAATTCTTGAGGTACCTCCTTTACGCGAACGCAGAGAGGATATTTTCCCGCTAGTCGATTTTTATCTCCAAAAATTTCGTTCACCGGGTCCTGAGCGATATTTGTATAGTCTCTCTCCGGAAACGCAGAAACTTCTTCTAAATTACGACTTCCCTGGCAACGTTAGGGAATTGGCCCATTTGATTCAGAGAGGCGTTACCCTGGCTAACGGTCAGGTTATTTTCCCGGTGGATCTCTGGCCAAATTCCCATTTGGAGCAAAAGCTAATCGATGATGGGATTCCCCTTTATCATCAAACAGGTTCCATCAATGGATATCCAACGCTTGAAGATATAGAAAGAGATTACATTTTAGAGACTCTAAAAACAGCCAATGGAAACCGGGCTCAAGCCGCTAAAATGCTCGGAATCAGCGTCCGTAACCTTTACAGGAAATTAGACCAGTATGGCCGCTGATTATAGCCATATTATATTGAATTATTTCTCTTCCTATGGGCTTAATTATAAAACTCCCTTAAAGCAGGTGCTGCTTTAAGGGAGTTTCTCTGCACATAAAATCAATTCGGTGATTACAATGTCATATAGTTTATCTAATAAGACTATTAAGAAATAGGTGATAAGTTTGTTGATAAGTATACCGAGGAGGCTTAGCGTGAATTTACCATTTACTTTACTGAATTCCTTAGATGTATTTAAGAAATACCGTCCTGAAATGGAAACCTTGTTTCAACATGTGAAATGGATTGACTTAATGTCTGGCGAAGTTGTCCTAACAGAAGAACTGATGAACAAGGAATGGAAGCCTATCATCTTAGAACAGCTTCCGGAATATATTAATGATTTGCAAATGACATTTGTTGATCATTCAATCCACCTGCAATCAAGTGGTAAAGTGAAAAGGTTGGCTTTTGAGGTTTCTTACGATATTGCTATTGAAACTTTTGAGTTTACGGCTGATTCCCATAGGGTCGTTTTAGCTCTGCGAAATGAGTTTGTAAAAGCCGAGAAGGGACTGATTAATAAAGTGTTAATCAGTCTCATTAAAACGCTATTTCTTGAACGAATTAGTAACACTATTATAAATAAAACGCTCGAAAAACAGCCCGGAGTTACTTTTGACGATGGTCGTAAAAAGATCGTTATAGATCTTGAGCTTTTGCCCCAGTTTCAAAAGTATTTAGAAATAGTCGTCATGGGCAAACCAATGATAGATCTTGTTAAAATGGAGTTTATGGGTATCAGTGAAAAAGGAATTCAGTTCAATTTCAATTTACTCAAACCGCCTATTCCTTCAATGAAAGATATGATAGGCGCGTTAGGACTCTGATTTCTTCCTTGTTATTATTCGTTTAACCGATAAGGCTTCTTGTATAGATCCGTTTTTTGCAATCCATTTTTGCGAGCAGATGTGACCCAACCTCTACCCCCAAAGAATAAGTAGAGACGTCTTGAGAATGGGAAATTGACACCAATATTAATATCATTCGTCTTTGTGACATGACCCTGCTTAATGTCGTCTGAAATGGATGAAAAGGCATCACTGAGTGTTTGAGCAGTTTTTTTCATAAAAGGTGCCTCTTTGGCGGCAATCATCATGGGGCCTGCTCCTATAAGCACGCCGAAACGGAACTCACCGTGGATATGTTGAGTAAAGCTCTTGATCACTCTGACGGCCTCAAGGTTTATTTCTGGCTCGGGAAACCCGCAGTTAACAATAGCATACACTTTGACCGTTATATTGGCGCAACTGCTACCAATATAATAGTTATAATAATCTTGGAGAAACCGCATTAAAATGCCCGGCAGGCAAAAAACGTACAGAGGAAATGAAATGATCATAACGTCGGCCTTTGCAAGTGTCTCAAAATTTTCGGCTAGTTTATGGCTTGAAAGGCTTCTTCTGACGTCTATAAATATCTTATTAAAGGTCTCTGCATCAATCCGGTTTCCCGCCATGTCTAAGAATTCCTTCGATACAGATTGTTCGTTGATCTTAGGGCTGGCACTAAGGAATACAATATTTTTCATAATTTGCCCCTATCTCTTACAAACTCCATTTTATTCAATGAATTCAGGATGTTCCGAGCTATTCCCTCATAAATCAAAACTTCAATATTTCTACGATGCTTATTGGTAACATCAATAAAGAGCTGCTTGTCCTCTTCAAAAAGCACTTCTCCATAGCCGATGATAATCTGCTTGGGGTACGTTTCATACCGGGAAGGATGCATCGTTGAACCATCCGTTCTCGTCTCGAAAAACGGAAGCATATTGGGTATGCTTCTATCTATTGTATTTTTGATGTTTGCGCTGAATTGCCCAAAGATTATTGGACTGAGGTAAATGACCGTGTCGCAGTTCATAACGCTTCGGTTGATTTGAGACATCATGTCGTTGATAACGCATTCCCCAGGCTTCTTGATCCAGCAACCAAAGCAGCCCATACAAAAAGTCAGGTTATCTGATCCAACTTCCATGAGCTCTGTTTTCAATCCCTTGGATTTCAAAAATTTCTCAATGAGATCTTTTAAATCTTGATATTCTTTGGTTGGATACTCCTTATCCGAAATTATTATGGCTTTCATCGACTCACTCCTTTGATTTGATAAACCATGAAACTCAAGACCAAGGTAAATAAGGAAAAGATCAAGGCCAGAGCAGAAAAAGCGAGTATATAGGCATTATACAGAGCTACTTGAGATATGTAACGGTACGCGTCGACCTGCAGGAAGTTACCCAGCAGTGTCAGGCTAAATAAGACTGTGTAAAGCGTGACAAGTCCTTGGGTGGCCCCTTTGATATCGGCACGACTTAGCGCCATGTGAGAAGAGACGCCCATGGCAATCAGGAGAAAAATCCAGAAATTTGGGGTCAATACATTACTCAGGGTAAAGATGCTTCGGATTAAAACGAGGCTTGCACTGACAAGTCCTTGGAAGAAGGTTAGATCCAAGGATTTCGTCATCACACCTGCTTCCAAATAGCCTGCAAAGACTTTGAACGAGTTCGGTAACAAATAATATAGGCTAAGAAACAGGGCGCCAATGCCACTGATAATTGGCGCTACGCCTATGAAGAAATTGCCCACCGTTTGATAGACACTCCTTTGATTATATGAATGGGTGACATAGCCCAAGGTGCCATCGGATCTATTGATGGTTAACAATCTCATGTCCATTATTTTATGACCGAAAATTAGACACATCAAGGCATGACCCATTTCATGAACGGGGGTCCCGATCCAAGCTGTTGCCAAAATCCCTGTATAACCAAACGCCGAGAAGAAGTAGCTATTGGCTTTTCGCTCCATTAAACCCAAAACCAAGCCGATGACAATTAACAGCCCCACAAGGCTTATCATTTCTAAGAGACTTAATTTGAAGGCCTCTAATAAATAGTGTTCCATAATTTGTGCTCTCATTTCATTGCTTAAGTTAGACTCCCACTTCTACAAG
>DHWG01000197.1:6593-14990 GCA_002413075.1 Desulfosporosinus sp. UBA5188 | reverse complement strand
TCTACGCTTCCCCCTAATTGTACCGTCATGAGCTGCATCCCATAGCAAATCCCCAATATGGGAATGCCTAGATTATATATTTCCGGGTCCACTTGAGGCGCATTCAATTGATTGACACTAGCCGGGCCGCCAGAAAAGATAATACCCTTAGGTTTGCGAGCTCGAATTTCATCAATCGAGGTCTTATAAGACACCATCTCAGAATATACATGAGCTTCCCTCACACGACGAGCGATTAGTTGATTGTACTGTCCTCCAAAATCTAAAACCAATACGACTTCCTTTGGCACTTTTATCATCACCATTTCTATTCTAAAATACGGTCAATCATTACAGGTTAACTCTAATAAGCTACTCCAATATCTCATACGCTTCCTGCTTTAACACACCGATATAGGGCAGATTGCGATATTCTTGGTTAAAATCCAAGCCATACCCCACAACAAATTCATCAGGGATTGAAAATCCATTGTAATCCGGAGTAACCACGGTCGTTCGTCGAGCTTCTTTATCGAGTAATGTAACAACCTTTACACTCAAAGGATTCCGAGCTTTTAAATTCTCTTTTAAATATTTTAACGTTAATCCCGTATCGACAATATCTTCAACAATTAAAATGTGAACATCCTCCACACCACGTTCTAAATCCTTAAGAATGCGCACGACTCCAGAAGACTGAGTTGAGGCGCCATAGCTTGATAGGGCCATGAAATCATACGTCAAAGGCAATTTTATCTCTCGGATCAGATCCGCCATAAAGGGAACAGCCCCTTTTAAAATCCCGAGGACTAAAATTTTCTTGCCTTCGTAATCTCTAGTAATCTCTGCACCTAGTTCTGCCACACGCTTACCCAAGTCTTCTCTTGAAATTAAGACCCGATCAATATATTCTTCCATTAAGGACACCTCCACCTTACGGTCAATGTTTTTTTAAAAACTTATTATAAAACTATATCAGAGGCTTGTCCATTGTGCAAATAAAATAAGGGGCAAGAGCACCCACAAGTTGGGTGATCCTGCCCCTTTTACAACCCTTCAACACCTGCACTAAATATCCGGTGCTAATATATTTATCTTCTTCCCAATATCCTTAAACTCAATGGTCATGCTCATGGGGTCTGACTTCACTTTGTTTTTAGCTTCAATGGTTGCTTTAACGATCATCTTATCCGACTTTCGAATATAAAGCGTATACTGGAATTCTGTCCAAAATGCCTCCATTATTTGGTTCTGAACACTGGGTAATAACTGACATACCCATACTTTTTCTCCGTTTACTTTCGTTTGCTCGCCGAGCTTCACCTCTCCAAGTTCTTTCATTTGAAGTGAAGATAAGGGGTTGAGCTCCGCCAAAAAAACTTCCTGACTGGCTTGAGTGTTAGCAAATCTGATCCATTTCTTACTAAAAGGGTCTTTATTGTAGGTAGAATCCCCAATTTTGATCATTTCGACTTCGCTTCCAGCCATCTGTCCCAAGATATGAGTGTTCCCACCATCCTTTTCCCCTAGGACTTGTGTAAGGACCCGATCTTTTCCCTCAACCCATTGATGCTGAGTTAAACTGTAGCGAAACGAGGTGGCTGCGTTCAATCGTTCTAGGCCGTTTTTTACTAAGTCAGTGGGGTTTGGGGGCCTTAAATTGAGGGCTAAAAGCCCACCTATCAGTAAGATACTAATGCCGATTCCAATAATGAGCCCAAGTCTTTTTTTCTTCATTTCTTACCCTCCTGGAGGAGTTCTTACCCTACAATATGTACAATTAGTCCCACCTATTCCACTTCTTGTACTCAAAGTTGTTTTTCTAACGGGGTACCACTCCTACTTGTAGTGGGAGTCTAAATTAAGCGACCCGAAAAGATAAGAAAGCCAAAGAAGATAAAGTGGAGGTTAACGACAATCGCCAGTCCATCCCAGAAGGGTCCTCTCCCCCAGAACTTCCAGGTTCTGTTCAAGCGGTCCAAATAATTAAAGCCAATCATCAGTCCCGCGTGATATAACCCATAGAGAAGATAACAAAGCTGTAGGCCATGCCAGGCTCCCATGATGCCGAACAGCAAGAAGTAACCCACGTAGGGAGCCGTATATCGATTGATAAAGCGCTTTTTCTTGGCTGAATCGAGAACAAAGCGCATATAGATGAAATCTCGAAACCAAAATGAGAGTGAGATATGCCAGCGATTCCAAAACTCCTGAATATTTTTCGAGATAAACGGTTTGTCAAAGTTCTCGGGTGTTTTAATGCCTAACAAATAGCTGACACCGATGGCAAACGCGCTGTACCCTGCAAAGTCAAAGAAGAGATATAAGCTATAAACATACATGTATTCAAGCGTTGGTAGCCATCCAAAGGTATGGTTCAGCGGCTCAAGCCAATACCTATTAATCAGATAGGCAACGATAAATTTATAAAGTAGGCCACGGAAAATATGGTCTATTCCCTGGATTGCTAGGTCCCCATATTCCTGTCGGGTGAGGGGCTTATAGAGATCCACGAGGAAACGCCGGTAACGGTCAATCGGACCAGCGGCTAGGGTGGGGAAAAAGAGAATAAAGCTGATGAAATCAAGTAATTGGACGTCTTTGATTAAACCATCGCGTATTTCCATAAGGATACCCACCGCTCGAAAGGTTAAATAAGAGATCCCTATAAAACCAATCACAGTATGCCAGAAACCCAGGGCTATGAAGCTGGGGTTTAATTTAACCACCACCAGCGGAAGAATCGATAAAGCTAGCATCAAATAAAACACATTGGCCCTATTTTTCCCCAGAATGCTCGTCCGGTAGGCCAAGTAAAGACGAACTAGGAGCCATTCATACACGAGATAACCGACGATCTGATAAAGCACGCTCAGAGGACGTGCGATCAAGAAAATCATCCCCAACGTGGAAATTAAGATCCATACGGCCCGTACTCTGCCTGAAGCTCCCAAGATTCCCAGCAAAACAGCAGGAATCAGTGGAATGAATAAATATAAAAAGAATGAAGAACTCTCGTAAGGCGTCATGATAACCCTCCTAATAACGCACGGCGATCGACCTTACCGTTCGAGGTCATCGGCATTTTCTCCAAGAATCTAAAGCGACGTGGGATCATATACTCCGGCAAGTGTTCACGTAAAGCCTCCTTCAGGTCGAGAACTGCCTTGAATTCATCACGCACAGGCTTACCCGCCACGATGAAGGCCTGCAAATACTCTATTTTGCCCCGGCGCTCAATGGGTAAAACCACAGCATTTTCGACCCTAGGGAGACGTCTGAGATTCTCCTCGATTTCACCGAGTTCGATCCGGTAACCGTGGAGTTTAATCTGAAAGTCCAACCTGCCTTGGTAGAAGAGGAGCCCCTCCTTAAAAAGCCCGGCATCCCCCGTGCGGTAGGCCTTCCATGTCACGCCACATTCTTGCCAATTAAAAAAAGCCTTCGCCGTTTGCTCCGGATTGTTGAGGTAACCCACACTAACATTGGGGCCTGCAATAATTAGCTCCCCCGTCTTTCCCTCTGCCAGCACCTCTGGTCTGTGGGGCAGGATCCCTTTTCCAGAGGCAATTTCTGCGGTGAGTTGATCGGCATCCATTATCAGGACCATAGCATCCGGTTTAACCCTGCCTACTGGTAGTGGATTAAACGCGCTTAGTATGTCCGGAGTGATCGTCAAGGTGGTGACCGCCACGGTCGCCTCTGTCGGTCCATAAAGGTTTTCCACGGTGGCTCGTGGAAATCGCTGTGTAAGCTTGGTCGCACAATCATGTGTAAGAATTTCCCCGCAGAAAAGAAACCGCTTGAGCTGTGGCAGGAGGGTGGCCTTAAAACTGGGGTCCATCAAGCAAACTTCGGCAAACGAAGGTGTTGATACCCAATAGCTGATTTCAGAAGCACCTAAGGAGGCAAAGAGCTCTTTGGGATTCGCAATTTGGTCCTTGTCCACACTCCAAAGGGTCCCCCCTGTGCTTAAAGACATATATACATCCATCACCGATAGGTCAAAAGAAAACGGAGCTTGATTGAGAAAGACCTCGTGTTCGTTGGGAAGGTATTCCGAGTTAACCCAGTTGAGAAAACTTTCTAAGGCCCTCAGAGTAAGCTGAACCCCCTTGGGTACACCGGTACTACCGGAAGTATAAATTATGTAGTACACCTCATCAAGTGTCACCTGCCAAGTGGAGGGTGGAACCTCTAACCGATCTCCATTTAGAAGACTGTCTTGCCCAGCTAGTGACATCATTTCTTCTATGATGACGCCGGTACCAGCAATTCCTTCAGGAATGAGCTGCGGAGAAAGAACGACCCTTGCCCCGGAAGCCTTAATGATTTGCCTAAGACGCTCGGGCGGTACGGACGAATCTACGGGTATGTAGGGATGGCCTACTTTAATACATCCAATAAATAAGACCAACATCTCATTTTCCTTATGTCCGTACACGACCACCGGGGTTTGGCGGGTTATCCCCTTTGCAAGGCTCAGTTCATAAAGCCAAAGTGCCGCAGAATTAGACCCAAATTCTAGGGCAGCATAGGTTAATTGATCATTCCCGTGACGATGTGCCACCCGTTCGGGACATTTCAGGGCCCAAGCATGAATTTTCTCACTAAGCATAAAATACCCTTCCCCATTGCCTAAAATTTATTATAAATGAACGGAGTCGCTGTTTGCTGCTTTTGTACATAATAGAGAATAAACAAGCCCAGCAGGATGAAGTAATAATAGCAAACTCGTCCCAACCAAATTAAGGTAGGGTTCCATTGCTTAGGCCCCTTTGTCATATAAGCGATCCAACGAGTGATCATGAAGATCTACACACCTCCAAGTAGGCAATAATCTTATTGGCGGTTTCCCATTCCTCACGTTCCATTTCCGTTGGAGCCACTTCAATGTTGAGCTGCTCGTGAATCGCCACAAATAATTCAATGATTCCAAAGGAATCGAGCCATCCGCTCTTGAACAATTCTAGATCCGGGTTCCGTTTTATTTCATCCGTGCCGCAGATATCGGATAGAATATCGAGGATTTTCTCTCTGACCACGTCTGTTCCTCCTCTTTAAATCTGAGTCTCTTCCAAAACGCCGTTGATCCTGTACTACGGTGGGTTCACACTTTAACCGTAGTATCTTCCAAAAGCAGAAATGTCTTCTCTATGAGAATTCTACCCATAGCTATCGAAATCCTCTCCGTCAGCTAATCGCCCGACAAATTCTCTGATGTATATAGATTACGACCAAGAAAGAGGCTTCCCAGTAATTCAGCGAATTAATGAGAAGCCTCTATATTAAGTTTCATGGTTGCATCTTAGCATTTTGTGTTCAGGGCGGCAATCTTACATTCCGCCCATGCCGCCCATACCACCCATGCCGCCCATTCCAGCTGCTCCGCCCATTCCAGCTGCTCCGCCATCCTTAGACGGAATGTCTGAGATTAAGCACTCGGTGGTCAGTAGCATAGCCGCAATAGAAGCTGCATTTTGCAGCGCTGAACGTGTAACTTTCGCTGGGTCAACGATACCAGCAGCAATCATGTCTTCATACACTAAAGTGATTGCATTGAAGCCAGTACCTCTTTTGGAGCTATGAACTTTCTCAACGACAACCGAACCTTCATGACCAGCGTTGTTAGCGATTTGACGAAGAGGCTCTTCAAGAGCACGACGAATGATATTCACGCCGGTTTTCTCGTCCCCAACTAATTTAAGAGCATCCAAGGATTGAAGGGCATCAATCAGAGCTGTCCCTCCACCGGAAACAATGCCTTCTTCGACAGCAGCGCGGGTAGCCGCCAAAGCATCTTCAATTCGGAGTTTCTTCTCCTTCATTTCTGTTTCAGTGGCTGCACCGACTTGAATGACCGCAACACCACCAGATAGTTTAGCAAGACGTTCTTGGAGCTTCTCGCGATCAAAGTCAGACGTCGTTTCTTCAACTTGTCGTTTAATCGCTTCAACACGTGCTTTAATATTTTCGGCGTTACCAGAACCTTCGATCAGCGTGGTTTCTTCTTTAGTGACACGGACTTGACGAGCACGTCCGAGCATTTCTACGGTTGTATTTTCCAGCTTTAAGCCGAGGTCTTCTGTGATCACTGTTCCGCCTGTCAGTACAGCAATGTCTTCGAGCATGGCTTTGCGACGATCGCCAAAACCTGGTGCTTTAACCCCAACACAGACGAACGTACCGCGAAGCTTATTCACAACGAGAGTTGCTAGGGCTTCCCCGTCGATGTCTTCGGCAATGATCATCAGTTGACGACCAGCTTGTACTACTTTTTCAAGAATAGGTAGAACGTCTTGGATGGCACTGATCTTTTTATCAGTAATCAGAATGTATGGATCATTAAGAATTGATTCCATTTTTTCTGTATCGGTAATCATATACGCTGAAATATAGCCGCGGTCAAATTGCATGCCTTCAACCACTTCAAGTTCCGTTGTCATCCCTTTAGCTTCTTCAACCGTGATAACGCCGTCTTTACCGACTTTTTCCATGGCCTGAGCAATGAGGTCACCGATGTTTTTATCGCTAGCAGAGATTGAAGCAACTTGAGCAATGGCTTCGCTCGTCTTGACGAGTTTGGCATTCGCTTTAATATCCGCCACGACAGCCTCGACCGCTTTCTCAATTCCACGTTTAATGCCCATAGGATTTGCACCAGCCGCAACGTTCTTAAGGCCTTCACGAATGATCGCTTGGGCTAAAACGGTCGCCGTCGTGGTGCCATCTCCGGCAACATCATTTGTTTTGGTAGCGACTTCTTTAACAAGTTGTGCTCCCATATTCTCAAAGGGATCTTCCAATTCGATGTCTCGAGCGATGGTTACGCCATCATTAGTGATCAAAGGAGATCCGAATTTCTTGTCCAAGACGACATTACGGCCTTTAGGTCCTAGCGTTACACGAACAGCCTCAGCCAGTGAATTAACACCACGTTCTAAAGCATGACGAGCTTCTTGATTAAAAATAATTTGTTTTGCCAACGTAATTCCACTCCTTAATTTTAAGTATTATAGGATTAGCCAATAATAGCTAAGATATCTGCTTCTTTCAGGATTAAGTAATCTTCTCCATCAAACTTAACTTCGGTCCCTGCATATTTGGAATAGATCACGCGATCGTTTACTTTAACATCAAGTGCTACACGAACACCTTTTTCCATTTTACCAGGACCTACTGCGAGAACTTCGCCTTCTTGTGGCTTTTCCTTTGCCGTATCAGGCATGTAGATTCCGCTCTTAGTTTTTTCTTCCATTGGGAGCGCTTTGATGATCACTCGGTCTGCGAGAGGTTTAATGTTCATGAAAAAAGTTCCTCCTTATTGTTTTATTAAATATTTGTTAGCACTCGTCTCTATTGAGTGCTAACAATATATCTATAATAATATGCAAGGGTCCACTGTAAAGCAACCCCCCACAACCTCCAAATATGAGCAATTTTACGGTATTATCTCCTGAAATCTATTCATTGCTCACTATTTCAGGCGTTAGATATTATTGCGCTCAAGGCCCTCCCCCAAGCGCATCTCCACATCGTCTAAACAATATAATTACCATATTTTCATGTTTATATGCATCATTAAAGTTCCTAGATTAATTTTTGACGCTGAGAAACTTCTTCACGCATAGACCCTAACGCCTCTATCACTAAGGCATTCTCCAGATTAAGAAGATATATTTTTGTTTTACCTATTTTGAGATTTGGATCGGGGTGTTCCCGCTCAATGAGTATATTTTCTTTTAACGTATACCGAATGAACTCTTTAACTTGTGAGATAGTTCGTCCCATAAGCTCTGTTAGGGCCGCTCTTGCCTTTGTTGAGGCAACGTAGGGCAAGCGAGTCTGAAGCGTTCCCAGAATCTGAATACCTTGCTCCAAATCCTGCACAGGAGAATACTGTGTTTGAGGCTTTTGCTCAATAACCCACTGTAACAGATCATCTCCTTCACAATAAGGTTGCAGAGCATGATGAACACTTCCTGCTACCCCTATCACTTTTACGACTTTGCCCCACGCTCGGACTTTTCTAAGGAGCGAAAGAAAGTCTCCGTCCCCCGTAAGCAACAAAAACATGTCAAAAGCAAACGCTCGAGTTAGCAATATTTCTTGGGCCTCAAGCATTAATTCTAGATCTGCAGCATTACGGCGGAGCATCGTATTGGAATAATTGTTTTTCCCAAAGACATGACGGGTAAAGACATTCGTCTTTTCAAACGTCGTTTGGGTTCGCCAAAACTCTTCCCGATCAAAGTTGGCATATAAATAGATGGCCAATAAGTCGATATCGTTTTTCGTGGTATAAATCTGTAAAAACTGTACCAGTTGTTGGGGTGTTAAGTCATAACCCCTCTCTAATAAACCTGTCCAAATGTTCTCGTAATCGACAAACGCGATGGCTTTCACAATATTCACCTC